>NZ_JARAMH010000013.1:0-114776 GCF_029524215.1 Kocuria oceani | reverse complement strand
CCAACCCGCCATGAACTCCAAGATCTACGCCACCGGCGGCGTCCTCGTCCCCTCCGAACACCACATCGGCGCCTTCCACGACTGGATCACCGAAAAAATCGGCGACGTCGTCCCGGTTACCAGCCCGCAGCGCCAGGAGAAGGTCCAATGAGCACCGACGACAATCGCACTGACCCGGTGTCCGCCGAGGATCCGGCGGCACAGCCCGCGACGGCACCCGTGGACGACACGACCCTGCTGCACGAGGCCGAGGCCGAGGAGGTCGCGATCCTCGACGAGCTGAAGGACGGTGTCGCCGAGCGGCGGAAGTCCTTCCGCGCCGGCCTGGAAGGGCTCGACCGGACGATCTTCGTGGTCACCGGAGCCCTCGTCGTCGCGTTCGTGCTGTGGGGCTTCCTCAACACGGAGAGCCTGTCCAACGCCTCGACGGTGGCGCTGGAATGGGTGCTGCACAGCACCGGATGGATCTTCGTGCTGCTGGCCTCCCTGTTCGTGGTCTTCGTCCTCTGGCTGGCGATCGGTCGCTTCGGCAACATCCCGCTGGGCCAGGACGGCGAGCGTCCCGAGTTCCGGACGGTCTCGTGGATCTCGATGATGTTCGCCTGCGGCATGGGCATCGGCCTGATGTTCTACGGCGTCGCCGAGCCGCTCTACCACTACATCTCCCCGCCGCCGGCCACGGCCGACGCGCAGACGGCCGAGGCGATCGAGGCCGCGATGGCCACGTCGCTGTTCCACTGGACGCTGCACCCGTGGGCTATGTACGCGGTGGTCGGCATCGCCATCGCCTACGGCACCTTCCGCCTGGGCCGCAAGAACCTGCTCTCCGAGGCCTTCGTCTCGATCTTCGGGCGCCGGGCCGTGGACGGCATCGGCGGGAAGATCATCAACATGCTCGCCATCTTCGCGACCGTCTTCGGGACCGCCGCGTCCCTTGGCCTGGGCGCCCTGCAGATCGGCAGCGGCCTGCAGTTCAACGGCGTCGTCGGCGAGGTGACCACCCCGATGCTGGTGGCCGTCATCGCGGTGCTGACGTTCTGCTTCGTGGCCTCGGCCGTCTCCGGCATCGCCCGGGGCATCCAGTTCCTCTCCAACACCAACATGGTGCTGGCCGTCATCATGGCGGTCATCATCTTCGCTGTGGGCCCCACCGTCTTCATCCTCAACCTCATTCCCTCGGCGATCGGCTCCTACGCGCAGATGCTGCCGGAGATGTCCGCCCGCACGGAGGCGGTGGGCGGCGAGGACATGCGCGCCTGGCTGTCGGGGTGGACCATCTTCTACTGGGCCTGGTGGGTGTCCTGGACTCCCTTCGTGGGCATGTTCGTCGCCCGGATCAGCCGAGGCAGGACCATCCGCCAGTTCGTGGTGGGGGTTCTCCTGGTGCCCTCGCTCGTGTCCCTGCTGTGGTTCGCCGTCTTCGGCGGCACGGCCATCGACATCCAGCGCCGGGCCGACGCCACGCCGGATCCCGCCGACGGCATCGCGACGGTCGTGGACGGGTCCCCGACCATCTCCTTCGACAGCGCGATCTACGACATGTTCACCGGGCTGGACCTGCCGCAGGCCGTCACCGTCGGACTTGCCGTACTGGCCATGGTGCTCACCGGGATCTTCTTCGTCACGGGCGCCGACTCGGCGTCCATCGTGACCGGCTCGCTCAGCTCCCGGGGCAGCCTGGAGCCCTCCCGCCCGGTCATCGTCTTCTGGGGCGTGCTCATGGGAGGCGTCGCCGCGGTGATGCTGCTGGCCGGCGGCGACGATCCCGCAGCCGCGTTGGGCGGCCTGCAGCGGATGACGATCGTCTCCGCCCTGCCGTTCGTGCTGGTGATGTTCCTGCTGTGCGTCGCCCTGGCCCGGGATCTGCGCCGGGATCCCATGTGGTTGCGCAAGCGCCTGTCCGAGTCCGTGATGAACCGTGCGGTGCGCCATGCCGTCGACGAGTACGGGCACCAGAAGTTCACCCTGGTCACCCGGGAGAGCACGGATCCGCACACGGCCCAGTTCCAGGCGGTGGACGCCACGGCCGCCGGTCAGCCGATCTACGCCCCGCAGAACGGGCAGAACGGGCACACCAGCCGGAGTCGGAAGAAGGAGAGCAACCCGTCCTGACCGAGCTGCCGGACCGGGGCACCGGACCGGCCCAGCACTTCCACGCACCACTCCGGCCGCCGAGACCGCTCGGCGGCCGGAGTCATGCCCGGAGCACGAAATCCGCTATTGGCTACCATGGAGTCATGTCCTCCTCCGATCCCAGACCCCTGATCGCGTCCGATGCCTCGAAGGAGCAGACCACGACCGACGGCGTGACCCCCGGCGGAGTCCAGTCCGTCGACCGCGCCATCACGGTGCTCGAGGTCCTCGCCCGCACCGGCGGCTCGACGGTGACCGAGGTGGCCGCGGAGCTGGGCGTGCACAAGTCCACGGCGTCCCGGCTGCTCGGCGCGCTGGAGCTCCGGGGCCTGGTGCACCACCCGAGCGACGGCAGCCGGTACGAGCTCGGCTTCGGCATCCTGCGGCTGGCCCACGCGATCCCCGGCCGTCTGAGCGTGGTCGCCGAGGCACGCGACGAGATCCGCCGCCTCGCGAGAACCCACTCCGAGACGGTCAACCTGGCGGTCCTGCGCGAGGGGCAAGCCGTCAACGTGGACCAGGAGATCGGGCCGTCCTCGCTCGGGACCCACGACTGGATCGGCAGCCTCACCCCCCTGCACGCCACGTCCAGCGGCAAGGTGCTGCTGGCCGGCCTGCCGTCCGACGAGCGAGCCCGTATCCTCCGCGCCCAGGGAATGCCCACGCTCACCGCCCGCACGATCACGTCGCGGAAGCAGCTGGAGCGGCAGCTGATCGATGTGGCCGCACGGGGCTACGCCACCGTGTGCGAGGAGTTCGAGATCGGGCTGAACGCGGTCGCCGTGCCGGTGCGCGACCATCTCGGCTCGGTCATCGCCTCGATCAGCGTCTCGGGTCCGGCCTTCCGGTTCACCGAGGAGAAGATGGCCGAGCTCGTCGAGGACCTCAAGCAGGCGGGCGAACGGGTCAGCAGGCGCATGGGATACGTCCCCGTCGACAACCCCGAGTAGGAGGGCCCGCGTCGCGGAGGATCGTGACGATCTGGCCGCGTTGTCCTGCATCACGCGTGGTGAGCGGCCCGCCCGTGCTTCCCCGGACGTCGTCGACGCCCGGGCCGCCGGCGGGCCGGAACCCGTCCACGGCGAGGAGGCCATGGCGTGGCTGCGGCTGCGCGACGGGGCCGCGCCTCGCACCGCGGAACCGCTGCGGGGATCCGGTGCCGAGCGGATCGCCCGGCACCGGATCCCCGTTCCGTCCACGTGGTCGACGAGTTCCCCATGACCCTCACCGGGACGGTCCGCGAGGTGGAGACGCGGGAGGCCCCGGTGCGGATGCTGGATCCGGAGGGCCGGCCCTGCCGCCGTCAGCGGGCCGCGGCGGGACCGCTCACCGGGTAGTCGAGCACCACGGCCCCGCCCGTGGCGTAGTTGGCCACGTCCGCGCCGACGGCGGCGCCCTCCGGCGAGGCCAGGGCCTCGCCCATGGCCTCGGCGTCCGCGAAGTCGGCCTCGAACACCGCGAAATACGGGGAGCCGCCGGTGGCGGCCTTGACGTCCACGCTGTAGCGCCAGTCCAGCAGCCCGGGCAGTTGCTGCACCAGGGGAAGGTGGGTGGACTCGTAGTAGCTCACGAATGCCGCCCGGTCCTCGGGCTCGGGGTAGAGAACGATCATCTTGTGCACGGGGAGGGCCTCTCGGGTCACGGGGTGGCTGCAGTGCCACCGCCTGACCAGTGACCCTAGGCCATCCCGGGCCGCGAGGGGTCGGTGCGCGCCGGTCGCCCGCCGGCTGCCGAGGGCGTTCCGAAGCCGCCGGTCGCCCGCCGGCTGCCCGCCGGCTGCCGAGGGCGTTCCGGAGCCGCCGGTCGCCTGCCGGTTGCCGAGGGCGTTCCGGGGCCCGCCGGTCTCGTCCCGGCCGCGTGGCCACCGGTCCCCCGCGCGTTTCCGGGCTCAGGCGCGGAACGGGGCGATCATCGCCCGGACCTGCCGGTGCTCCTCCGTCGCGGCGTGCGCCTCGGCCGCCGCGGGGGAGGGGAGGTCGTGGGCGGAGCCGAGGACCACCGTGCGGTCGGTGATGCCGTTGGGCGCGTCCGCCCCGGTCTCTACCGGCCCCAAGCCGTGCATGACGAGCGGGGAGCATGACGGTGGGCGGCGGGACGTCGGCGTCGGTCAGCGAGGTCGTCAGCCGCACGTCGCCCTGCCAGCCGTCGGCGTCGTGCAGCCGGGACGCGTCGGTGAGGTCCATGGCGACGGAGCGCACCGCGGACGAGCTCGCCCGGCACGGCTCCGAGCACCGCGATCCACGCCGGCCGGGACACCGACGGCAACGGCCCGCGCGGCGGCGGCGTTTCCTCGTTGCCGGACGCGCATCCGGCATGGGGGCGACGACGACGAGGTCAGGCTCTGGGCGGTGTCGGGGCGGATCGGTACGCTCGGGGTCACGGCCCCGGCCCGGGCCCCTCGAGTGGGCGGGAGAACGACCATGGACCTGAACGACGCACGGATCCTCGTGGTGGGCGCGACCGGCGTCCTGGGACAGCGGCTGTGCGAGCGGCTGGGCGAGCACACCGGCAATCTCGTGGTGACGGGCCGCTCGGCCGCGGACGCGGAGCAGCTGCGCGCCCGGCTGGGGGCACGCGCCGCGCACGCCCTGGACCTCGTGGACCACGACGAGGCCGCCGCGGTGGTGCGCACGGCGGCGGAGGAGCTCGGCGGGTTCGACGCCGTGGTGATCGCGACGGGCGTCGCCGCGTTCGGCCCCGCTGCCGAGGAGGACGAGGCGGTCGTGGAGGAGCTGTTCGAGGTCAACGCCCTCGGTCCGATGGCCGTGATCCGCGCCGCGCTGCCGCACCTCGTGGACGGCGGCGCGGTGGCGGTGCTCACCGGGGTGGTCGCGGAGCTGCCACTGGCCGGGATGGGCGCCTACGCCGCGAGCAAGGCAGCCATGGCCTCGTGGCTGGGCTCCCTCCGGCGGGAGCTGCGGCCCCGCCGGATCGCCGTGGTGGACGCCCGCCTGCCCCACATGGACACCGGGCTCGTGGACCGGGCGCTGGCCGGGCTCCCGCCCGCGCTGCCTCCCGGCCACAACATCGACGACGTCATCGCAGCCCTGGAGCGCGGCCTCGAGCGCGGGGCCCGCGAGGTCCGGATCGACTGACCCACCCGGACCACCCGCCCCGTCACCCCTCCCCAGCACTTCCTCCCCATCACCTCCTGCTCATCGCCCAGTCCCCACCCCTCGGTCGTCCATGCCCCCGCCACCGCCGAGTCCCCATCACTCGGCCGTCCATGCCTTCCACCGCCGACTCCCCCACCATCCCCAGGCCCCCACCGCCGAGTCCCCCACGTGGCGGCCCAGTCCCCCACCTCATGCCAATCCCCCCAGAACGATCGAGGGGAATTGGCGCCTCATGGGGACTCGGCGCGTCGAGCCCACAGGGCTGGGGGACTCGGCGCATGAGGGGCCGGGACGGGAGGGGGGGGCGGCGGCGCCAGGTCACAGGAGCAGGCGCGGCCAGTGCCTGGTGTCCCGCAGGAGCTGCCGGTCGTGGGTGGTCAGCACCACTGCGGCGGCCGTCGCCGCGAGCGCCTCGGTGAGCTCGTCCACCAGGGCCATCGAGAGGTGGTTCGTGGGCTCGTCCAGCAGCAGCAGGTGCGGCCGGGCGGCGAGCACCCGGGCGAGGTCCAGCCGCCGCCGCTGGCCGGCCGAGAGCTCGGCCGCCGGGCGCTGCCGGTCCCGGGCGTCGAGCAGCCCGAGCTCGGAGAGGGGCAGCACCTCGGCCTCGGCCAGCCGGCCGGCGAGCACGAGCCGGACCAGCTCCTGCTCGTACACCTCCTGGGCGGGACGGGGATCGGGCCGCGGGCCGTCCTGGGCGAACAGGCCGATGCGCAGCCCGGGGGCGGCCGCACGGGAGCCGGCGTCGGGAACCAGGCCGCCGGCGAGGACCTGCAGCAGGGTGGACTTGCCGGCCCCGTTGGGACCACGGACCACCAGCCGGTCCCCGGAGCCCAGCGCCACGTCCACGGGCCGGGGCAGCCGCCCCGCCACCGCGATGCCCTGCGCCCGCACCAGCTCGGCGCCGGGCAGGGCGGGCAGCTCGGGCACGGACAGCACCAGGGGTGGCTCGGGGACGTCCACCCGGTGCCGGTCGAGGTCCTCCTGCCGGCGGTGCACCGAGCGCACCAGGCCGGGGGCCCGGGTGGCGCGGGTGTGCTTGCCCGTGCCCTTCTCCGGCCGCCACCCGTCGACCAGCCGGGACCGGGCGCGGGCGAGGTCGTCGCTGAGCCGGGCGTGCTCGGCCAGCTGCTCCTGGTGCTCGCGCAGCCACCGGGACCGCTCGGCCGTGCGCCCCGCCCGCCAGCCGGCCAGTCCGCCGCCGTACCAGCGCGGGCGGCCGTCCCGGCTGGGGTCGAGGTCCAAAACGGTGTCCACCACCTGGCCCAGCAGCTTGCGGTCGTGGCTGACCAGGACCACGCCGCCGCGGAACTCGCGCAGCGCCGCGCCCAGGTGCGCCAGCCCCGCGGCGTCGAGGTGGTTGGTGGGCTCGTCGAGCAGCAGGAGGTCGTGGACGGTGCCCAGCAGGCAGGCCAGGCGCACGCGGTAGCGCTGGCCCACGGACAGGGTGGCGAGCACCCGGGAGCGGTCGGTCACCGCCCCCAGGGCCTGGAGGGCGAGGTCCACCCGCCGGTCGGCGTCCCAGGCGTCGAGGGCCTGGGCGTCCGTCAGGGCCCGGGCGTAGGCCTCGTCGGCGCCGGGGGCTCCGGCGGCCAGGGCGCGGGACGCGTCCTGCACCTCGGCCACCGCGGCGTGCTCGGCGGCGAGCTCGGAATCGAGCAGGTCGCCCACGGTGGCCTCGGCGGGCACGGGCAGCTCCTGGTCCACCACCGCCAGCGTCCCGGTGCGGCGCACCGTGCCGGCGTCCGGGGCGAGGGCGCCGGAGAGCACGCCGAGCAGGGAGGTCTTGCCGCGGCCGTTCTCCCCCACCACCCCCAGCCGGGTGGTGGGGGTGACGGTGAGGTCGAGCCCGTCGAGCACGAGCCGGGGGCCGCGGCGCAGGCGGACGCCCGCGGCGACCAGCTGGGCCTGCTCGCCCGCGGGCAGGGGAGGACGGTGGGCGGGGGTCGTGGACATGCTTCCTCCAGGCTGCGGAGCCGCGCGGCCGGACGGGCCGGGCTCCTCGGGACGGGACGGGTGGGCAGGAAGGGGACCCGCCGCGGCACGTGCGGCGGCGGGTGCGCGGGACCCGTCAGCGGAAGAAGTGGTGATGCATGGTGGAGCCAGGATAGACCCGGATCAGTTCCGCGGCGAGGCCGCCGACCCGTCGCGGAGCACCCCGGCCGTCAGCGCCGCGACGAGGGCGAAGACCGGCACCACCACGAGGGCGGCCCGCAGCCCCACGGCGTCGGAGAGCATCCCGATGGCCGGGGACAGGCTCAGGAAGCTGATCCGCATCAGCCAGCTGACCAGCGCCAGGCCCGTCCCGGTGCGCAGTCCCGGGATGTCGTCGGCGGCGTGGAAGGCGGCGGGCACGAGGGTCGCACAGCCGAAGCCGGCCACCGCGAAGCCGGCCACCGCCACGGCCGGGACGGGGGCGAGCACCACCAGGAGCAGGCCGAGCGCGCTGAGGGCGGCGCCGGCCCGGGCCACGGCGACCCGGCCCCAGCGGTCGGTCAGGGGGTCCCCGAGCACCCGGCCCACGAACTGGGCAGCCATCAGCGCCACCAGGCCCAGCCCGGCGGTGGCCAGCGGGGCGCCCAGCTCGGCGTTGAGGTAGACCGCCGACCAGTTCATCCCCGCGTCCTCCACCATGACCCCCGCCATCGCGATCAGGGCCACGGGCAGGAGGCTGACGACGACGATGCGCCCGGCCGACCGGTGCCCGGCCCCGGCCCGCCGCCGCTCCGGCGCGGTGCCCGCCGGGTCCCCGGGCTCCGGCACCGCAGGGTCGGCCACCGTGCGCAGGGCCGTGCCCTCGGCCGGGGTCAGCGCGGAGCGCAGCGCCACCAGGGCGACCACGCTCCACACGAGCCCGCTCACCGGGAGGTGCCACCCGAGCGGGACGCCGAGGGCGAGCGCCGCGGCGCCCATCAGCCCGCCGAGCACCGCGCCCAGGCTCCAGAGGGCGTGCAGGGAGTTGATGACCGAGCGGCCCCGGGCCCGCTGCACCTCCATCCCCTGGGCGTTCTGGGCGGTGTCCACGTGGGCGTCCAGCGCCCCGCCCAGGAACATGGCCGCGAGGAACACGACCACCCCGGCCTGCGTGCCGGCGCCCAGCCCGGCGCCGGCCCCGGCGGCGGCCAGGCACACGGCGAGCAGCACGGTGCCCAGCGCCGCGACGTGCCCGGAGCCGAAGCGGCGGATGGCCCGGGCCGGGAGAGCGCCCACCAGGATCGCCCCGAGCGGGAACGCCACCACGAGGAACCCGTACAGGGTGTTGGAGAGGCCGAACGCCTCCTTGACCTCCGGCAGGCGGGGCAGGAGGTTCGCGTAGAGGGCGCCGTTGGTGAGGAAGAAGGCGGACACCGCGATCCGGGCGCGCCGGACCCGTGCGGGGTCGAAGGTGGTGGTCTGCAGGGTCACGCCCTGAACTCTATGGGGTGCCCGCCCCGGTGCGGACGCCATCCGGCCGGAAAGCCTTCTACCGTGGACCCATGAGCACCCCACCCATCATCAGCGCCCGGGGGCTGAGCAAGAGCTTCCGCGGGCCCGGCGGCCGGATCGTCGACGCGGTGCGCGACCTGACCATGGACGTGGCGCCCGGAACGCTGACCGCGTTCCTCGGGCCCAACGGTGCGGGCAAGTCCACGTCCCTGCGCATGCTCACCACGCTGCTGCGGCCCACCGGCGGCACCGCCACCGTGTGCGGGTTCGACATCGCCCGGCAGCCGGCCGAGGTGCGCGCGCGCATCGGCTACATCGGGCAGAAGAACGGGGCCGGGCAGTACCAGCGGGTGGGCGACGAGCTGCTCAGCCAGGGCGCGCTCTACGGGCTGGGCCGGGCGGAGACGCGGCGCCGCGCGGACGAGCTCGTGGAGGCGCTCGGCCTCGGGGAGCTCGTGCGCCGGCCCACGATGAAGCTCTCCGGCGGCCAGCGCCGGCGCGTGGACATCGCCCTGGGCCTGATCCCCGGCCCCCAGCTCCTCTTCCTCGACGAGCCCACGACCGGGCTGGACCCGCAGTCCCGGGCGAACCTTTGGGAGCACATCCTCGAGCTGCGCCGGCGCTACGGATCGACCCTGTTCCTCACGACCCACTACCTGGACGAGGCGGACCAGTTCGCCGAGCGGGTCATGGTCGTGGACCGGGGCCGGATCATCGCCGACGACACCGCGTCCCGGCTCAAGAGCGACCTCGCCGGCGACCGGATCACCCTGACCGTGGACGCCGCCCCGGACGCGGCGGCGGCGGCGGTCCGGGCCGCGGCCCGCGCCGCC
This sequence comes from Kocuria oceani, assembly GCF_029524215.1. Taxonomy (NCBI): domain Bacteria; kingdom Bacillati; phylum Actinomycetota; class Actinomycetes; order Micrococcales; family Micrococcaceae; genus Kocuria; species Kocuria oceani. The sequence continues at coordinate 105,271 of NZ_JARAMH010000013.1, read as the reverse complement.
GGGGCCGCCGGGGCCGCCGCCGAGCCGGAGGCGGCCGCGACCGGGGAGGGCACGCGCGTCGTCGTCGCCGTCGAGCACGGCGAGCGCGTGCTGCCGGGCCTGCTGCGCGAACTCGACCGCAGCGGCCACCCGGCGCGGACCGCGGAGCTGGCCCGCCCGACCCTCGACGACGTCTTCCTGCGGCTCACCGGCCGGAGCCTGCGCGAGCAGGACCCGAGCCCGTCCGAGGCCGGCCCGGCCGCCGAGGCCCCGAGCGTGGGAGCGGCCCCGTGACCACCGTCCCGCCTCCTCGCAAGGCGCCCGGCGCCCAGGCCCGCCCGGCCGGTGTGCTGCACGACTCCGTCAGCGTCTTCGTGCGCGAGCTGCGCCCGGTGGTCCGCGACCCCTTCAGCCTGGTGTTCTCGCTCGTGCAGCCGCTGATGTTCCTGGCCCTCTTCGGCCCGCTCCTGGGCGGGATGACCGGGCTGCCCCTCGACCAGGCGTTCCAGTGGTTCGTGCCGGGCATCGTGGTGATGATCGCGCTGTTCGGCACCGCCATGACCGGGTCGAACCTGCTGTTCGAGATCCAGTCCGGGGCGCACGAGCGGATGCTGGTGGCCCCGGTGTCCCGCTCGTCCCTCATGGTGGGGCGGGCGTGCAAGGAGATGGTGCCGCTGGTCCTGCAGGCCCTGGTGCTCTCCGGGGTGGCCGCGCTCGCCGGCTTCCGCCCGTCCCCGCCCGGCATGGTGGTGGGCCTGGCGATCCTCGCGGTCTTCGGGGTGGGGCTGGGCGCGCTGAGCTACGCCCTGGCCATCGTCTCGCGGAACCGGGACTGGATGTTCTGGACCGTGCAGCAGGGACTGCTGTTCCCGCTCATGCTGCTCTCCGGGATGCTCCTGCCCCTCGAGGCCGGCCCGCGCTGGATGCAGGCGCTCTCCCGGTTCAACCCCCTCACCTACATGGTCGACGCCGAGCGGGCCCTGTTCAACGGCCGGTTCGGCGACCCCTCCGTCGCGGCCGGCGCGCTCGCGGCGGCCGCACTGGCCGCCCTGGGGCTGGCCGTGGGGATCCGCGCGATGCGCCACAGCGTCTGAGACCCGGCGTCCGCACGCCGGGGCGCTCCCCCGGCGCCGCTCACAGCCACTTCTTCCACTTGAACACCCCGTAGAGCACCAGGCCCATGCCGAGCATGGCCAGCAGCGCGAACGGATAGCCCAGCGGCCACGCGAGCTCCGGCATGTGCTCGAAGTTCATGCCGTACACCGTGCCCACCAGGGTGGGGGCGAAGAGGATGGCCGCCCAGGAGGAGATCCGCTTGACCTCCTCGCTCTGCGCCAGGGCGGACTCGGTGAGCCGCTGCATCTCGTCGTTCTGCCGCTGGCCCACGAGGGTGGCGTGCACCGTGAGGGCGTTCTGCAGCAGCGCCCGGAACGAGTCGGCGCGGTCCGCGGCGCGGATGGCGTGGTCCTGCACGTCCCGCAGCCGGGTCTGCAGCTCCGCGTCCAGGCCGTACTTCTCGGAGCCGCGCTGCAGGGCGTCGAGCATGTGCACCAGCGGGTGCACGGCGCGCTGGAACTCGATCACCTCGCGGGAGAGCTCGTAGATGCGGCGGGAGACGTCCTGGTCCGCGGCGAAGATCTCGTCCTCGATCTCGTCGATGTCGTTCTCCAGCCCCGCGAGGACGGGCAGGTAGCGGTCGACCACCTCGTCGAGGATCCCGTACAGCACCGCCTGCGGGCCCATCCGCAGCAGCTCCGGCGAGGTCTCCAGCCGGTGGCGCACCGCGGCCAGGTCGGGGGACTCGGCGTGCCGGACGGTGACCACGAAGTCGGCGCCCACGAAGACGTGCAGCTCCCCGAACTCGACCTTCTCCACGTCGTCCAGGTACCGGGCCGGGCGCAGCACCACGAAGAGGGTGTCCCCGAAGCGCTCCAGCTTGGCGCGCTGGTGGCCCTTGAGGGCGTCCTCGACGGCGAGGGGGTGCAGGCCGAACTCCTGGGCCACGGACTGCACCTCGGCGGTCCCGGGGCGGTAGAGTCCGATCCACGCCATGCCGCCGCGGGCGCGCAGGGCCGCGTAGGTCTCGTCGAGGTCGCGCGGGCTGGAGGTCCGCACCCCGCTCACGTACACCGCGTTGTCCACCAGCGTCACCGCGCACCACCTTCCGTCCGTCCCGGGTCCCGCCCCATCATGGCAGGACCCGGCGTCAGCCCTTCACCGCGCCGCCGGTCAGCCCGGAGACGATGTAGCGCTGCAGGAACAGGAACAGCACGACCACCGGGATCGCCGCCAGGATCGCCCCGGCGGTGAACACGCCCCAGTTCTCCCCGAACTGCACGGAGACGAACTGGTAGAGCCCCACGGCCAGCGTGTACTTCTCCGGGTCCTGCAGCACGATCTGGGCGAGCAGGAAGTCCGAGAAGGACGCGATGAAGGACAGCATCCCGACCACCACGAGGATGGGGGTGACCAGCGGCAGGATCATGGTCCAGTAGATCTGGGCGTGGGAGGCGCCGTCGAGCTCCGCAGCCTCGTCCAGGTCCTTGGGGATCGTGTTGAAGAAGCCGTACATGAGGAACGTGTTGGCCCCCAGCGCCCCGCCCAGGTAGACGGCCACCAGGCCCAGCCGGGAGTTCAGGCCCAGGACCGGGTAGACCTCGGAGATCGCGAACAGCAGCAGGAAGATCGCCACGAACGCCAGCAGCTGCGGGAACATCTGGATCACCAGCAGGGCCAGCAGCCCGCCCCGGCGGGAGCGGAAGCGGAAGCGGGAGAACGCGTAGGCCGCGGCCGCGCCCATCAGCACCGTGCCCGCGGCCGTGCTGACCGAGACGAACAGCGAGTTGCCGAACCAGGTCAGGTAGGGGTTCTGCGGGTCGCTGAGCAGGTCGGCGTAGTTGGCCCCCGTGAGGTCCGAGAACAGCTGGTTGGACCCCAGCAGGGACCCCGAGGCGGACAGCGACGCGGAGAAGGCGTAGACCAGCGGGAAGAGGGCGAAGACGCACGCGGCGATGGCGGCCAGGTGCTTCCACCCGCCGCGGGCGAAGCGCCGGCCCGCCGAGGGCCGCCGGCGCGGGGACGTGGTGGGAGTCGTGGGGGTGGACATGTCAGCTGATCTCCTCGAGAGCCTTGCTGCGGCGGAACGTCAGCGCGGAGACGACGGCCACCATGATGAAGATGAGGATGGACAGGGCCGAGGCCAGACCGTAGTCGTTGGTGCCGCCGGCGAACGCGATCTTGTAGACGAACGAGATGAGGATGTCCGTGGCGCCCACCCCGGTGGTGGACTCCAGGTCCTGCGGGCCGCCGCCGGTGAGCAGGTAGACCACGTTGAAGTTGTTGAAGTTCATGGCGAAGGACGCGATGAGCAGCGGGCCCACGGCCACCATGAGCATCGGCAGGGTGATCGAGCCGAACTGGCGCACCGGGCCGGCCCCGTCCATCTCGGCCGACTCGTAGAGCTCCCCGGGGATGGCCTGCAGGGCCCCGGTGGTCACGAGGAACATGTACGGGAAGCCCAGCCAGAGGTTGACCAGCAGCAGCGAGAGCTTGGCCAGCCAGGGGTTCTCCAGCCAGGGCACCCCCGTCCCGCCCAGCAGGACCTCGTTGACGAAGCCGAAGTCCGTGTTGAGCAGGCCCGCCCAGATGAGGATGGACAGGAACGCGGGGAAGGCGTAGGGCAGGAAGACGACGGCGCGGTAGACGTTGCGGAACCTCAGCCTCTCGTCGTTGAACAGGATCGCCAGCAGCAGGCCCAGGAAGAAAGTCAGCGCCACCGACAGGACGGCGAAGGCGAAGGTCCACAGGGTCACGGCGACGAACGGTCCGCCCAGGACGGCCGGGTCGAAGATCGCCCCGAAGTTGTCCAGGCCCACGAACACCCGCCAGCCGGGGCGCAGGACCTCGCCGTCGGGGCCGGCGAACGCGCCCTCGCCGTTGTCGGCGTAGACGGTGCCGTCCGCGGCGACCATCGCGTCGGCGGCCTCGTCGTAGGCGAGCGTGGGCTCGTAGGCGTAGGCGGTGCGGCCGTCGTCGGTGCGCAGCGCACCGTCCTCGGCCTGCCCGCTCACCGGGACCCGCAGCTCCCCGAGCTCGTCCTGGGCGCCGACGACCTCCGCGTAGGAGAGGACCTCGTAGCCGGGCGCCTCGACGACGCGCCCCTCCGTGACCGCGGCCCCCTCGAGCGGGGCCAGCGGCCGGTCCGCAGCACCCACGAGCACCCGGTCGTCCTGCACGGCGGCCAGCGCCAGCCCGTCCGGGCCCTCGAGCACCGTGACGGCGTACGCCTCGGAGCCCTCGACCCGCTGCTCGTACGTGGTGGTGAGCTGGGTGATCGCCGCGTCCTTGGTGGCGTTGTGCCCGTCCCCGTAGTTCGTGAACGCCGTGGCGGCGGTGTAGACCAGCACGAAGACCTGGAAGACCAGCAGGAAGGCCAGGCCGGGGAACAGGTACTTGGCGGGCAGCAGCCTGCGGGCCGGCAGGAAGTACACGAGGTCGGCGGCGAGGAGGGCCGCGGCGAGGAACACCAGGATGCCCCAGCTGCCGACGGCCCAGGCCGCCAGGATGCCGAAGAGGCCGAAGGCGTTGATCAGCGCCATCAGGACCAGCTTGACCACGAAGCCCGGGCCGAACCCCCGGGAGTGGGCGTGCCGGCGCTCGCGGGGGGCACCGGGCGCGGTGTCCCCGTCGGCCGTCCCGGAGGTGGCCGTCCCGTCCCGGGTGGTGGTGCTCGTGCTCATGAGATCTGTCCTTCGATGTTGTCGATCATGCGGTCCCACAGCTCCACGGGATCCCCGCGGCCGTCCACGACGGCGTTCTCGGTGGTGCCCCAGAAGCTCCACACGGCGCCCATCTCGGGAATGGCCGGCATGGGCAGGCCCGACTCGGCGATCCGCGCGTAGGCCGAGCGCAGCGGATCACCCTGCATCCGGTCCACGGCCACCTGGCTGGCCGGCGGCCGTCCCGTGCTCTCGTACAGGGCCGTCTGGGCCTCGGGGCGGGTGAGGTAGTTGGCGGCGAAGTCCTGGGCGGCGACCGGGTTGGCGGCGTGGGCGTTGACGAAGAACGCCTGGACGCCCACGAACGGGCGGGACTGCTCGTCCCCGGCCGGGGGCACGGGCAGGACGCTCACGTCCATCCCGGCGGCCTCGACGTCGGTCAGCTCCCACGGCCCGCCCAGATGGAAGGCGGACTCCCCGGTGAGGAAGGACTCCTTGGCGATGTCCGGGCTCATGGACGTGCGCAGGTCCCCGCTCCGCCCGAGGTCCTGCAGGTAGCGGGCGAAGGCGTGCCCGTCCGGGCCGCCCATGGTGAGGGTGCCGGTGTACTCCCCCTCCTCGGTGCGCTCGAACACCTCGGCGCCGAAGGAGGTCTGCAGGGCGTACAGGTGGTAGGGATCCCCGGCCTCCGCGGACTGGCTGACCGTGAACGGGTACTCGATGCCCTGCTCGTCCATGAGCCGGTGGCCGACGGCCCGCAGCTCGTCGAAGCTCGCCGGGTCCTCGGTGGTGAGCTCGTTGTTGCGCAGCAGGGCCACGTTCTCGATCGCGTAGGGCACCCCGTAGCTGACGCCGTCGTAGACCACGGCGTCGCGGGCGTTCGCCGAGAAGTCCGCGGCGCGCTCGCCCAGCTCCACCGGGACCACCACGCCGTTGGAGGCCAGCTGGCCGAGGTTGTCGTGCGGGGAGACGATGATGTCCGGGGCCTGCCCCGTGGGCGCCTGGGAGATGAAGTTGGAGATCGCCTGCGCGTTGACCTCCCGCTGGACGAACTCCACCTCCACCCCGGAGTCCGCGGTGAAGTCCGCGGCGATCTCGCGCAGGGCCGGGATCTCGTCGTCGCCGGCCTGGATCCTGATGCTGCCGGGCCCGCCGGCCAGACCGGCGACTCCGGCCGTGGGCGCGGAGGAGCACCCTGCGAGCAGGAGCACGGCCGCGGCCGCGACGGCCGTCCGGGGGATGCGTTTCATGGTGGGGGTTCCTCGGGGTCGGGCGCGATCGGGGCGTCCGGTCGGCGGCGGGGCGGCGCGGGCCGGGAGCTGCCGGTCACCGGGGCTCCGGTGCGACGCCCGCACCGCGCTGAGTGAGACAGGTCACTACTGTAAGCGCTACCATTATCCCTGTCCACAGCGCTTGTTCGGCGGATTGGTCAGGGCGGAACGCGTGCAAGCGTTTCCACAACGGCGGTCCTGTCCGTAAGATGCCGCACATGCTGACGACCTCCGGCACACTGCCGTCCCTGCGCCTCACCCCTCTCCACGACCGCGACCGGGAGCCGAGGTGGTGGCGCTCCTCGGTGATCTACCAGGTGTACCCGCGCTCCTTCCGGGACCTCGACGGGGACGGTCTCGGCGACCTCGCCGGCATCACCGCCGAGCTGGGACAGCTGGCCGAGCTCGACATCGACGCCCTGTGGCTCTCGCCCTTCTACCCGTCCCCGCAGCGCGACGGCGGCTACGACGTGAGCGACTACTGCGACGTCGACCCCGCCCTCGGGACCCTGGCCGACTTCGACGCCCTGGTGGCCGCGGCGGACGAGCTGTCCGTGAAGGTGATCGTCGACCTGGTCCCCAACCACTGCTCCACCGAGCACGTGCTGTTCCAGCGGGCCCTCGCGGCGGGGCCGGGCAGCCCCGAGCGCGGCCTGTTCGTCTTCCGGGACGGCCGGGGACCGTCCGGGGAGCTGCCCCCGAACAACTGGCAGTCCCACTTCGGGGGCCCCGCCTGGACCCGGGTGACGGAGCCCGGCGGAGCCCCCGGCCAGTGGTACCTGCACCTGTTCGACTCCTCCCAGCCGGACTTCGACTGGGACAACGAGCAGGTCCGGCAGGAGTTCGAGCGGATCCTGCGCTTCTGGCTCGACCGTGGAGTGGCCGGCTTCCGGGTGGACGTGGCCCACGCGCTGATCAAGGCGAAGGGGCTGCCCGACTGGGGCGGGCGCGCCGACGGCGGCAGCGTCCCCGGCTACCCCTTCACCGACGCCCCGATGTTCGGCCAGCCGCAGATCCACGACATCTACCGCCGCTGGCGCGAGGTGCTGGCGGAGTACGACGGCGAGCGGATCCTCTGCGCCGAGGCCAGTGTGGAGCCGCTGACCCGACTGGCCGACTGGGTGCGCCCGGACCAGATGCACCAGACCTTCAACTTCTCCTACCTGGCCGCGCCCTGGGACGCGGCGGAGCTGCGGCGGATCATCACCTCCTCCCTCGAGGCGTTCGACGCCGTCGGGGCCCCCTCCACCTGGGTGCTGTCCAACCACGACGTGGTGCGCCACGCGACCCGTCTCGGCCTGGGCGCGAACCCCGCCCGGCCCGGCGACGGCATCGGCCCCGAGGACGAGCAGCCGGACCACGTCCGCGGAGCCCGGCGGGCGGACGCCGCCTCCCTGCTCATGCTCGGGCTGCCGGGCGGCGTCTACCTGTACCAGGGGGAGGAGCTCGGGCTGCCGGACCACACGGGCCTGCCCGCCGAGGTCCGCCAGGACCCCACCTACCACCGCACCGGCGGGGCGCGGCTCGGCCGCGACGGCTGCCGGGTGCCGCTGCCGTGGACCCGCTCCGGCGCGTCTCTCGGCTACAGTGCCAACGGCAGGTCCTGGCTCCCGCAGCCCCCGGGCTGGGCGGAGCTCTCGCGCGAGGCGCAGCGGGAGGACCCGGCCTCCACGCTGTCCCTCTACCGCGCCGCCCTGGCGCTGCGGCGGGCGCACGGGCTCGGATCGGGCTCGCTCGCCTGGGTGGAGGACCTCGGCGGGCCGGGCTGCCTGGGCCTGGTCAACAACGACGTCCTGGTGCTGCTGAACACCGGTGACGCCGCGGTGGAGCTGCCGGACCTGCCGGTGCTGCTGCGCAGCCGTCCCGGGACGTCCGCGCCCCACGTCCTGAACCCGGAGGAGTGCATATGGCTGCAGACGGAGGACCACGGCACGACGGGTCCGTGAGCCCACCGCGGCTCCAGGACGTCGCCGCCAGGGCCGGGGTGTCCACGGCCACGGTCTCCCGCGCCCTCAGCGGCAAGGGCCACGTGTCCTCCCGGGCCCGGGCACGGGTGCAGCAGGCCGCCCACGAGCTGGGCTTCGTGGTGTCCTACCACGCCTCCAGCCTGGCCAGCGGGCGCAGCCGCAACATCGGGGTGGTGCTGCCCTACGTGGACCGGTGGTACTTCTCCACCGTGCTCGAGGGCGTGGCCGGGGCGCTCATGGAGGCCGGCTACGACCTGTCCCTCTACAACTTCGAGGGCGACCGCTACCGGGAGACGGTGCTGACCGACTTCCTGCTGCGCAAGCGGCTCGACGCCGCCGTGGCGATCTCCCTGCATCTGAACCCGGCCGAGACGCAGCAGCTGCTCGCCGCCGGGATCCCCGTGCTCGGGGTGGGCGGGCCCCTGGTGGGCGCGCCCACCATCAGCATCGACGACCACGACGTCGGGCGCCGTGCGACCGAGCACCTGATTGCGCTCGGCCACCGCCGGATCGCCCACCTCGGCGGCGCCGAGGAGTTCGGCAGCCACTTCCCCATGTCCAGCGACCGCCGCGCCGGCTGGGAGGGGGCCATGGCCGCCGCCGGGCTGGCGGTCGGCCCGGCCTGGTCGGTCGTCTCGGACTACACCTTCACCGACGCCTACCAGCGGGCCAAGAACCTGCTGGCGGACCCGGCCGACCGCCCCACCGCGATCTTCGCGGCCTCCGACGAGATGGCCGCCGGGGCGGTCCTGGCGGCGCGCGACCTCGGCCTGACCGTGCCCGGGGAGCTGTCCGTGATCGGCGTCGACGCCCACCCCATCGGGGAGGCCTTCGGCCTGACCACCATCGACCAGCACGCCCGGGAGCAGGGGGTGCACGCCGTCGAGCGGCTGCTGGAGCACCTGGCCGGGACGAACCACGAGCCGGTCCACGAGGTGCTCCCGGCGCACTTCGTGGTGCGCTCCTCCACCGGGCCGGTCCCCGGCTCCGCCGGTCGTTCCTGACCTCGGCCGGACAACGCCCCCGCCGGGCCCGCCCGGCGGGGGCGTTGTCCGGTGGGCGGGCCCGGCGGGGGCGGTCAGGCCACCGTGAACGTCCGCTCGTGCCACCCGGAGGCCCCGTCCGGGGCCGGCGGGGCCTGCTCGGCGGTCTGGACGGTCCCGTCCCGGTCCACCGCCCGCACCCGCGCGGTGTGCCGGCCGCCGGGCAGCTCGGTGCGCAGCACCCACTGCCGCCACGTGTCGTCGGAGGGCACCTCGCCCAGGTCGGCCTCCTGCCACGGGCCCTCGTCCACGCTGACCTGCACGGCGGCGATCCCGGTGTCCTGGGCCCAGGCCGTGCCGGCGAGGACGACCTCTCCGGCGTCCACGCGGCCCCCGTCCCGGGGCACCTCGATCCGGGAGGCGGTCTTGATCGGCCCGCGCGCCGACCAGCCGCGGGGGGTCCAGTAGCCCTCGTCGCGGTCGAAGCGGGTGACCTTCAGGTCCACCAGCCACTTGGTGGCGGACACGTAGCCGTAGAGCCCGGAGACGACCATGCGCACCGGGTAGCCGTGCTCGAACGGCAGCGGCTCCCCGTTCATGGTCACGGCCAACAGGGAGTCCCGGCCCGGGTCCAGCAGCGCCTCGAGCGGGGTCCCGGCGGTGAAGCCGTCCTGGGACGTCGAGAGCACCATGTCGGCGCCCGGCTGCACGCCGGCCTCGGCGAGCAGCTCCCGGATGGGCACGCCCGTCCACACCGCGTTGCCCACCAGGTCCCCGCCCACGGGGTTGGACACGCACGCCAGCGTCACGGCGCGCTCGAGCAGCGCCCGGCCGGTGAGGTCCTCGAAGCGCAGCGTCAGCTCCCGGTCGACCATGCCGTGGATCCGCAGCTCCCACTCGGCCACGTCGATCCGCGGGACGGCCAGGGCGGTGTCGATGCGGTAGAAGTCCTCGGCCGGGGTCAGCCACGGCTCCACCCCCTCGATCCCGAGGTCCGTGCCGGCGGGGATCGTCTCCCGCACCGCCGGGGCGGGGATCCGCAGCATCTCCCGCGCCGCGGGCACCCGGGAGGCCGCGGCGGAGGCCCAGCGCCCGGCCACCCCGGCGGCGGCACCCAGCACGGCCACGGCCGCGGAGACCCGGACGAAGCCCCGCCGGTCGAGGCCGCCCCGGGTGTCCTCCGGCGCCTCGGCCCGGCGGGTGAGCACCGTGAGGAACAGCGCCCCGGCGGCCGTGCCGACGACGACGGGGACCGCGTCCGCGACGCCCGCCCCGGCCCGGGTGAGCACCGCCAGCAGGCCGACGAGCCCCAGCACGCCGAGCAGCACGGAGCCCATCGGGCGGTTGGCGCGCTGGGCGGCCCCGAGACCGGCGCCGATCGCCACGAGGCCGGCGGCCATGACGAGCAGGAGCACAAGCTTGTCCGCGGTGCCGAACAGGGCGATCGCCGCGTCCTTCACGGGGGCGGGGACGGCGTCCACGATCACCCCGCCCACGGCGGTGAGCGGCGCGCCGACCGGCCCGGTGACCCAGGCCAGCAGCTCCGCCAGCCCCACGGCGAGGGCCGTCGCGGCGACACCGGCCAGGACCCACGGGCCGGCGCCGGCGGAGCGCCGTCGTTCCGGTCCGGCGTCCGTGCGGGGGGAGGTGGTGGTCATGGGCCCAGGGTCTCAGCCGGGCCTGTGCCCCGCCTGGGCGAGCGCCGCCGCGAACCGTTCGAGGGCCGGCTCGCCCACCACGTCCCCCGGCAGCAGCGGGACCTGCAGCAGCGGGAGGTCCGGCAGCGCCTCGCGCAGGGCGGCCACGTGCGTCTCCTCGAGGGCGCGGCGCTCGGCGAGGAAGGCCCCGGCGTCGGCCGGGGAGCGCTTGTTGACCACCAGCGCCCCCACGTGCACCCCGGCGCGGACCAGCTGCCCGTGCAGCTCGACCGTCTCCAGCACGGGCAGCCGCTCGGCGGCCAGCACGATCACGAAGGCGCAGCGCCGGGGATCCACCAGGACCTCGCGCAACGCCTCGAAGCGGGCGCGCCGGCGCAGCAGGATGCGCCGGATCTCGAGGTCGCGCTCCTCCCGGGGGTCCCGGGGGCGCTCGGTGCCCACGATGCTCTCGGCCGCCTCGTCCCGGTCCTCGAGCCCGCGCAGCGCGGCGCCGAACCGCTCCGCCCGGGCCCGGCGCCGCAGCAGGCCCTCGGTCCAGGCGGACATGATCTCCGGCAGGGCCATGAGGCGGGCGGTGTGCCCGGAGGGCGCGGTGTCGAAGACCACGAGGTCGTAGTCCTCCAGGCCCGTCTCCACCAGCTGGGCGACCCGCTCCAGGACCGCGGACTCGTGGGTGCCGGGCGAGTCGCGGGCGAGCCGCATGTGCTTGTCGACCTCCCCGGCGAGGTGCTCGGGCATGAGCCGGCGGACGGTGGCGCCCACGGCGGCGAGGTGGGCCTCGGTGGTGGCGAGCGGGTCCACCTCGATCCCGTCGAGGTGGCCGCCGCCGGGAACCCGGACCAGCGGGGTGATCCGGTCCCCCACCGGGCGCTCCCAGAGGTGGCCGAGGTTGTGCGCGGGGTCGGTCGAGACCACGAGCACCCGCCGGCCCGACCGGGCCTGGGCGAGGGCCGTGGCGGAAGCGACGGCGGTCTTGCCGACGCCGCCCTTGCCGCCCACGAACAGGACCCGGCGGGCCGCGGCGAGCTCTAGCAGCATGAGATGTGCTCCAGGGGCGAGCGCTCCATGCCCATCCGCCGGTGCCAGTCGTGGAACCGGTCGTAGACCACGGGGAGCAGCTCCACGGTGTAGTAGCTGGCGGGGTTGGGCACCCCGAGGGCCTCGGAGAGCACCAGCATCATGAACAGGTCCTCCTCGTCGCGCTGGGCGCGGGCGAAGGTCCGGCGGTAGGGGGCCGCGTAGAACTCGCGCAGGCCCGCCCCGAGGCGGGCCCGCGCGGTGCGCCACCGCTGCGGGAGCGTCACCGGCTCACAGGGAGCGGTCCCGCCCGGCCGCGCTGGGCAGCGGCTCCTCGTCGAGCTCCGGCGGATTCTTCCGGGCGTGGGACATCGCGATCGCGGACTCGAAGATCACCCACACGGCCGCGATCAGGATGACGATGTCGAGCACGAGCAGGAACCAGTTCTCCGCGGCCCAGAACTGCCCCAGCTGCACGATCAGCGCGTAGACGGACATCACGAGCAGGAACACCAGCGGCACCAGGACGGGCAGGACCGGGCGGCCCTTGCGCAGCAGGATCACCGCGATCATGGACAGCGTCAGGCCGGCCAGCAGCTGGTTCGAGGTCCCGAACAGCGGCCAGATGAGCATGCCGCCCGAGCCGTCCGCGCCGGCGCTGAAGGTCAGCCCCATGGCCACCGCGAGGACGATGAGGGTGGCGACCACCTTGCCGATGGTGACGCCCATGATGTGCCCGGCCTCCTGCACCACGAAGCGCTGCAGGCGGATGCCGGTGTCCATGGTCGTGGCCGCGAAGAGCACGGCCATCGTCGCGAGGATGGTCGCGCTCAGCGACGGGGGGATGCCGAGGCCGGAGTTCACGACCGAGGCGCCGCCCTGGACGAACGCGGCCACGCCGCCCTGGCCGAACGCGCTGTACACGGCCTCCCAGTCGGCGATCGTGCGGAAGCCGGCGGTCGTGGCGATGATCGCGCCCAGCGCCAGGAGGCCCTCGCCGACGGCGCCGAAGTAGCCGACGAAGCGGGCGTCCGTCTCCTTGTCCAGCTGCTTGGAGGACGTCCCCGAGGCCACGATGCCGTGGAACCCGGAGATCGCCCCGCACGCGATGGTCACGAACAGCAGCGGCACGATGCTCGGGGTGCCCGCGGGCACGGACTCGTTGAAGGCCGGGGCCACCACGGTCGGGGCGGAGATCAGCACCGCGCCGTAGAGGATGCCCAGGGCGATGAACAGCTGCAGGCCGTTGATGTAGTCGCGGGGCTGCAGGAGCATCCAGACGGGCAGCACGGACGCGATGCCCGCGTAGACGAAGAGCACCACGATCCAGAACGCGTTGGCCGGCAGGCCCAGGACCGTCTCCGGCAGGACCACCGGGAAGCGGTCGCCGAGCAGGATGAGGGCGTAGAGGGCCACGACGCCCACCACGGACACGACGGCGAGGTTCCACTTGTAGCGGTAGACCGCCTGGCCGATGAGCAGCGCCACGACGATGGCGCCCCACGTGGGGATCACCGCGGTGGGCGTGCCGACCAGCAGGTTGGAGATCACCACGGCGAACGCGGCGTTGACCATGAGCAGCACGAGGAAGATCACGACCAGGAACAGGTTCCGTCCCCGGTGGCCGATGTACTTCCCGGACAGCGACCCGATGGACCTGCCCTGGTGCCGGTTGGACGCCCACAGGGCGCCGAGGTCGTGGACGCCGGCGAAGAAGACGGTGCCGAGCGTCACCCAGAGGAAGGCGGGCACCCATCCCCAGATCACCGCGATGGCCGGGCCGACGATGGGCGCGGCACCGGCCACGGAGGTGAAGTGGTGGCCCCACAGCACGTACTTGTTGGTGGGGACGTAGTCGACGCCGTCGCCCAGCTCGTGGGCGGGGGTGACGAAGGAGTCCTGGAGCTTGTAGATCCGGCGGGCGACGAACTTCGAGTAGAGGAGGTACCCGAGGATCATCATGGCCACGCCGACGACGGCGAGGACGATGGAATTCATCTCGATCCCAATCTGTGCGGAGGCGGGGTGGATGTCTGCTGGGTCACAATCCTACCGCCGCCCCGTCACTCCTCCGGGACCGGGCCCTGTCCGGGTGCCATGAGCGCGAAGGACTCCCGGTCCGGGCCCGCCACCACCGCGAGCCGCCCGTAGGCGAAGTCGAAGGGCTCCTCCACGACCGATCCGCCGGCGGCTCGAACGCGGTCGGCGGCCGCGTCGACGCCCTCCACCTGGAAGCACACGGACCACACCGAGGGCGCGTCCTGCGCGGCGGGGTCCGTCCCGCCGATCCCGCCCGCCGGGCGGTCCCCTCGCGGCACCGTGAAGGTGGCGTAGGGGACGCCGTCCCCGCCGGTCTCCTCGTAGTGGTAGCCGAACACCGCTGCGTAGAAGTCGCGGGCGGTGCGGTGGTCGGGCGTCGTGAGGTCGCACCACACCACGGCGCCGGGGACGTCGACGGCCTCGAAGCCGATGTGCTCACCGGACTGCCACATCCCGAAGACGGCTCCGGCGGGGTCCCGCCAGACGCCCATCCGGCCGAGCGGGCCGATGTCCGTGGGCCCCCTCAGCTGCGTGCCCCCGGCGTCCAGGACCCGCTGCGCGCCCAGCTCGATCCGGTCCGCGGCGAGGTACACCTGCCACACGGGGGGCGCACCGGCCCGGTCCGGGTCCGCGGGGGACAGCCCGGCCACGCGGGCCCCGTCCACGAGGGCGTTGCAGTAGCCGCCGTGCTCGGGCCGCGGGTCGTCGTACTGCCAGCCGAGGACCTGCCGGTAGAACTCCTGCGTCCGGGCGAGGTCGGAGGCCACGAGGTCCGTCCAGCAGGGCGTTCCCGCAGGCCACGGTTCGGTGTGCTGCGTCATCACGGGCTCCTTCCGACACGGTCAGGGTACGCCGGGCCCCGCGCCCCCCGACCGCCCCGCCCGAGGATCGTTATCCACCCGTCCCCGTCCCTCCCCCCTCACTCCGAGGCGCGAGGTTGCGGACCTCGGGGCCGGGGTCCGGGGGTCCGCGGACGGGGTCAGGGGCATGATGGGAGCGGACCGTCGTCGCCGAACGCCCGGGAGGCCTCCCATGACCACGCTGCACGACTTCACCGCCACCACCCTGGACGGGCGCGATCAGCCGCTGTCCGCCTACGCCGGGAAGGTGGTGCTCGTGGTCAACACGGCGAGCCGGTGCGGGTTCACACCGCAGTACGAGGGCCTCGAGCAGCTGTGGCGCAACTTCAAGCAGGAGGGCTTCGTGGTGCTCGGCTTCCCCTGCGACCAGTTCGGCCACCAGGAACCGGGCACCGAGGAGGAGATCGCCGACTTCTGCAGCCGCAACTACGGCGTCACGTTCCCGATGTTCGCGAAGGTCGACGTCAACGGCCCCGGCGCCCACCCGCTGTGGGCCTGGCTGCGGGAAGAGCGCAACGGGGTCCTGGGCGACGCCATCAAGTGGAACTTCACCAAGTTCCTGGTGGGCCGGGACGGCCGGGTGCTCCGCCGCTTCGCCCCGCGGACCGCACCGGCCCAGCTGGCCGGCAGCATCGAGTCCGCCCTGGCCCACGACGAGGCGCCCGGCCACGCCGGGTGAGCGCGCGGCTCAGGCGGCCGCCATCTCCCGGAGCACTGCGGACAGGGCGGCCAGGCCCCGCTCCAGCTCCTCCTCCGTGATCACCAGCGGCGGGCTCAGCCGCACGGTCGCGCCGTGCGTGTCCTTGGCGATCACCCCGTGCGCCACCAGCCGCTCGCAGCACTCGCGGCCGGTGCCCAGGCGCGGGTCGATGTCGATCCCGGCCCACAGTCCGCGCCCGCGCACGGCGGTGAGGCCCAGCGGCGCGAGCTCGGTGAGACCGGCGTGCAGCCTCTCCCCCAGCTCCCGCGCCGCCCGCTGGGGCTCCCCGGTGGACAGCAGCCCGACGACGGCGCGGCCGACGGCGCCGGCCAGCGGGTTGCCGCCGAAGGTGCTGCCGTGCTGGCCCGGCCGCAGCACCGACAGGACCTCGGCGCGCCCCACGACCGCGGAGACCGGCAGGACGCCCCCGCCCAGGGCCTTGCCCAGCAGGTACAGGTCCGCCTCCACGCCCTCGTGCTCGCAGGCCAGCGTCCGGCCCGTGCGGCCCAGCCCGGACTGGATCTCGTCGGCGACGAGCAGGACGCCGCGCTCGGCGGTGCACCGCCGGACGCCCGCCAGGTAGCCCGGCGGCGGCACGATCACCCCGGCCTCGCCCTGGATCGGCTCCAGCAGCACCGCCACGGTGTCGTCCGTGAGCGCGGCCTCGAGCGCGGCGAGGTCCCCGAAGGGCACGGTGTCGAAGCCCGGGGTGTAGGGGCCGTAGTCGCGGTGCGCGTCGGCGTCGTCGGAGAAGCTGACGACCGTGGTGGTGCGGCCGTGGAAGTTGCCCGCCGCCACGACGATCCGTGCCCGGCCCGGGGCCACCCCCTTGCGCTCGTAGCCCCACTTCCGGGCGACCTTGATCGCCGACTCGACGGCCTCGGCGCCGGTGTTCATCGGCAGCATCATGTCCTGGCCGAGCAGCTCGCACAGCTCCCGGGCGAAGGGCCCGAGCTGGTCGTTGTGCACGGCACGGCTGGTCAGCGTCACCCGCTCCAGCTGGGCCCGGGCGGCCGCCAGGACCGCCGGGTGGCCGTGCCCGAGGTTCAGCGCCGAATAGCCGGCGAGGAAGTCCAGGTACTCCCGGCCCTCCACGTCCGTGAGGGTGGCACCGTGCGCCCGGGCGACGACGACCTCCAGCGGGGAGTAGGTGCGGGCCGTGTACCGCTCGGCCGCGGCCGCGAGCTGCTGCGAGGCGGTCGCCCGGCCGGCGACGTGGACGGGGGCGTGGTTCATGGGGGTGTCTCCCGATCGCGTCCTGGTGTTTCCTTGAGCATGTGCGCTCCGGTCCGCCGGGACAACCCCCGCGCCGGGTCCTCCGGGCCCACCCCGGGGCGCGCTTCGCCGATCCGACCGCCAGGAGGAACCGTGCTCGCCGACTTCGCCCCCCAGGACGTCCCCGTCCCCGACGGCGTGGTCCACGCCCGCACGGGCGGCGACGGCCCGCCCGTGCTGCTGCTGCACGGCTTCCCGCAGACGCACGCGATGTGGCACGCCCTGGCCCCCGTGCTCGCCGAGGAGTTCACCGTGGTCGCCGCCGACCTGCGCGGCTACGGCCGCTCCTGGACGGACAGCGAGGACTTCACCTTCCGGGCGATGGCCGCCGACCAGGTCCGGCTCATGCGCGCCCTGGGGCACGACCGGTTCCACGTCGTCGGGCACGACCGTGGCGCCCGGACCGCCCACCGCATGGCCTTCGACGCCCCCGAGGCGGTGCTCTCGGTCGCCCTGCTCGACATTCTGCCCACGCTGGAGGTGTGGCGGTCGATGGACGCCTGGCTGGTGCAGAAGTACTACCACTGGGCCTTCCTCGCCCAGGGCGGCGGACTGCCGCAGACGCTGATCGGCCACGACCCCGTCCACTTCGTGCGCGCGACGCTGCAGGGCCTCAGCGGCACCGAGGTCGGGTTCCACCCCGCCGCGCTCGCCGCCTACGAGGAGGCCGCGCGCGACCCGTCCGTGGTCGACGCCTGGTGCCGCGACTACCGCGCCGCGGCCGGACCGGACGTGGAGATCGACCGGGCCGACGAGGACGCCCGGCTCGAGCTCCCCGCGCTGGTCCTGTGGGGCGCCCGCGGCCGGGTGGGCGCCCGGGAGGACCCGCTCGAGCTGTGGCGGCGGCACTTCCCCCGGGCCGCGGGCCGGGCCGTGGACGCCGGCCACTTCCTCGCCGAGGAGCGCCCGGAGGAGGTCACAGCCGCGGTCCTGGCGCACCTGCGCGCCGCGGAGGCGCAGCCGGGCCCCCGGCACGGCTGAGCGTGGCGGGGGCCCGGTGATGCCGGTGCGGGCGTGCGGTCAGTCGTTCTCGTACTTGGTGATCGCCTCGACCTTGGCCGCCGAGGCGCTGGCCGGGTCGAAGACGTAGCCGATCCACTCCTTGGCCAGGCGCCGGGCCAGCTCGAGGCCGACGACCCGCTGGCCCATGCACAGCACCTGGGCGTTGTTGGAGAGCACCGAGCGCTCCACCGAGTAGGAGTCGTGGGCGGTCACCGCCCGGATGCCCGGGACCTTGTTCGCCGAGATCGCCACGCCCAGGCCCGTGCCGCAGATCAGCAGCGCCCGGTCGGCCTCCCCGGAGGCGACCTTCCGGGCCGCCTCCACGGCCACGTGCGGGTAGTCGGTGTTCTCGGTCTTCGAGACCCCGACGTCCACCACGCTCTCCACGCGGTCGTCGGCCTCCAGGTCCCGGCGCAGGGCCTCCTTGTAGTCGAATCCGGCGTCGTCGCCGCCGATCACGATCCGCAGCTTCTGCTCGCTCATGGGGTGCTCCTTCATCTCGTCGTTCACTGTCCGATGGTCTTTTCCCGGGTGCGGTGGTCCGTGGGTCCGGGTGGTCCGTGGGTGCGGGTGCCGGAGGGGCCTCAGCGGCCCGCGGCGATCTCCAGCAGCCGCAGATAACCCTCCAGCTGCCAGGCGGTGCGGCCGACGAACAGGCCGTCCACGCCGGGAATGCCCAGCAGGTCGGCGGCGTTGTCCAGGTTCACCGACCCGCCGTAGAGCAGGCCCTGCACGCGTGACCCCCAGGCCGCCGCGAGGGCGGCGAAGGGCTCGGCCAGCTCCGCGGTGGTGGCCGGGCGGCCGTGCTCACCGATCGCCCAGACGGGTTCGTAGGCGATCAGCACCCGGGCCAGCTGGTCCTCGGCCAGGCCCTCCAGGGCCCGGCCGACCTGCTCGAGGATGTGCGCCCCGGAACCGCCCGCGGCCTGCACGTGCGCCGGTTCGCCCACGCACAGCAGGGGCACCAGTCCGTGGCGCAGGGTCGCGGCGACCTTGGCCCGGACGGTCTCGTCCGTCTCGGCGAAGTGCTCGCGCCGCTCGGAGTGGCCGATCTCCACGATCCGGGCCCCGGCGTCGGCGACCTGCGGCACGGAGACCTCCCCGGTCCAGGCCCCGGCGTCCTCCCAGTGGGCGTTCTGCGCCCCCACCAGCACCCGGGGCTCCTCGGCCAGGACCTGGGCCACCGCGCCGATCGCGGTGGCCGGCGGGATCACGAAGGGCTGCACGCCCCCCAGTTCCCGTCCGGCCAGGGCCTCGGCCAGGCCCTGGGCCCAGTCGGTGGCCTCGGCCAGGGTCTTGTTCATCTTCCAGCTGGTGCCGACCCACACCGTCACGGCCGCCCCCCTACCGTGCGTCCGGGCCCTGGGCGAGGAAATCGCCCAGGGCGTCCATGAGCACGGAGAAGGACAGCGCGCCGGGGTCCGGGGTGCCCAGGCTCTTGTCCCCGAGCACCTTCGAGCGCCCGCGGCGGGCGGTGATCTCCGCGGTGGCCTCGGCCGCCTGACGGGCCACCGCGGCAGCCTGCTTCACCGCGCCGGCCAGATCGGAGGAGGCCTCGAACTCCTCCAGCAGCCGCGCCCGGAACGGCAGGGCGGCGTCGACCATGGTCTTGTCCCCCGGCTGGGCCCCGCCCAGCCGCACGATCGCGTCGATCCCGGCCACGAGAGCGGCCACCACTTCCTCGGCTCCGGCGCCGGCGGAGTCGTCGAAGGCCCCGCCGGCGGCGGTCAGTGCCGCGCCCCACAGCGCCCCGGAGGTGCCGCCGGCCTCCTCGGCCCAGGCGTCACCGGCACGCACCAGGACCGTACGGGCCCCGGCGCCGGCCTCCGCGGCGGCCCGGGCGGCGGCGGCCGCGCCCCGGGTGCCGTAGGCCATGCCCTGGCCGTGGTCGCCGTCGCCGGCGATGGCGTCCAGGCGGCCGAAGTCCTCCTCGTGCTCGGCCGCGGTGGCCTCCAGCACCTGCAGCGCCGTCAGGATCCGCCCGGTGACCTCCTGGGACTCCGGCGCGGCGGCCGGCACGTCCTCCTGCCCCGGGGTGTGCACCCCGGTGCGCGCCGGCCGGTCGGCCGTGTCCGGCGCGCCGCGGCGGAAGGCCGGGGTGTCGGCCGGGGCCAGCCAGTACCGCTCCAGCTCCTCGTCCAGGAACACCACGGTCAGCGACAGCCCGGCCATGTCGAGACTGGTGACGTGCTCGCCGACCTCCGGGGCCACCACGGTCAGCCCCTGGCCGGCCAGCCGCTCGGCCACCCGGCCGTAGACCACGAACAGCTCCTCGTACTTGACCGTGCCCAGCCCGTTGACCAGCACGGCCACCCGGCCCTCGTAGCCGTCCTGCCCGCGCGCCGGCTCCTCCGCCAGCACGCCGTCGACCAGCAGGTCGGCGATCTCGTCGGCCGTGCCCATCGGCACCTCGCGCACTCCCGGCTCCCCGTGGATGCCCAGCCCGATCGCCATCTCCCCGGCCGGCACGTGGAACAGCGCCTCCCCGGCCCCGGGCAGGGTGCAGCCCTCGAAGGCCACCCCGAAGGAGCGCGTCGCGTCGTTGGCCTTCCACGCCACCCGCTCGGCCTCGTCCAGGTCGGCCCCGGCCTCGATCGCCGCACCGGCGATCTTGAACACCATCAGGTCCCCGGCGATCCCGCGCCGTTCCCGGTGCGCCTCGGCCGGGCCGGAGGCGATGTCGTCGGAGACCCGCACGATGCGCACGTCCACGCCCTCGGCGCGCAGCTTCTCGGCCGCCTGCCCGAAGTGCAGCACGTCCCCGGCGTAGTTGCCGAAGCCCAGCACCACGCCGCCGCCGTTCTCCGCCGAGCGTGCCACGGAGTACACCTGGGAGGCCGAGGGCGAGGAGAAGATGTTGCCGCACGGCGCGCCGTGGCCCATCCCCGGGCCCACCCACCCGGCGAAGGCCGGATAGTGCCCCGAGCCCCCGCCGATCACCAGCGCCGGCTGGCCCTCCGGGGTGTCGGTCGAGCGCACCACCCCGCCGTGGGCCAGGGCCACGTGCTCGGGATGAGCCGCCGCATAGCCCCGCAGCGCGTCGGACGCGAACTCCGCAGGATCGTTCACAAGAAAAGTCATCGTTCCAGCCTCGGTGGTCTCGGTGGGTCGGGGGCGGGACGGCCGCGTTCGACGTCGGGCGCCGCCGTCCCGCTCGGGGATCTCGGTACGGTGCGGCCGGCTCAGCCGGCGGGGGCGGACGCGCCGCCCTGCTGGGCGGTCTCCTCGTCGACCGGGCTGGGGCCCAGGTCCTCGAGCAGCCGGCCCATGGCCACGTAGGCCTTGTTGCGGTAGGCGACGAGGTCGTTCGAGCGTTCGGCGGGGATCTGCAGGAACCCGGCGCCGGACTTCGTGCCGAGCTTGCCGGCGTCGACGAGGTCCTGCAGGACCTTGGGCGTGGCGAAGCGCTCGGGGAACGAGGTCTGCAGGGAGGCGTAGCAGAAGGAGTAGACGTCCAGTCCCGCCATGTCCGCGATCGCGAAGGGGCCGAAGAACGGGAGGCGGAAGCCGAAGGTGGTGCGCACCAGCGTGTCGACGTCCTCGGCCGTGGCGATGCCCTCCTCGACCACCTGGGCGGCCTCGTGGAACAGGGCGTACTGCAGGCGGTTGAGGACGAAGCCCGTGACGTCCTTGACCACCGCCGCCTTCTTGCCGGTCAGCTCGACGATCTCCTTGGCCGCCTCGACCGTCTCGGGCGCGGTGGTCTCGTGGGGGATGACCTCCACGCCGGGGATGAAGGGCGCCGGGTTCGAGAAGTGCACGCCCAGGAAGCGGCCCGGGTGCTCGACGACCTCGGCGAGCTGGGCGATGGAGATGGTGGAGGTGTTGGAGCCGATCACGGCGTCCGCCGGGGCGGCGTCGCTGATCCGGCGCAGCGTGGCGTGCTTGATCTCGAGCTTCTCCGGCACGGCCTCCTCCACGTAGGAGGCGTCCGCGACGGCCTCCTCGATGCTGGGGGCGGCCCACAGGTTCTCGCGCAGGCGCTCGACCGCGTCCGCCGGGAAGAGCCCGTCCGCGACGAACTGCTCCGCCTCCCCGAGGAGCCGCTCGAGGTTCCCCTCGGCGATCTCCTGGGAGATGTCGGCGAGCGCGACCCGGGCTCCGCCGAGGGCCAGCACCTGGGCGATGCCCCCGCCCATGTATCCCGAGCCGACAACCGCTACTGAACGCTGAGCCATGATCCCCATCTCCTCCGGTGTGCACGTGTTCCGTCTGTGGACACGGCGGCGCCGGAGCGCGGATCGGGAGCGACCTCGGACACCGACTCAGGCCATACCGTGTTTCCTATAGGATCCACGGACGCAGATGTGGTGTCAACCACACCGCGGCGGGAGGGCAGGTCGGAACGTGGCTCAGGCGCTCTCGTCCCGGAGGTCGCGGTCGGCGCGCTCGTACTCGCTGATCGCCCGCTCCCGCACCCCGCAGATGTGCCCGGCCATGGCGATCCGGGCCGCCGCGGCGTCACCCCGGCGCAGCGCCGTGAGGATCCGCGCGTGCTCCTCGATGGCGCTGCGCGCGTCCTGCACGCCCAGGCCGCTGAACAGCCGGAACCGGTGCACGTGCCCGCCGAGGGACTCGTAGGCGCCCAGGACGAACTTGTTGTTCGCCTGCTCCGCGATGAGCCGGTGGAAGCGCTCGTCGGCCTCCCAGTAGGAGCGGTAGTCGGAGAAGTGGGGGCCGTTCGGCGCGCCCCGGAGGTCGTCGATGGAGCGCTCGAGGGCCTCCAGGAACGGCCGGTCCGCGTGGCCGCAGGCGAGTTCGGCGTTGTAGGGCTCGATGAGCAGCCGTGCGTCCATGAGGTCCAGCAGCTCCTCGTGGGTCAGCAGGGGCGCCACGCGGTAGCCGCGCAGCGCGGCCCGGACCACCAGGCTCGTGGACTCCAGCCGCGCCAGGGCCTCCCGGACCGGCGTGGGGGAAACGCCCAGCTCGCGCGCCGTGCCGTCGATGCTGATCGGATCCCCGGACTTCAGCTCCCCGTCCATCAGGCGCGCGAGGATCTCCTTGTACACCTGGTCCGCCAGGATGCTGCGCTGCACCCACGCTCCGCCCGGAACGTCGTTCGTCATGTCGATGCCCTCGCTCACTTCTGCCCTGACAGGAATTGTCCCACGCCCCACCCGGGCCGGCTCCACACCGCCCTCTCGACGACGGCCGGAGGAGGCTGGACACCGGAACAATATCCTATAGGGTATTGGCCAACGGCTCCTCGGATGTGGTCCACGCCACAGTGCAGAAGTGGCCGGCCCCGCGTCCCGATCAAAGGTGACTCAGCTATGCACATCCTCCTTCCCGCCGCCACGGCGGATGCACTCGTCCTGGCGGAGAGGCCCACCTGGGCGCTCATCGCCATCGCGGTCGTGGCCATCGCCGCGCTGCTCTTCCTGATCATCAAGCTGCGCATGCACGCGTTCTTCGCCCTCATCATCATCAGCGTCCTCACGGGACTGGCGGCCGGCATCGGCGTGGGCGACGTCATGGCGGTGGTCATCGCCGGCTTCAGCACCACGGTGGGCAACGTGGCCCTGCTGGTGGGCTTCGGCGCGGTCCTCGGCCGCCTGGTCGAGGTCTCCGGCGGCGCCCAGGTGCTCGCCGACGCGATGCTCCGCCGTTTCGGGGAGAAGCGGGCCCCGCTGGCCCTGGCGGTCGCCTCCCTCTTCTACGCGTTCCCGATCTTCCTCGACGCCGGCTTCATCGTGATGCTGCCGATCATCTACACGGTCGCCCGCCGCCTGGGCGGCTCCTTCATGCTCTACGTGCTGCCCTCGATCGGCGCCTTCCTGATGATGCACGCCCTCACCCCGCCGCACCCCGGTCCCACGGCCGCGGCTACGGTGATGGGCGCCGACGTCGGCATGGTGGTGCTGATCGCCCTGCTGGTGGGCCTGCCCACCTGGTACCTGGCCGGCTACCGGCTCGGCCTGGCCCTCGCCAAGCGCTATCCGGACATGCCCGTGCCGAACCTCCTCGGCGAGGTGGACCTGGACGAGGACACCCCCCGGCCGGGGTTCTGGACCATCATCTTCGTCCTCCTGCTGCCGCTCGTGCTCATCTTCTTCAACACCCTGTTCACCACGCTCGAGGCGAGCGGGGCCGTGGGCGAGGACAACGTCCTGTTCCGCCTCTCCCGGCTCATCGGCAACACCCCGATCGCCCTGCTCATCGCCACGCTGTTCGCGATGTACCTGCTCTACCTGCGCCCGCGCCGCGGCCGGGGCAGCATCGGCGGGGCCCTGGAGGACCTGGTCGACAACGCCCTGGCTCCGGTCTGCTCGATCATCCTGATCACCGGCGCCGGCGGCGCCTTCGGCCGTGTCCTCACCGAGACGGGCATCGGCGCCACCATCGCCGAGGGGCTCGACGCCCTGGGCCTCCCGGTCATCCTGGCCGGCTTCCTCGTGGCGATCGCCTTCCGCGTGGCCCAGGGCTCGGCGACTGTGGCCGCCACCACCGCGGGCTCCATCATGGCCCCGGCCGTGGCCGAGCTGGGCCTGTCCGGGATCGCGCTGGCCGCCATCGTGGTCGCCATCGCGGCGGGGTCCATCACGTTCTCGCACGTGAACGACTCGGGCTTCTGGCTGATCGGCAAGTTCTGCGGCTTCGACACCGTGACCACGCTCAAGACGTGGTCGGTGATCGGCACCGCGATCGGCTTCATGGCCTTCGCCCTCGCGTGGATCGTCTACGCCCTGGCCGCCTGATCCCTGCGGCCCGCACGCCCCTCCCCCGACATCCCCCCTGACATCGCAGGAGCACCCATGACGCACGGACAGTTTCCCGCACGACGCACGGCCGTCGTCACCGGCGCCGGAGCCGTCCGCGGCATCGGCCGCCACGTCGCCCGCCGGATGGCGCAGGAGGGCTGGGCCCTGGCGGTGCTCGACGTCGACGCCGACGGCGTCCGGTCCTTCGCCGACGAGCTCGCCGGGCGGACGGCGCAGCCCGTGCGCGGCATCGCGGTCGACGTGGCCGACCCGGACTCGGTCGACGCGGCGTTCGAGGAGATCGACGCGCATCTTCCGCCGGTGCTCGCCGAGGTGAACCTGGCCGGCATCGCCAGCCCGCACACGCTCTTCGAGCTGACGAAGGACGTGTGGACCCGTGTGCTGGACGTGAACGCCACGGGCACGCTGCTCATGATGCAGGCCGCGGCACGCCGCATGATCGAGGGCGGGCACGGCGGGCGGATCGTCAACACGTCCTCGATCACCGCCTACGACGGCGGTGGGACCTTCTCGAAGACCGGCTACGCCGCGGCGAAGGCTGCCGTCCTCGGCCTCACCCGGGGCGGTGCCCGGGAGCTCGGCGGGCACGGGATCACCTGCAACGCCATCGTCCCCGGGCCCATCGACACCGACATCATGGGCGGCACGCTCACGGACGAGCGCAGGGCCGCCATGTCGGCGGCCGTGCCCGCCGGACGCGTCGGGCGGCCCGAGGAGGTCGCCGCGCTGGTCAACTTCCTCACCAGTCACGAGGCCGGCTTCGTCAACGGCGCGTCCTACTTCGTGGACGGCGGCAAACACATGGTCTGAGCCCGCACCCCGCACGTCCTTCCGGCGCCCCGTGCGCCACCGACACCACCCACCAAGGAGAGCACCATGCCGCACACCCCGGAGAACTGGCCCATCGGGGCCGCCCTGCTGAACTTCACGGGCACCACTGCCGACGGCCGCGACCGCACCGCCGCCGGTCCCGAGGCCTGGAAGCAGACCCTGCGCGAGGTCCGCCTCGCCGGCTTCGACCACGTCGACCTCACCGACTCCTGGGTCCGCCCCGGCGACCTCGACACCGACGGCCGCCGGCGGCTGCTGGAGACGGCCCGGTCCTACGACCTCGCCTTCAGCGACATCGCGGTGACCCGCAAGAGCGTGATCACCCCGGACGAGGAGCAGGCGCAGCGGAACATCGCCTACACCAAGCGCACCATCGACGCGGCCGTGGACCTCGAGGCGCCCATGGTCTGCGTGGGCCTGCACGACCCGTTCACCGAGGCGCAGAAGGACGCCACCTGGTTCTGGCTGGCGCCGGGCGCCGAGGACGAGGACACCGCGGAGAACCGGGCGAAGGCGGCCGAGCGCTTCCGCGAGCTCGGCGAGTACGCCGGGGAGCGGGGGGTCGGCCTGTCCCTGGAGATGTACGAGGGCACCTTCCTGGGCACCGCCGACAGCTCGGTGGAGCTCGTCACCGCCGTGGACCTGCCCAACGTGGGCCTGTGCCCCGACATCGGCAACATCGTCCGCCTGCACCGCGAGGTGGAGGACTGGCGCGAGATGCTCACCAAGATGCTGCCGCACGCCAACTACTGGCAGCTGAAGAACTACTTCCGGGACCACGATCCCGCCACCGGGTCCTACGCCTCCGCCCCGGCGCCGCTGGCCCTGGGCTACATCGACTACCGCGAGGCCATCGGCATGGCGCTCGAGGCCGGCTTCGACGGCCCCATGTGCGTGGAGCACTACGGGGGCGACGGGCTCAGCGTGACGGCCATGAACCGGGACTACATCCGCGGCATCCTGGCCGCCAAGCTCCCGGAGGACTGACTCCCGCGGAGCCGGCCACGCCGGGGATGGCGCCGTTGGGGCGCCATCCCCGGCTCCGTCGTTCCGGTCGCCCGTCGCCGCGGCGCCCGCGCTGATCGTTCAGCCGACTTACCTTTTCGGGTCCCAACCCGTAACGTGGAACCGATACGGCCCCGCCGTGCACGCCGGCAGGCGTGCCGAGGGCCGCCCCGGACCGTCCCCGGCACCCCGGGACGGACCCGGGTCCGGACTAGGGAAGGAGCACCAGCATGCGCAAGATCCTCTTCATGGTCGGCACCGCCGTCTTCAGCCGCGTCATGGCGAAGCGGCGCGAGAACAAGGGCGGCCGCCGCTAGACGGCCGTGCCCGCCGCCCGCGGCCCCGGCAGGGAGCGCGGGCGGCAACGACGGACGGGCCCGCCCGGCATGATGCCGGGCGGGCCCGTCCGTCGTTGCGCTCCGCTACTTCAGCGCGTTGGAGGCCCGCCGCTTGTTGAAGACGTCGAAGCCGACGGCGAGCAGCAGCACCAGGCCCTTGATGAACTGCTGGTAGTCGATGCCCACGCCCATGAGCGACATGCCGTTGTTGAGCACGCCCATGATCAGCCCGCCGGTGATGGCGCCGATGATGGTGCCCACGCCGCCGGTCACGGCGGCGCCGCCGATGAACGCCGCGGCGATCGCGTCCAGCTCGAACAGGTTGCCGGCACCGGGGCCGGCGGAGTTCAGGCGGCCGGTGAACACGAGGCCCGCCAGCGCGGCCAGCACCCCCATGTTGACGAACAGCAGGAAGTCCACGCGCTTGGTGTTGACGCCCGAGAGCTGGGCCGCCTGCAGGTTGCCGCCGCGGGCGTAGACGTGCCGGCCGAAGACGGTCCGGTTCATGACCGCGCTGTAGGCGACCACGAGCACCCCGAGCACCACGAGCACGATCGGGGTGCCGCCGCGGGAGCTGGCGAGCAGGAAGGTCAGGCCCAGGACGACGACGACGCCGAAGACCAGCCGGGTGAGGAACCAGGCGCGGGGCTCGTCGTCCAGGCCGAGCTTGGCCCGGGTGGCCCGGCCGCGCAGCTGGCTGACGACCAGCAGGGCGGTGGCGAACAGGCCGAGGCCCACCGTGGTCCAGTCCAGGATGTTGGTCTCGGGCGGGAACAGGCCCGGGAAGAGGGACCCGCCGCCGAGCTGGCGGTACTCCGAGGGGAACCCGGTGATGCGCTGGTTCTCGAGCACGATCTGGGTCAGGCCGCGGAAGACGAGCATGCCCGCGAGGGTGACGATGAAGGCCGGGATGCCGATGTAGGCCACCCAGAACCCCTGCCAGGCCCCCACGAGGGCGCCGACCGCGAGGGACGCCACGAGGGCCACCCACCACGGCAGGCTCCAGTCCCGGATCATGATCCCGGACATGGCACCCACGAACGCGGCCACGGAGCCCACCGAGAGGTCGATGTGGCCGGCCACGATGATCATGACCATCCCGATGGCCAGCAGCAGGATGTAGCTGTTCTGGACGATGATGTTGGAGACGTTGTCCGGCTGGAGCAGGGCTCCGCCCGTGAGCACCTGGAACAGCGTCACGATGACCAGCAGGGCCAGGAAGATGCCGATCTGGCGCAGCCGGCTGGTGAGGAAGCGCCCGGCGTCGGCCACGGTCGAGGGCTTCTTCGGGCCCCTGGTGCTGAGGACCCGGTCCTCGTCGGCGAGGGTGGAAACCATGGTCAGTCCTTCTCCTTGGTCATGTGCTGCATGAGTCGTTCGGGGGTGGCCTCGGCGATGGGGACCTCGGCGGTGATCCGGCCCTCGGCGAGCGTGTAGATGCGGTCGCAGATCCCCAGGAGCTCCGGCAGCTCGGAGGAGATCACGAGGACGGCTTTGCCCTGCGCGGCCAGCTGGTTGATGATCGTGTAGATCTCGTACTTCGCGCCCACGTCGATGCCGCGCGTCGGCTCGTCGAGGATCAGTACGTCCGGGTCGGCGAACATCCACTTGGACAGCACGACCTTCTGCTGGTTGCCGCCGGAGAGCTTGCCGGTGACGGCCGCCACGGACGGCGCCTTGATGTTCATGCTCTTCCGGTAGTCCTGGGCGACCAGCGTCTCGCGGCCGCCGTCCACCCAGCCCGCGGAGGCCAGCTTGGGCAGGGCGGCGGCGGAGATGTTCCGCTTGATGTCGTCGATCAGGTTGAGCCCGTAGCGCTTGCGGTCCTCCGTGGCGTAGGCGATCCCGTGCCGGATGGCCTCCTGGACGGTCCGGCAGGTGATCTCCTGGCCGTTCTTGTACAGGGTCCCGGTGATGCCGGACCCGTAGCTGCGCCCGAAGATGCTCATCGCCAGCTCGGTCCGCCCGGCGCCCATGAGCCCGGCGATCCCGACGATCTCGCCGGCCCGGACGGACAGGTGCGCGTCGTCCACGACCACCCGGGAGTGCTCCTGGGGGTGGTGCACCGTCCAGTGCTCCACGCGCAGCACCTCCTCCCCGATCGCGGGGGTCCGCTCCGGGTACCGGTTGGTGAGCTCGCGGCCGACCATGCCCTTGATGATCCGGTCCTCGGTGACCGAGCCGTCGTGCAGGCTGAGGGTCTCGATGGTCCGGCCGTCGCGCAGGATGGTCACGGAGTCCGCGATCGCCCGGATCTCGTTGAGCTTGTGGCTGATGATGATGCAGGTGATCCCGTCCTCCCGCAGCCCGCGGACGAGGCCGAGCAGGTGCGCGGAGTCCTCGTCGTTGAGCGCGGCGGTGGGCTCGTCGAGGATCAGCAGCTTCACGTCCTTGGACAGCGCCTTGGCGATCTCCACGAGCTGCTGCTTGCCCACCCCGATGTCCCCGGCCCGGGTGACGGGGTTCAGGTCCAGGCCCACGCGCCGGAGCAGCTCGGAGGCCCGGACGTTGGTCTCGTTCCAGTCGATGACCCCGCGGGTGGCGCGCTCGTTGCCCAGGAAGATGT
Organism: Kocuria oceani; assembly: GCF_029524215.1. Taxonomy (NCBI): domain Bacteria; kingdom Bacillati; phylum Actinomycetota; class Actinomycetes; order Micrococcales; family Micrococcaceae; genus Kocuria; species Kocuria oceani. Next base: position 76,339 of record NZ_JARAMH010000013.1, on the reverse strand, counting down.
TCTCGGCCACGGACAGGAACGGGGACAGCGCCAGCTCCTGGTGGATGATCACCACGCCGCTGCGCTCGCTGTCCTTGATGTCGCGGAAGGAGACCGTCCGGCCGTCCAGGACGATGTCGCCCTCGTAGGTGCCGTGCGGGTAGACGCCGGAGAGCACCTTCATGAGGGTGGACTTGCCGGCGCCGTTCTCCCCGCAGATCGCATGCACCTCACCGCGGGCGACGGCGAGGTTGACGTCCTGCAGCGCCTTGACGCCGGGGAAGGACTTGCTGATCCGGCGCATCTCGAGCACGTGCTCGCTCATGCGGGTCTCCTTGTCTGGGGCTGGAGTGGTGGCGGGTCGGAGTGGTGGCGGGTCGGGATGGTGGCGGACCCGGCGGGAGAGGAATGCTGCGGCGGGACCGGCCGGGCGGAGGGGCCGCCCGGCCGGTCCGGGTCCCCTACTCGAGCTCGGAGGCCTCGTAGTAGCCGCTGTCCACGAGGACCTCCTGGTAGTTGTCCTTCGTGACGATCTGGGACTCCAGCAGGTAGGCGGGGACGACCTTCACGCCGTTGTCGTAGGTCTCCTCGTCGTTGACCTCCGGCTCCTCGCCCTTCATCAGGGAGTCGACCATCACGACCGCGCGCTCGCCGAGCTCGCGCACGTCCTTGAAGATGGTGGAGTACTGCTCGTCGTTGACGATCGACTTCACGGAGCCCACCTCGGCGTCCTGTCCGGTGACCACCGGCAGCTCGTCCTTGGAGTAGCCGCCGGAGCGCAGCGCGGAGATGATCCCGATCGACAGCCCGTCGTAGGGGGAGAGCACGCCGTCGAGCTGCTCGCCGCCGCCCACGGTGATGAGGTCCTCCATGCGGTCCTGGGCGGTGTCCGGCAGCCAGCGCAGGATGGCGGCCTGCTCGAACTCGGTCTGCCCGCTGGGCACGTTGAGGGTGCCGTCGTCCAGGTAGGGCTTGAGGGTGTCCATGGCGCCGTTCCAGAAGAAGGTGGCGTTGTTGTCGTCGGGGCTGCCGGCGAAGAGCTCCACGTTGAACGGGCCCTTCTCCCCGGTCGGCTCGCCGTTCTCGTCGAGGATCCCCAGGCCGGTGAGCAGCGAGGTGCCCTGCTGCACGCCCACCTCGTAGTTGTCGAAGGTCGTGTAGTAGTCCACGGTGTCGGACTCGTTGATGAGCCGGTCGTAGGCGATCACGGGGATGTCCTGGGACTCCGCGGTGTCGAGCACGCTGGTGAGCGTGGTGCCGTCGATCGAGGCGATCACCAGGGCCTTCGCCCCGCCGTTGATCATGTTCTCGATCTGGGAGATCTGGGTGGGGATGTCGTCGTTGGCGTACTGGAGGTCCACCTCGTAGCCGAGCTCCTCGAGCTCCGCCTTGACGTTCTCCCCGTCGGCGATCCAGCGCTCGGACTGCTGGGTGGGCATGGCCACCCCGATCCGGGCGCCCTCGTTGGAGCCCTCCTCCGCGCCGGCGCCGCGGCTGCCGCCGCAGGCGCTGAGGCCGAGAACGAGGGTCAGTGCGGTCACCCCGGTGAGGGTCCGCTTCAGGTGGGTCTTCGCGGTCATGGTCGTGCCTTTCGTCGGTCCGGTCCCCGGTGGCCGGAGGTCCGTGCTGGGTCCGTGCTGTGTGCGGTGGTGGAGGTCAGAGCTTCTGCGCCAGGCGATAGTAGGCGGAGTTCCAGCGCACCTCGCGCTGGAACTCGCGCAGGGTGGTGGAGTCGTCGATGAGCAGCAGCTCGGTGCCGGTGATCTCGGCGAAGTCGCGGATCACGTCCGCGCCCACCGCGGTGCTGAGCACCGTGTGGTGGGCGGCCCCGGCGGTGAGCCAGGCCGCGGCCGAGGTCGCGAGGTCCGGCTGCGGGCGCCACACCGCCCGGGCCACCGGCAGGTGCGGCAGCGGGGCGTCCGGGGGCACGACGTCGACGGTGTTGGCCGTGAGCCGGAACCGGTCGCGCATGTCGGACATCGCCACGACCACGCCCGGCCCGGCGTCGGTGTCGAACACCAGGCGCACCGGGTCCTCCTTCCCGCCGATGCCCAGCGGGTGCACCTCGAGGGAGGGCCGGGCCGTGGTGAGGGTCGGGCAGATCTCCAGCATGTGGGCGCCGAGGATCTTCTCCTCGCCGGGGACCAGGTGGTAGGTGTAGTCCTCCATCAGGGAGGCGCCCCCGGGCAGCCCGGCGCCCATCACCTTCGCGGCCCGCACCAGCAGCGCCGTCTTCCAGTCGCCCTCCGCGCCGAAGCCGTAGCCGCGGGCCATGAGCCGCTGCACGGCCAGGCCCGGCAGCTGGCGCAGCCCGCCGAGGTCCTCGAAGTTGGTGGTGAAGGCGCCGAAGCCGCCCTCTTCGAGGAACTGGAGCAGCCCGAGCTCCTGCCGGGCCCCGTAGCGCAGGGACTCGTGGCGCTCGCCGCCGCGGCGCAGCTCGGGGGCCACGTCGTAGAGCTCCTCGTACTCGGCGACGAGCTCGTCCACGCGGTCCTCGGCCTGGGCGTCCACCACGGCCACGAGGTCGTTGACCCCCCAGGTGTTCACGGAGACCCCGAACCGCAGCTCGGCCTCCGTCTTGTCTCCCTCGGTGACGGCGACGTTGCGCATGTTGTCCCCGAAGCGGGCGATCCGCAGTCCCTGGACCGCGGCCCGGCCGGCGCAGGCCCGCTGCCAGGCGGCGATCTGACCGGTGACCTCGGAGTTCGAGGCGTGGCCGACCACGGTCTTGCGCGGGACGTCGAGCCGGGTCTGGATGTAGCCGAACTCCCGGTCCCCGTGCGCGGCCTGGTTGAGGTTCATGAAGTCGAAGTCGATCTCGCCCCAGGGCAGCTCGACGTTGATCTGGGTGTGCAGGTGCAGCAGCGGCTTGCGCAGCGTGTCCAGGCCGGTGATCCACATCTTGGCGGGGCTGAAGGTGTGCATCCACGCGATCACGCCGATCACGTTGTCCTCGGCGTTGGCCTCCAGCGCGGTGCGGCGGATCGAGGCGGCGTCCTTGAGGGTGGGCCGCCACACCACGCGCACCGGCAGTCCGGCGTCGTCGAGCATCCCGACGATCGCGCGGGACTGCTCGGCCACCTGGCGGAGCGTCTCCTCGCCGTAGAGGTCCTGGCTGCCGGTGAGGAACCAGACCTCGTAGGGCTCAAGAGTGGTGCTGAGAGGGCTCAAGGGAGTGCGCTCCTGGGGTCGAGGGGGTGGTGGCGGGCTGTTGGCCGTAGACGTTCTGGTACCGGTCGAAGAGGGAGTCCACGTGGCCGGGGTCGATGGGCAGCGGCTCGCCCAGCTGGCGGGACAGGTGCACGGTGCGCGCGACGTCCTCGAGCATGGCGGCGGCCTTGACGGCGTCGCGGGCGTCCTTGCCGATCGTGAAGGGACCGTGGTTGCGCATCAGCACCGCGCGGGAGCGGTGCCCGGAGAGGGTCTCCACGATGCCGCGCCCGATCGAGTCGTCGCCGATGATCGCGAAGGGCCCCACGGGGATCTCACCGCCGAACTCGTCCGCCATGGCCGTGAGGACGCAGGGGACGGGTTCGCCGCGGGCGGCCCACGCCGTGGCGTAGGGCGAGTGGGTGTGCACCACTCCCCCGACCTCGGGCATGTGCCGGTACACGTAGGCGTGGGCGGCGGTGTCGCTGGAGGGCGAGCGCTCCGCGCCCGGGGTGCCGGGCACGGGCCGGCCGTCGAGGTCGCAGAGGATCTGGTTCTCGGGGCCGAGCTCGTCGTAGCTCACGCCGCTGGGCTTGATGACGAAGAGGTCGGTGCCGGGGACCCGCCCGGACACGTTGCCGGCGGTCCACACCACCAGGCCGTAGCGCACCAGCTCGGCGTGCAGGTCGGCGACCTCCTGCCGGGTGCGGGCCACGCGCTCCTCGAGCTCGGGCGTCAGGGTGTTCATGCGGAGACCTCCTGGGTGGATCGGGCCTGGCGGCGCAGCGCCTTGAGCCGGCGCATGACGTCGTTGCCGCCGCGGCCGAAGTGGTCGTGCAGCGCGGTGTACTCGGCGTACAGCGCGGAGTAGGCCTCGGTGCGGGCCGGGTCCGGGGTGTACGCGCCGTGCTCCAGCCGGCCCATCGCCCCGGCGGCGGTCCGGACGTCGGGATAGGCGCCGGCGGCCACGGCCGCGTGGATCGCGGAGCCGAGGGCGGGGCCCTGGTCGCTGCCGATGACGGAGATCGGCATGCCCAGCACGTCCGCGTAGATCTGCATCAGGAACGCGTTCTTGATCAGGCCGCCGGCCGCCACGAACTCGGTGACGGGGATCCCCGAGGCCGCGAACGTCTCGACGATGGTGCGGGTGCCGAACGCGGTGGCCTCCAGCAGCGCCCGGTAGACCTCGTGGGGGCGGGTGGCGAGGGTGAGCCCCACGAGCAGCCCGGAGAGCTCGTGGTCCACGAGCACCGAGCGGTTGCCGGACTGCCAGTCCAGGGCCACGAGCCCGTGGGCGCCCACCGGCTCCCGGCTCGCCTGCTCGGTGAGCAGCTCGTGCACGCTCAGCCCACGGGCGGCGGCCTCCTCGCGGAGGGTGCCGGGCACGAAGTGGGCGGTGAACCAGCCGAAGATGTCCCCCACCCCGGACTGGCCGGCCTCGTAGCCGTAGAGCCCGTCGATGATCCCGCCGTCCACCACGCCGCACATGCCGGGGACTTCCCGCAGGGTGGCCGAGCTCATGACGTGGCAGGTGGAGGTGCCCATGATCGCGACCATCTGCCCCGGGTCGGTGGCCCGGGCGGCCGGGGCGCAGACGTGGGCGTCGACGTTGCCGACGGCCACCGCGATGCCGGCCGGCAGGCCCGTCCACGCGGCCGCCTCGGCGCTGAGCGTGCCGGCCGCGGCGCCGAGGGCGCCGACGGGGTGGTCGACCTTCTCCTCGGCGAAGCCGGCGAAGTCCGGGTTCAGCGCGGCCAGGAACTCCCGGTCCGGGTACTGCCCGTCCTGCAGGATGCCCTTGTAGCCGGCCGAGCAGGCGTTGCGCACGTAGTTGCCGGTCAGCTGCCACACGATCCAGTCCGCGGCCTCCACCCAGTGGTCCATCCGCTGGTAGAGCTCCGGGTCCTCCTCGAGCAGCTGCAGGCCCTTGGCGAACTCCCACTCGCTGGAGATCAGCCCGCCGTAGCGGGGCAGCCAGCGCTCCCCCCGCCGGGCGGCGAGCTCGTTGATGCGGTCGGCCTGGGGCTGGGCGGCGTGGTGGCGCCACAGCTTCACGTAGGCGTGCGGGCGGTCCGCCAGTCCGGGCAGCTCGTTGAGGGGCGTGCCGTCGGCCACCACGGGGACCATGGTGCACGCGGTGAAGTCGGTGCCGATGCCCACCACGGCGGCAGGGTCCACGCCGGCGGCGCGCACCGCCGCGGGCACCGCCTGCCGCAGCACCTCGACGTAGTCGGCGGGCACCTGCAGGGCCCACTCGGGCGGGAGGGGCGCCCCCGTGGCGGCCAGGACGGTGTCCATCACGCCGTGCCGGTACTCGTGCACGGCGGACCCCAGCTCGGCGCCGTCGTGCACCCGCACGACCACGGCCCGCCCGGAGAGGGTGCCGTAGTCGACGCCGACGACGTACGTGGGGGTGGTGCTGCTCTGGCTCACGGTGGACCTCGTTGTCGCTCGAGCCGTTCCGCCCGGACCCGGCGGTCGGTTGCCGCCGGAGCCGAATGTGAACGGTCACATCTGCATGTCCGGGACAACGTACACCGCCATGGAGTGAGGTGCACCACAGTGTCACATAACGGTTTGGTAACGGACGGATCGGGGGGTCAGGCGGGCGGCGGCGCCGTGGAGCGGCGCCGCACGAGCTCGGGCACCACGTCCCCGGCCTGGACGGGGCCGTCGCCGCGCAGCTCCGCCAGGAGCACCGCCACGCAGCGCCGGCCGAGCTCGGGGAAGTCCTGCCGGACGGTCGTCAGCGGCGGCAGGAAGTGCGCCGACTCGGGGACGTCGTCGAAGCCGACCACGCTGATGTCCTCCGGCACGCGCAGCCCGGTCTCCGCGAAGGCGTGCACCAAGCCGAGCGCGATGTGGTCGTTGCCCGAGACCACGCCGGTGAAGTCCCGTCGCTCGCGCAGCACCAGGCCCACGCGGTAGCCGGACTCCGCCGTCCACTCCCCCGCGGTGGCGAGCGCGGGCTCGAGCCCCCAGGCGGCCATCTCCTCGCGGTAGCCCTGGCGCCGGGCGTCGGTCTCGACCCAGCCCTCCGGGCCGGGCACGTGCAGCACCCGCCGGTGGCCCAGCTCGAGCAGGTGCCGGGTGGCCTGCCGGGCGCCGGCCAGCTGGTCCACCGACATCCGGTGGTCCGTGCCGTGCAGGGAGTGCACCGTGACGAAGGGGATCCGGATGGAGAGCTGCTCGATCACCTCCAGGGTGGCCGACTGCGGGGCCAGCAGCACCAGCCCCTCGACCGCGTGGCCCATCAGCCGGTCGAGCGCCGCCTCGATGGAGGCCCGGTCCGCGTGGTCGATGTGCGCGGTGTCCACCACGTAGCCGGCCTCGGTGGCTGCGGTCTGGACCGCCTGCAGGCTCGCGGTGGGCCCGTACTCGGCGCCCGAGGAGACCAGGGCCCCGATGATCCGGGACTCGCTGGTGACCAGGGCCCGCGCGGCCCGGTTGGGCCGGAAGCGCAGCTCCTCCATGGCCTCCAGCACCCGCCGGCGCGTGGAGTCCCGCAGGTTCGGGTGACCGTTGAGCACCCGGGAGACCGTCTGGTGGGAGACCCCGGCCGCCCGTGCCACGTCCCGGATGTTCGGGGCGCGCTGAGGGCGCGCGGCGCGTGCGCCGTCCTCGTCGATCATGGCCGAAACGGTACTCCACGGGTTCGGCCGGGCACATCCGGGACGCCCCCGGCCCCCCGGCGGTGGGGCCGGGGGCGGCGGGGATGCTTGCGCGCGGAGGCCGCCGCACCGCATGGTTGACCCCGGTGCCACCCGATCGGCGGGGCGCCGTCCCCCGCGGAGGCGGAGGACTCCCACCGAACGCGGAACGGACGACACGACGCATGGAACACCGCACACTGGGCCGAACCGGACGCACCGTCTCCACCGTGGGCCTGGGCACCTGGCAGCTGGGCGCCGACTGGGGCGAGGTCGAGCCGGCCGAGGCCACCGCGGTCCTGGAGGCCGCCGTGGAGTCCGGGGTCGACTTCTTCGACACCGCCGACGTCTACGGCGACGGGCGCAGCGAGCAGACGATCGGGGCGTTCCTGCAGGAGCACCCGGAGCTCGACATCACCGTGGCCACGAAGATGGGCCGGCGCGTGGACCAGGTCCCCGAGAACTACGTCCTGGCCCACTTCCGGCAGTGGGTGGACCGCTCCCGCCGGAACCTGGGCACCGACACCCTCGACCTGGTCCAGCTGCACTGCCCGCCCACCCCGGTCTACAGCGACCAGGAGGTCTACGACGCGCTGGACACCCTCGTGGAGGAGGGGTCGATCCGCCACTACGGCGTCAGCGTGGAGCGCACCGACGAGGCCCTGGCCGCGATCGCGCGCGGGAACACCGCCACGGTGCAGATCATCCTCAACGCCTTCCGGCTCAAGCCACTGGACGCCGTGCTGCCGGCGGCGCGGGAGGCCGGCGTCGGGATCATCGCCCGGGTGCCCCTGGCCTCGGGCCTGCTCTCCGGGAAGTACACGAAGGACACCCGGTTCGCGGAGGACGACCACCGCAACTACAACCGCACCGGCAGCGCCTTCGACGTCGGCGAGACGTTCTCCGGGGTCGACTTCGAGCGCGGCCTCGAGGCGGTCCGGGAGTTCTCCGAGCTGCTGCCGGAGGGCACCCCCACCGCCCAGGCCGCCCTCGCCTGGGTGATCGCCCAGGAGGGCGTCAGCACGGTGATCCCGGGGGCGCGCAGCGTGGAGCAGGCCCGCGCCAACGCCTCGGCCGCGGACACCGGGTCCCTGGGCCGTGACCTCGACGAGGGGGTCCGCCGGATCTACGACGCCTACTTCCGCGAGAGCGTCCACCCCCGCTGGTGAGCGGGCCCGTCGTCGTGGTGCCCGGCCCCGGGGACGCGGCGGGACCGGCTGCGGCCCCGGGATAGCGTGGGCGGATGGGCTGGCACATCGGCACCTCCTCGACGGCGGGTGAGGACGCCGGCGGCGCCGGGGAACGACGGATCGCCGTCCTCCCCTCGGTGCCCGGCCCCGCATGGAGGTCCCGGCGCTATCCCACCGCCTGCGGCTCGGCCGCGAGCTCGGATCGGAGGGCCGCCACGAAGGCGTCGACGTCCCCGGCCGTGGTGTCGAAGCTGCACACCCAGCGCACCTCGCCCGTCGCGGCGTCCCAGTCGTAGAACCGGAAGCGCCGCCGGAGGCGGTCGGCGACGCCGCCGGGCAGGACGGCGAAGACGGCGTTCACCTGGGTCGGCTGGGTGAAGGCGACACCGGGCATCGACCCGTCGGCGGCGCCCGCCTCGATGCCGTCGCGCAGGCGCCGGGCCATCGCGTTCGCGTGACCGGCGGTGCGCAGGTACAGGTCCCCGTCCAGGAGCGCCAGCAGCTGGGCCGAGACGAACCGCATCTTCGACGCGAGCTGCATCTGGTGCTTGCGCAGATGGACCAGCCCCTGGGACGCGGCCCGGTTCAGGACCACCACCGCCTCGGCGCCCAGCGCCCCGTTCTTGGTGCCGCCGAGGTTGAGCACGTCGACGCCGGCGTCGGTGGTGAAGGCGCGCAGGGGTAGGCCGAGGGCGGCCGCCGCGTTCGAGAGCCGCGCCCCGTCCAGGTGGACGGACATGCCGTGAGCGTGCGCGTGGTCCGTGACGGCGCGGATCTCGTCCGGCGTGTACAGGGTGCCGAGCTCGGTGGACTGGGTGAGGTGGACCACGAGCGGCTGGGCGCGGTGCTCGTCCCCCCAGCCCCAGGCCTCCGCGGCGATCCGTTCGGGCGTGAGCTTGCCGTCGGCCGCGGGGACGGGCAGGAGCTTGATGCCGGCGGACTTCTCGGGGGCGCCGCCCTCGTCGACGTGGATGTGCGCCGTGTCCGCGCAGATCACGGCGCCCCAGCGCGGGAGCATCGACTGGAGGCCGACGACGTTGGCGCCCGTGCCGTTGAACACCGGCCACACCGACGCGCCCTCGCCGAAGTGCCGCACGATCACGTCCTGCAGGCGTGCCGTGTACTCGTCCTCGCCGTAGGCGGCCTGGTGGCCGCCGTTGGCCTCGGCCAGGGCGTCGAGCACCTCCGGGTGGACCCCGGAGTAGTTGTCGGAGGCGAATCCCCGCAGCTCCGTGTCGTGCAGCCTCGTCATGGGGTGCGTCGTCCTTCCTGGTCGAGTTCGATCGTGGAGTCGTTCAGTGCCGCGGCCTCGGCGCCCCACAGCCCGGCACAGGCCGTGGCGAGGCGCTCCTCCAGGCCGGCCAGGGCCCGCACCCGGAAGATCACGGCCGCGGCCCGCAGCGGGGTGCCGGCCTCGCGGGCGGACCTCGCGTACCCCTGGGCCACCGCCCGGGTCCACGCCTCGCCGGCGGCCTTGACCGCGGCGTAGTTGGCGCCGCCCGCCAGCGGACGGGCGACCGCGGTCGAGGACACGATCGCCAGCCGGCCCGCCGATGAGGCCCGCAGGTCCTCGTCGAAGGCGCGGCTCAGGTGCCGCAGCGCGGAGAACGAGGGCTCGAGCGCCCGGTAGTCGTCCTCCGTCTGCCCGGCCAGCCCGCCGCCGCCGCGCCAGCCGCCGACGAGGTGCAGGAGCCCGTCGATCGGCACACGGTCGTGGCGCAGCCGGCGGGCGAGCGCGAGCACCGCGGGCTCGTCCGCGAGGTCCAGCGCGTCCACGCGGGCTCCTTGGGCTGCGAGCGGCGCGAGCTTCTCGGCGCTGCGGCCCGTGGCGACGACGCGGGCCCCGGCGGCGGTCAGGACGCGGGTCGCCGCCAGCCCGGAGGCGCTGGTCGCGCCGGCGATCAGCACGGTGCGGCCGCTCAGGTCTGTCAGGTCGGTCATCGCTCAGCCGTCCGAGGCGCGGATGCCGGTCGTCGAGGCGATGACGGCTCGCATCCTCTTCTCGAGCGCCTCGAAGAACATCGAGAGGGGGAACTCGTCGTCCAGCACCAGGTCCGTGTACCCCTTCGGTGGTCCGGCGAGGACCTCGCGCGGGAGCCCCTGCGCCCACGCCGAGGCGGGGTGCGGGGTGACCACGGAGGCGACGAGCTCGTAGGCCTTCAGCCAGTGCACCGTCTTCGGCCGGTCGATCGACTCCCAGTACAGCCGGTCGATGGCGTCGCCGAGCCCGACCACCGCGTCGGCGACCCGGTCCCAGTCGATGCTGAGCTCGACGTCGCGCCACTGCAGCACGTGCCGGCGGTGGAGCCAGGCGAACAGCAGCTGCCCGCCCAGCCCGTCGTAGTTGCGGACCCGCGACCCGGTGACGGCGAAGCGGAAGATCCTGTCGAAGATCACCGCGTACTGCACGAGCCCGGCGTGCCGGCGGGTCTGCTCCTCGAGCCCGGTGAGCTCCTCGCCGGCCGCCGCGCGCGCCGTGAGCGCGCGCTCGATGGTGAGCGACTCGCGGAACGCCGTGAGGTCGCAGCGCAGCTCCTCCAGGGAGTACAGGAAGAACGGCATGCGCTGCTTGATCATGAAGGGGTCGAACGGCAGGTCGCCGCGCATGTGCGTGCGGTCGTGGATCATGTCCCACATCACGAAGGTCTTCTCGGCCAGGTCCTGGTCGGCGAGCAGCGCCGCGGCCTCGTCGGGCAGGTCCAGCTGGGTGATGCCGGCGGCCGCGGTGACCACACGGCGGTAGCGCGCCGCCTCGCGGTCCTGGAAGATGGCGCCCCAGGTGAACCGCGGGGTCTCCCGCACGGCGACCGTCTCGGGGAACAGCACCGCCGAGTTCGTGTCGTAGCCCGGGGTGAAGTCGATCAGCCGCAGGGACACGAACAGCTCGTTGTCGTAGTCCCCGGCCTCGAGCGCAGCGATGAACTCGGGCCAGATCACCTCGACGATCAGGGCCTCGACGTACCGGTGCGCCGACCCGTTCTGGGTGCACATCGGGAACACGACGAGGTGCCGGAGGCCGTCGACCCGGTGCCGCTGCGGCTGGAACTCGACCAGGGAGTCCAGGAAGTCCGGCGCCCCGAACCCCCCGTCCGCCCAGCGGGCGAAGTCGGCCGGCAGGGCCGTCAGGTACGCCGCGTCGTGCGGGAACAGCGGAGCCAGGTCCGCGACCGACGCCACGATCCGCCCGACGAGCTCGCGCGCCGCCGGGTGGTCGGAGGCCTCCGGAATCGATCCGTCCGCGATCTGCAGCGCCTGCAGGTCCGTGGCCGCCGCTCTGAGCCGCAGCCACGCGGGGTTCGACTCCACGGAGCAGGCGTCCTCCACGACCTCAGGCTCTCCGATGACGGCCGGCACGGTCTGCAGTGACGTGGACATGAAAACCCTCCCATCCGGGAAATCGACGGAAATTCTACGGTGACACCGCTCACATGCAGGAAGATTCACACGCACCGGGGGGACTGTCAACCCTCGCGCCCCGAGCAGCTGATACCGTTCGGCCCATGGACGACCCTGTCGACGTACGCCTGGCCACCGAGGTGTCCCACGACCCGCGCGCCACCCTCGCCCAGCTGTCCGAACGGGTCGGCCTCTCCGCCTCGGCCGTGCAGGCTCGCCTGCGCAAGCTCGAGAGCAGCGGTGTGATCGTCGGCTATCAGGCGATCCTCGACCCCGAGGCCGTCGGCAGGCCGCTGTCGGCGTTCATCGAGATCACCCCGCTCGATCCCCGGCAGCCCGACAACGCCCCCGAGCTGCTCCAGCCACTCACGGCGATCGAGGCCTGCCACTCGGTGGCCGGGGACGCCGCCTACATGCTGTTCGTCCGGGTGGGCTCGCCCAGGGAGCTCGAGGCGCTCGTCAACGAGGTCCGCCACACGGCCTCCGTCAACACCCGCACCACAGTGGTGCTGCAGACCTTCTACGAGCACCGGCCGATGCTCCCCGCCGCCGGGGCCTGAGGCCGGCACCGACACCGGCCCCCGCGAGGAGCCCGGACCGACCGGAGGCGCCGCCCGGAACCCGCCCGGACGGCGCCTCGCCCCGCCTCCGCGGCGGGCAGCCTGCACAGATCAGGAGCTCAGGAGATCTGCAGCCCGCCGTTGATGTCGTAGGTCGCCGCGGTGATGTACCCGGCGTCCTCGCCGACGAGGAAGGCGAGCAGTGCGGCCATGTCCCGCACGGTGCCCACGCGGCCCACGAGGATGTCCTCGGCCATGCCCGCCTTCCGCTCCTCGCTCAGCGTGCCGCCCATGATGTCGGTGTCCACGGGGCCGGGGGCGATGCAGTTCACCGTGATCCCGTACTCGCCCATCTCGCGCGCCACCGCCCGGGTGAAGCCGATGATCGCGGCCTTGGAGGCGCTGTAGGCGGACTTGGAGTAGGTGCCGCCCCCACGCTGGGCGGAGATCGAGGAGATGCTGACCACCCGGCCCAGCTTCCGCTCGATCATCCCGGCCAGGATCCGCTGGGTCACCAGGAACGTGCCGGTCATGTTGATCGCGAAGACCCGGTCCCAGGTCTCGCGGGTCTCGTCCATGAAGTCGGTGGGCGAGCTGATCCCGGCGCAGTTCACGAGGGCCACGGTCGCGGGCAGCTCGGCCTCCACCCGGGCCACGGCCTCGTGCACGGAGGTCTCGTCCGACACGTCGGTGCGCAGCCCGAGCGCCGGCACGCCGTGCCGGTCGGCGATGTCCCGGGCTGCCTCGGCGGCCGCGTCGCCGTCGATGTCCAGGATGGCCACGCTCCAGCCCTGGCTCGCGAGCAGGTCCGCGGTGGCGCGGCCGATGCCCCGCTCGGAGGCGGCGCCGGTGAGCACGGCGGTGCGCTGGGCGGGGAAGGCAGGGGTCTCGGTCATGTCAGTCATCTCCTGTGCTGTGGTGGTCGAGCGGGTTCGGGGTCGGGTGGTCGCGTGCGGGGGCGGCCGGGCGGCCGATGTAGTGCTCGTAGTCCTCGTAGGTCTGGTCCAGGTGCTCCTCCATCGCCGTGCGGGCGGCCGCGGGTTCGCGGGAGGCGATGGCCGCCAGGACCAGCCGGTGGTGCCGGATGGCGTGGCGCTGGACCTCCGGGAAGGCCGAGGTGGCCCGCCGCTCGGTGTAGAGCAGCTGGGAGAGCTGGCCCAGCAGCACGGGCACGAACGGGTTGCCGGAGGCGCGCAGCACGGCGTCGTGGAAGGCCATGTCCGCGGCGGTCACGGCCTCGAGGTCCTGCGCGGCGTGGGCCCGCTCCAGCTCCTGGACGGCGGACTCCATAGCGGCGAGGTCCGCGTCGGTCACGTGCTGGGCGGCCAGCTCCGCCGATCCGGTCTCCACCATGCGCCGGACCTCCAGCAGCCGCAGGGCCACCTGGTTCGAGGCCACGCCGCGGGAGGCCGCCTTCAGGATGGCCTCCAGGCCGGTCCACGCGTCCGGCGGGTTGACGAAGGTCCCGAGCCCGCGACGGACCTGGACGATGTTCTGCGCCTGCAGGGCCTTGAGCGCCTCCCGGACGGTGAGCCGGCTGACCTCCTGCTCCCTCGCGATCTGCGCCTCCGGCGGCAGGGCCTCGTGCGGTGCGATCTCGCCGCGCAGGATGCGCTCGAGCAGCTCCTCCGCGACCGACTCGACCAGCGACTTCCTAGCCATCGGCACGCCACCCCGGCCTGCGGGGGTCGGTCCGGCGGCCGGTGGTGCCGTCGCCGAGGACGAACGTTGGAGAAGTCACAGCAGCCCTGCCCCCTTGTCAGATGTCTTATCTGTGATTAGCCTCACATGAACCGTTCCGCCCGTCAATTCCCCGGCACCGGGCACCGCCGCCCGGGCGCCGCGCGTCCTCCACCGTCCGCAAGGAGCTGCATCACCGTGGATCTCCAACTCCTCCTGGCCCTGGTCCTGGGCATCGCCACCATCATCGTCCTGGTGCTGCGCACCCGCCTGGACGCCTTCGTGGCCCTCCTCATCGCCGCGCTCGTCACGGGTCTGGTCGCGGGCCAGCCCGTGCTCGAGATCGTCGACGCCATCACCACCGGATTCGGCAACACCCTGGCCTCCATCGGGATCGTGATCGGCCTCGGGGTGGGCATCGGCAAGATCCTCGAGGTCTCGGGGGCCGCCAACGCCCTGGCGCTGGCCTTCCTGCGCGTCTTCGGCCACGGCCGCGAGCCCTGGGCGATGGGCAGCGTGGGCGCGCTGGTCTCCATCCCGGTGTTCTGCGACTCCGGCTACGTGATCATGAACCCGCTGGCCCGCTCGATCGCCCGGGTGAAGCGCGCCGGCTACGTGACGCTCGCCCTGGCCCTGGGCTGCGGCATGACCCTGACCCACCACCTCGTGCCGCCGACCCCGGGCCCGCTGGCCGTGGCCGGCATCCTCGGGGCGGACCTCGGCACGCTCATCCTGGGCGGCCTGGTCTTCACCGTGCTCCTACTGCCCGTGGTGGTCCTCTACGCGCGCTGGATCGGCCCCCAGCTCGAGCCCCGGGTCGAGGAGCACGTGCGCGAGGCCGTCTACGGCACGGTGGCCACCGCCGGCGTGGGCGGGTCCGCCGCCGCCGGGACGGGCTCCTCGGGCGCCGGCACCTCGGACGCCGGGCTCCGGGACGGGCTGGACGAGGAGGCCCGGCAGCCGGTCACCGCCGATCCCGCCGTCGACCTCGGCGAGCCGCCGGCCGGGGCGAAGCCGCACCGGGTGGGCGCGTTCGTGGCGTCCCTGCCGCTGCTCATCCCCCTGGCCCTGATCATCCTCAACACCGTCACGGGAGCCATCGACCAGAACGCCCAGGGCGTCATCGGCGGCGACGAGTACGAGCCCTCCGCCTGGGCCGTCCCGTTCGCGTTCATCGGCAATCCCGTCGTGGCGCTGATCATCGGCATGGTGCTGGCCCTCTACGTCCTGCTGCCCCGGTGGACGCCGCGCAACAAGGCGCACGGCTGGTTCGCCGAGGCCGCGGCCTCGGCCGGGCTCATCCTGCTCATCACGGGTGCCGGCGGCGCGCTGGGCCAGGTGCTGCGCAGCTCCGGGGTGGGCGACGCCCTCGCCGAGGCCATCGCCGCGACCCCGCTGCCCGCCTTCCTGGTGCCGTTCCTGATCGCCACGCTGGTGCGCATCGCCCAGGGGTCCGGGACGGTCGCCATGATCACCGCGGCCTCCGTGTCGGCGCCGCTGGTCGGCACCCTGGGCATCGACCCCGTCGTCGCCGCCCTGGCGTGCACCGCCGGGTCCATGGTCTTCAGCTACTTCAACGACTCCTACTTCTGGGTGGTCACCCGCTTCACAGGTCTGCAGGGCACGGACGCCCTGCGCGGCTGGTCCGGTATCACCACCGCGGTGTGGGCCGGGTCCATCCCGCTGCTGTTCGTGGCGAACCTGATCCTCAGCTGATCCGCACGGACCCCGCAGGGGCGGCGCGCCGGGAGCGCGCCGCCCCGTACGCTGTCCTGAGATCCCCGCCTCCCGTTCCGAAAGGACGCACCGTGCTCACCGACGCTTCACCGGCCACCGCCCGGCGGGCCCGCCGGGGCCTCGGCTTCCTCGGCGTGCTGCTGATCGGGGTGAACCTGCGGGTGGGCTTCGTGACCGTGGGCCCGCTGCTCGAGGAGATCAGCCGCGACCTGGGCATCTCCGCCGGGCAGGCCGGGCTCCTGACCGGCCTGCCGCTGGCCATGTTCGCGCTGTTCTCCCCGGTGGCGCCCGCGGTGGCGGCCCGGACGGGCCTGGACCGGGCGCTGTGGCTGTCCCTGCTGCTGCTCACGGCCGGGATCGTCGGCCGTTCCGCGCCGGTGCCCGGCGCCGTGTGGCTCGGCACCGCCCTGGTGGGCATCGGCATCGCGTTCCTCAACGTGCTGCTGCCCTCGCTGGTGAAGCGGGAGTTCCCGCAGCGGGTGAGCCAGGTGACCGGGCTCTACACCTCGATCCAGGGCGCGGTCGCGGCGGCCGGCTCCGCCCTGGTGGTGCCCATCGCCCACGCCGGGACGGGCGGGTGGCGCCTGGCCCTGGCGGTGTGGGCGGTGCTCGCCGCGCTCGCGCTGCTGCTCCTGCTCCCGTGGCTGCGGCAGCGGCCCGCCGCCGCCGGCCCGCACGGGACGGCAGCGGACCGCTTCCGCTCGCCCTGGCGCTCTGCCCTGGGCTGGCAGGTCACCCTGTTCATGGGTCTGCAGTCGGTGGCGTTCTACGTCTACATGGCCTGGCTGCCCAGCATCGAGCGCAGCCACGGCGTCTCGGCGACCACCGCCGGCACGCACATGGCCCTGTTCCTGCTGGTCGGCATGGCGGCCAGCCTCAGCTCCGGGGCGCTGATGCACCGGTTCGGCGACCAGCGGGCCGTGGCGTTCGGCGGGGCCCTGCTGGCGCTGGTCTCCTACGCGGGCCTGGCCGCCGCCCCGGGCCTGGTGCTGCTGTGGGTGGTGCTCGGGGCCGCCGGCTGCGGCAGCCTCATCGTCGTGGCCCTGTCCCTGTTCAGCCTGCGCTCGAGCGGCCATCAGCAGGCCGCGGCGCTGTCCGGGATGGCCCAGTCCGTGGGCTACGGGCTGGCCGCGGTCGGACCCGCCGTCTTCGGCGCCCTGTACGACGCCGGTGGGCGCTGGGAGCCGCCGCTGCTGATCATGGCGGGCCTGATGGTGGTGCTGTGCGGCGTCGCGCTGCTCGTGGGCCGGGACCGCGTCATCGCTCCGCCGGCCTGAGGCGCGGCCGGACAGCGCAGCGCCGCCCGGCCGAGCGGCGGGGCGGCGCTGCGGTCAGGAGCCGGTGCGGCGGATCAGGCCATGTGCGGCCGGGCGAACCACTGCTTGATCGGGGCCTTGAACGCGGTCACGAGCCACAGGACGTTGACCACGACGAAGGCAATCGCAAGGATCAGCGAGACGATGCCGAGGCCTGCGATCGCCATACCGCCGACGAGCAGACCGAGGACAGTCGAGACGACGCTGATGATGCCCAGGACGATGCCCAGAATGCGGGCCCAGTTCTTGCCCTTCTTCAGGAACACGTAGATCAGGGCGTACAGGGCCATCGCGACGACGATCAGCACGATGGAGGTGATGGTCGCGGTGCCCTGGAGCGAGGCGATCTGGTCCGCGGATAGGCCCGACTCCTCGAGCACAGCTGTTTGGTCCCCGGAGAAGCTCGTGAACAGCGAGACGAGCTGGCTGAGCAGGTAGAGCCCCGCCGAGGCGAGGGTCAGGGTCAGCAGCCGGCCGAGCTCGGGCGGGGCCGCGGCGGGCCGGCCGCCGCCGTACTGGTCGCCGCCGGACGCGTTGTAGCTGGGCGGGCCGGAGGGCTGGCCGGGCCGGTCGGGATACGGATTGCTCACAGGGGTCTCCTTCGGTGGTACGGACAGAGCACGCCCTCCCATCCTCCCCGGGAATTCGCGACTGCACCTCCGCCGCGCGGCCGAGGCGTGCCCCCTTTTCTGCGCCGGGCCTCCCCCGGGAGAGGCAGCGCCGCTCAGGCGAGGAGCCGCGCGTAGACCACGTAGTTGTCGTCGAACAGCCCGGTGGCCGGGTCGTAGCCGTCGCAGGTGATCAGCCGCAGTTCCGCCCCCACGGTGTCGCCGTAGACCTCATGGGTGGGAAACGCATTCTTGGCGTACTGCTCCCCGCGCTCGACGGCGAAGACCGCCGTGCTGCCGTCCTCCCGCAGCACCTCGATCCGGTCCCCGGGCACCAGCCCGCGCAGACCGGCGAACACCCCGGGCCCGCCGTCGGTGGCGTTGACGTGGCCCAGCAGCACCGCGGGCCCGCGCTCGCCCGGGGTGGGCGAGCCGGTGTACCAGGACGCGGGTGCGCCGGGATGGGTGGGCGGCACCTCGAGCGAGCCGTCGGCGCGCAGGCCGAGGTGCAGCAGCTCGGAGAAACCGCCCGCCGACGGGATCCGGACCGACACGGGCGCGGAGGCCGCCAGGGCCACCGGACCCGGAGCCGGGACGGGAGCGGCCTCGGCACCGGGCGCCGGCGGTGCCGAGGGTGCGGCGACCGAACTCGGCGACGACCTCACCGGGGGTCCGGCCGGCTCGTCCGCCGGAGCGGCCGGCGAGGAGCGCGGGGAGGAGGTCGCGGACGCCGTCGGCGACGGCGCCGTGGGCTGCGCGGGCGCCTCGGCCGCGCAGCCGCTCAGCAGCAGCAGGAGGAGTGCGGCCGCCGCAGGGGCCAGGCGGCCCCTGCGGCGGCCGGTGGTCGGATCCGTCACGGGGATCGGCTCCCGGTGCGCCGGACGGGCTCGGGCTACGCCCGGGCGGTGCTGCGCCGGCGCACCGCCACCGCGGCTCCGGCGGCCAGTGCGAGGCCGCCGCCGAGGACGAGTCCGCCCGTCCCGGAGCCGTCCTGCACGGCCGCGCCGGTGTCGGCACCGCCCACGGGCACCCCGTCCATCTGGGTGTACGGGTCGATGCCGGGCACCTCGCCGGGCTGGGCGTCGGGGCCGGGACCCGCACCGGGGATCCAGTCGATGATGGTGTGGGTGTACCCGCCCTGGTCGTTCTCCACCGGGATGCGCGTGGGGTCGTAGGTCCAGTCGGCGCTCTCGCACACTACCCCGTCGCCGTCCTCGTCGACGAGGCTCGCGCTGTAGCTGACCGAGCCGACGGGGATGTTGTAGACGCCGTACTGGTTGGCCGTGGCGCAGTCGGTGAAGACCATCGGATCACCCGGCGCGGCCGTCGCCGGTGCCGCCGTCAGCGCCGAGAACCCGAGGGCCATCATCAGGGCCGCACCAGCTGTGTTCTTGTTCATGGAGTCCCCACAATCTCGCAGAGGAAGGGTTTGCAAAGGCATCGTAGGCAGGCGGGGAGTGCGGCGTCACGTGTCAAATCGTGATCCGTTCTCGGGCGCGCCGCGAGCACGCAGATGACGCCGCGGCATCCCCGATGTCCGGCCTGACCGGGCACTGTGTGACGCTCCCCGCGCGTGCATGACGCCCGACCCGCGCCGCCCGCCGCGGCGGCATCCCCCGGCCCGGGGACAGAGGTCCCGGGGCAGGACCCGCTCAGGCCCCGGTGTCGGGACGCTCGTACCCGCCGAGGGTCAGCCGGCTCGCGGCGGCCTCGTCCGCCACGATCGTGGTGCGGCGGTGGAACTGCAGCACCGACGCCGGGCACCGGGCCGCCACCGGCCCCTCCACCGCCGCGGCGACGGCCTGCGCCTTGCGCTCGCCCTGGGCGACCAGGAGCAGCTGCCGGGCCTCCAGGATCGTGCCCAGCCCCTGGGTGAGACAGTGCGTGGGCACGTCGTCGGGAGCGTCGAAGAACCGGGCGTTGTCGGCGCGGGTCTGCGCGGACAGCGCCAGGACCCGGGTGCGGGAGCTCAGCGCCGAGAGGGGTTCGTTGAAGCCGATGTGGCCGTTGGTGCCGATGCCGAGGATCTGCAGGTCGATGCCGCCGGCCGCGGCGATCGTCTGCTCGTAGTCCTGGGCCGCGCCCTCCAGGTCCGCGCGGACGCCGTCCGGCACGTGGATCCGCTCGGCCGGCAGGCCGAAGGGCTCCGCGACCTCCCGCCGCAGGTACGCGGCATAGCTGTGCGGGTCGTGGCCGGGCAGACCGACGTACTCGTCGAGGGCGAAGCACTCGAGGCGGGACAGGTCCAGTCCCTCCTCCCTGCGGCGGCGGGCCAGCTCCCGGTAGATGCCCACGGGCGAGGAGCCCGTGGCCACGCCGAGCACCAGGGCGGGCTGCGCGACGATCCGATCGGCCACGACGCCGGCCGCGTGCGCCGCGACGTCCGCGGGGGTGGGCAGGACGACCACGTCCACTCCGGGCCTCCTTCGCTCGGCGGGACCTCCATTGTCCCCCGGAGGCCGGGCCGTCCGCCGGACGCCCCGCGGGATCAGTCCACGAGCTGGGCGTAGACCACGTAGTTGTCGTCGAACTCGCCGGTGGCGGGGTCGTAGCCGTCGCACGTGATCAGCCGCAGCTCGGGGCCCTCGGTGTTGCCGTAGACGGACAGTGTGGGGAAGGCGTCCTTGGCGTACTGCTCCCCGCGCTCGACGGCGAAGACCGCCGTGCTGCCGTCCTCCCGCAGCACCTCGATCCGGTCCCCGGGCACCAGCCCGCGCAGACCGGCGAACACCCCGGGCCCGCCGTCGGTGGCGTTGACGTGCCCGAGCAGCACGGCAGGCCCCACCTCCCCCGGGGCGGGCGAGCCGGTGTACCAGGCGGCCGGCGCGCCCGGGTCACCCGGGGGGACGTCCAGGGAGCCGTTGTCGCGCAGGCCGAGGTGGAGCAGCTCCGAGTCGGTGCCGGCGGCCGGGATGCGGACCGAGACGGGCGCGGAGACGGCCGTGCCCGCCGGGTCGGCGGCGGGAGTCGGCGTGGCGGACTCCCGCGGCGTCGGGGCTGGGGTCTCCGGGGCCGTCGTGACCGACGGGATCGGTGCGGACGATCGGGCGGCGGACGCGCCGGCGGACGGCGCCTCCTCCGGCTGCGCGGGGCCGGTGCCGGCGCAGCCCGCCAGCAGGAGCACAGCGACCGCCGCGGAGGCCAGGTGGCCCCTGCGGCGGTCGCTGGACGAGCTCTTCACGGACGACAACCTATCCGATCGGCTCGACGTGCCGGGCGGTCTCAGACCCGGGCGGCGCGACGGCGCACCACCACGGCGGCACCGGCGGCCGCGGCCAGGGCCAGGCCGCCGCCGAGGGCGACACCGCCGGCCGGGGACTCGTCCTCGACGACGACACCGGTGTCGGCCGCGCCCGCGGGCACCTGGCCCATCTGGGAGTACTGGTCGGTGGCCCAGGACTCGGGCACCCAGTCGACGATGACCTCGGTCTGAACACCGTCGTCGGTGCCGTCGGCGTCGCAGCCGAAGCCGTCGCGGTCGCGGTCCAGGTGCAGGCCGTAGCGGGGGTCGGAGGCCGGGATGTTGACGGCGCCCACAGCGCGGGCCTCCGTGCAGTTGTCGAACACGCCGTCCGCGACAACCTGCTCTGCCACAGGCGGGACGGGCGTAACAGGAACGTTGGGTGCGCCGGGCGCGAGAAACCCGATGCCCGGACCGTTGGCCTCACATGCCCGACCGTCACCTTCGGAGTCGAGGTCAGGGCTGTACTCGGGCGTGCCCCGAAGGATGATGCCGTAACCGGCGTTCTTGGCCTCGGTGCAGTTCTGGAACACCGGCGCTGCCGTCGCCGGCGCCATGGACAGGCCGGTGAATCCGGCGGCGGCGAGCACGGCCGCTCCTGCTGCGATCTTCTTCATGGGGGTCCCCTTGGATCGTTCCGTTGTTTGCAGACGCATCGTATGAACGACAGGCCACCGTTGTGGGGACACGCCGCCGGCCGTGTCGCGCAACGGCCGAAAAGCCCGGGATTCCGGGCCTCACGCGGTCGCGCCGGCACGAACGCCGGGGTTTCCGACCGGTCGCCGACGCCACAGCGCCTGCCGGATATCCCCCAAGCAGGGGACACGACAACAAAGTCATCTGCCGGGGGACTCGGCCCACGCTCCCCGCATCGGTCCGCCCGGGCCGCGGCGTGGTCCCGGTGGCCGCCCGGGGCGGGCGTCGTTGGGCCTGCGGGCACGAACACGTGCCACAGGGGCTCCGCGCGCGGCGTCCCGGACCGTGCGCGCGATCCGGAGGCCCCCGCGCCCCGGTGGTCACCGTTCCAGGGTCCGCCTCGGCGGCACGCCGTAGACCGCCCGGTAGGCGCCGGCGAACCGCCCCGGGTGGGCGAAGCCCCAGCGCGCGGCGATCTCCCGCACGGTGTCCCCGCGCACGGGGTCGCCGGCGAGCAGGTCGGCGTGGGCGGCGGCCAGCCGGGTGGTGCGCAGATAGGCGGCCGGGGTGAGGCTGCGCGGGTGGTTGGCCCGGAAGGCGCGCACCAGGGCTTCGGTGGTGGTGCCGGCGGCGCGGGCGGCGTCCTCGACGGTGACGGGCAGGGAGGCGTGGTCGTCGAAGAAGGCCACCGCGATGCGGTAGACCCGTGTCTGGGCCGCCATGGACAGGGTCCGCTCCTGGCGATCCCCCACCAGGGGGAAGCACTCCAGCATGGCCACGGCCAGGTGGCGGGTCAGCTGCGAGCGCACCAGGGGCTCGGCGAAGGCCGCGGAGTCCACCATGTCACGGGCCATGCCGGCAAGGTCGGCCCAGTACCGTCCCAGCCGGTCGGTGACCGGCCGTGCGGAGGCGAAGGCCACGGGCGCCTCGGTGCCGTAGACGGTGTCGGCGACTCCCTGCAGCAGCGGACGGGTGAGGTTGATGGTGGTCGCCGCCAGGGCGTCCCCGACGACCAGAATGGGGTGACCGGGACGGAACAGCACCGGGGAGCGGAGGCCGGTGCCGGCCTCCGTACCGGTCGACCACTCGTAGCGGGTCGCGCGGCCGTCGGTGACGCCGAACACCTCGGTGTCTCCCCAGGAGGAGAACGGCCCGTCCAGGCCCAGCCGCACCACCGACAGGTGCTCGTCGCCGTCGTGGCGGTGCCGGTAGCAGAACTCCGGACGGGCAGGGGTGAACGAGAAGGGCACGCGCACCTCGGCGAAAAGGGACGCGACGGCCTCCGGCTCCCTGACCGTGACCTCACGGTGGAACAGTGCGCTCATCGGTGTTCTCCCCGTCGACTCGCTGTGCGCGGATGAGACGTCCGGGCGCTGCCCCCCCCCACCGGACCTCCCGCTCCAGTTTACGGCCCCTCCCCCCTGACCGGGACACGACCACGAGAACCCCGAGCCGGTCGCCACGGCCCGCCGCCGCGCTCCGGCCGCGCCCTGGCCCCCTGTGCCCCACGGTGAAGCGGAATAATCTGGACCCATGGGCTCATCAGAGGGATGGTCGGTCCTGACCACCCGTGACCCGGAGGAAGGCCGCGCCGCGCTCCAGCAGGCCTACCGCCGTCTGCGCCTGCCGCGACCGGAGGTGAGCAGATTCGAGCTGTCCCTGGCCGGCACCGCCTACGGGCCGCTGACCGCCCAGCGGCTGCGGCTGATCGGCTGGGACAGCACCGGCGCCAACGACAGCACCGGACTGCTGCGCATCGGCTGCGTGACCCACGGCCGATTCCTGGCCCGTTCCCACCGCACCGAGGTCACCGGGGGGCCCGCTTTCCTCTTCCCCTCCGGCCCCTACGCGGCCCGGTGGAAGGACCTGGGGCTGAACACCCTCACCGTCGAAGCCGCGTTCGTCGAGGACCACGCCCGGGCGCTGATCGGGCGCACCGACTTCCGGCTGGAGTTCACGGGGCACCACCCGCTCACCGAGACCCACCGGAAGTACTGGCAGGCCACGGCCGGGCACGTCGTCGAGCACGTAATGGTCAACCGGGTCGCCGCGGCCAGCCCGCTGCTGCTCGAGCAGAGCCTGCGCGGCCTGGCCACCGCGGTGCTGCAGACCTTTCCCAACAGCTTCCTCGAGCACGGCGAGGACCCGCACCCTTCGGCGCCGGTCCACCCCGCGGCGCTGCGACGGGCGATCGCCTACATCGAGACCCACCTGGCCGAGCCCATCGGCCTGCCCGAGATCGCCGCGGCGGCACGGCTGAGCCCGCGGGGCCTGCAGGCGGCCTTCCGCCGCCACCTCGGCACCACACCCATGGCCTACCTGCGCACGGTCCGGATCGACGCCGCCCGCCGCGATCTGCTCGCCGCCGCCTCGCGCGGGGACACCGTGGCCGCGGTGGCCGCCCGGTGGGGCTTCGCCCACCCGGGCCGCTTCTCCGCCGCCTACCGCGCCCAGTACGGGGAGGCACCCGGGGACACCATGCGCCGCTGACCCGGCCGTCCCGCGCGTGCTCCGACCCGGCGGCCGAGGGCCCGCTTGCCTCGGCGACCCGCGCACCGGCGACCTAGCGAGCCGCGCCGGCGGGACCGAGTTCACGGACCACGTGCGCGACGACGGGGCCGAAGTCCGGTGCAGCCTCCGCCGGGCCGGCCGTCAGCGCGGTCACGTACAGGGCGGCCCAGGCGGCGGCGCGGCGCCACACGTCGGCGTCGTAGTGCCCGGTGCCCTCGGCGACCGCCCGGAACGCGGCGCGCTGCGGAGCGTCGAGGACCAGCCACGCGGCGGCGAGGTCCGAGGCCGGGTCCCCGGCGCAGACGTCGCCGAAGTCGATGAGCCCGGCCAGCCGCCCGGCCCGGTGCACGAGGTTCCAGGGGTGCGGGTCGCCGTGCAGCCAGACCGGCGGCCGGGACCAGGGCGCGGCCCGCACCCCGTCCTCGACGACGCCCCGGAGCCGCTCGGCGGTCCCCCGCCCGAGCGCGGCCGCCGTGGCCGGCCAGGAGACGGGCACGGTGCGGAGCCGCTGGGTGAGGGGGACGCCCCGGTAGGGATTGTGCGGGGCCTCCGGCGGCGCGGGCGCGTGCAGGGCGCTCAGCGCCCGGGCCAGATCGGTGGCGAGCCGGGCGCGGCGGGCCACGGGCAGCAGCGCGACGGCCTCCCCCTCGACCCACCGCGTGAGCAGCCAGGGCCAGGGGTACCCGGCGCCGGGCCGGCCGGCGAACACCGGCACCGGCGCCTCGATCCCGAGGGCGCCCAGCGGAGCGCTCGCGGTGGCCGTCCAGCGCTGCTCGTGCACCAGGCAGGGCACGGCGGCCTGCCGGACGGGCAGGCGCACCGCGTGGGCGGACCCCAGCCGGAACATCGCGTTGTCCCAGCCCTGAGAGGTCGGCACCGGCGGCAGCTCGGCCAGCGCCCGCAGCGCGGCGGGCAGCTGCTCCTGCAGGAGGCGGCGCACCAGCGTCGTCGTCGGACGGAGCTCGGGTGCGGACACGACCTCAGGGTACCGACGGAGGCCCCGGCCCGGGCGGGCCGGGGACGGTCAGGACTGGGCGGGCAGCACGTACCGGCCGGTCTTGTCGGTGGCCAGGGCGAGGGAGGAGATGTACTGCTTCTCCCCGTGCGGGCCGGGCTCGGCGGAGAGCAGCATGTCCGGGCGCTCGAACTCCAGGCCGCTGACGTGGCAGAGGAGCTTGGCGTCGGAGGGGTTGCCGTCGGCGTCGAACATCGGCAGGTCGATGCCGTCGTCGGTGCGCCGCAGGTAGTACTTCCCGCGGGTCGCCACGGCCAGCAGGGGCGGGCAGACCAGCGCCAGGCCGATCGCGAACATGGGCGAGTACGGCTGCACGGCGGCGCCGAACGCCCCGAAGAACACGGCGATCGAGATGCCCGCGGAGAGCAGCATCGAGACGAAGCCGACCGGGTTGACGGCGTAGAGCATGCCGCGGCGGAACTCGGGGGCCTTGGGCGAGAGCTTGAGCAGGTACTTGTTGACGGCGATGTCGGTGGCGACCGTGACCACCCAGGCCATGGCGCAGTTGGCGTAGAAGCCGAGGATCGTGTTGAGGAAGTCGAACATGTTCGCCTCCATCAGCACCAGGGCGATGGCGAGGTTGACCAGGACGAAGACCATGCGGCCCGGGTAGTGCCGGGTGAGGCGGGTGAAGCTGTTGGTCCACGCCAGGGAGCCGGAGTAGGCGTTGGTGACGTTGATCTTCAGCTGCGAGACCACCACGAGGACCAGGGCCAGGGTGAGCGCGAGCCAGGTCGGCATCATCTCCTCGTAGACGCCGAGGAACTGGTGGACGGGCTCGGTGGCGGTGGCGGAGGCGGCCGGGTCGAGCTTGGCCAGCAGCCAGACCGTGATGAACAGGCCGGTGGCCTGCTTGAGGGCGCCGAAGACCACCCAGCCGGGCCCGCCCAGGACCACGGCGGTCCACCACGCGCGGCGGTTGGCGGCGGTCTTGGGCGGCATGAAGCGCAGGTAGTCGATCTGCTCGGCGATCTGCGCCATCAGGGACAGGCACACGCCGGCCGCGAGCATGACCGCGGCCATGCTGACCCCGCCGTCGCCGCTCTCGCCCCGGTAGGCGAAGAAGGTCTCGACCGAGCCGGGGTTGGTGAGCACGAGGAAGGCGAGCGGGAAGACCATGAGCAGCAGCCACAGCGGGGTGGTCCACACCTGGAGCTTGGCCAGGGTGTTCATCCCGTAGATCACCAGGGGGATCACCACGAGCGTGGAGATCGCGTACCCGATCGCCTGCGGGATGCCCAGCACCAGCTCGAGGCCCTGGGCCATGATCGAGCCCTCCAGGGCGAAGAAGATGAAGGTGAACGTCGCGAAGATGATGTTCGTGACCACGGACCCGTAGTAGCCGAAGCCCGAGCCGCGGGTGATCAGGTCCAGGTCGATGTTGTACCGGGCCGCGTAGTAGGCCAGCGGCAGCCCGGTGGTGAAGATGATGACCGCGGCCACGAGGATGCCCAGCAGGGCGTTGGCCGTGCCGTGCGCCATGCCGATGCTGGCGCCGATGGAGAAGTCGGCCAGGTAGGCGATGCCGCCCAGGGCGCTGGTGGCCACCACGCCGGGGCCCCACTTGCGGTAGGAGCGCGGGGCGAAGCGCAGCGTGTAGTCCTCGAGGGACTCCCTGGTCGCCTGGCTGACGTCGCGGTCGGGGGTGCCGGGGGCGTGCGCCCCCGCAGGGGCGGGTGCTCCCGCGGAGGGATCGGCAGGCGGCGGGAGGAGCTTCTCGGACATGGCGGCTTCCTTCGGTCGAGGGGTCTCGCCTGCGAACCTAGGGAGGCCGTGCGGCCGGGCCGTGTCAGCGCTGTTTCACGGCCGTAAATGCGGTGCCCTGCCCGGGCGCCCGGCCCGTCCGCCGCGCGTCGCTGTTGCTCCTGCCCGTTCCCCCGGGCGCATCACATCCCTAGGCTGTGACCATGGCCACACCACGGACCCGCACCCGGCCCACCGTCAACTCCGACATGGGCGAGGGCATCGGCCTGCACCGCTTCGGCAACGACCCGGAGCTGCTGCAGGTGGTGGACCTCGCCAACGTCGCCTGCGGCTTCCACGCCGGGGACCCGGACATCATGTCCGCCACGGTCGCCGCGGCCGTGGCCCACGGCGTGCGGATCGGGGCGCACCCCTCCCTCCCGGACCAGTGGGGCTTCGGCCGCCGCGCCATGGTGCTCACCCCGGAGGAGGTCGAGTCCCTGGTCCGCTACCAGGTGGGCGCCCTCACCGGTTTCCTCCTCCAGCACGGCGCGGAGCTGCACCACCTCAAGCCGCACGGCTCGCTCTACGGCATGGTCGCGAAGGACCCCGCGCTGATGGAGTCCGTGGCCGCGGTCGCCGCCGACTACGGCGTGGCGGTGCTGGGGATGGCCGGCACCGCCCACGAGACGGTGTGCGCCGAGCGCGGCGTGCCGTTCGTGGCCGAGCTCTACGTGGACCTGGACTACAACCCCGAGGGCGGGCTGATCATCCAGCGCACCCCGCACGCCACCGACCCGAACGCCGCCGCCGAGCGGGTGGCGCAGGCCCTGCAGCAGGGCACCGTGCGCGCACAGGACGGCACGGAGCTGCCCATGCGCTTCGAGTCCGTCTGCGTGCACTCCGACGCCCCCGGGGCGCCGGCGGTCGCCCGGGCGGTGCGGGAGGCGATCGACGCCCACGTCCCCGCCGGCTGACCCGGCGGAGGACCCGGAGGACCACCCGTCAGAACCAGCAGCACCGACCGAAAGGACCGACATGGCCGAGATCCAGTCCCCGCTCCCCGGCGTCTTCTACCGCCGCCCCTCCCCCGACAAGGACCCGTTCGTGCAGGACGGCGAGCGGGTCGAGGCCGGTCAGGTCATCGGCCTCATCGAGGTGATGAAGCAGTTCTCGGAGGTCCAGGCCGAGTCCGCCGGCACCCTCGAGGGCTTCCGGATCGACGACGGGGACATGGTCCACCCCGGGGACGTCATCGCCGTCGTCGCGGAGAGCTGAGCCGTGGCGATCTCCACGCTGCTGGTGGCCAACCGGGGCGAGATCGCGGTCCGGATCCTCCGCTCCGCCCGCAGTGCGGGCCTGCGCACGGTCCTGGCCGTCAGCGAGGCCGACCAGGACTCGATGGCGGCCGGCCTCGCCGACGCGGTCGCCGTCGTCGGGCCCGCCCCTGCCCAGAAGTCCTACCTGAACGCGGAGGCCCTCGTGGCCGCGGCCCGGGAGCACGGATGCGACGCGGTGCACCCCGGCTACGGCTTCCTCTCCGAGAACGCCGCGTTCGCCCGCCGCGTCCAGGAGGCAGGACTGACGTGGGTGGGCCCTTCCCCCGAGGTCATCGACCTCATGGGCCACAAGACCCGCGCCCTGGAGGCCGCGATCGCCGCCGGGGTGCCCGTGCTCGCCGGGTCCAACGGGCCCCTGGAGGGCGACGACGACGCCGTCCTGGCGCTGGCCCGGGAGGTCGGGTACCCCCTGGTGATCAAGGCCTCGGCCGGCGGCGGCGGGCGCGGCATCCGCCTGGTGCGCGCCGAGGAGGACCTGCTGCGCACCGTCGACACCGCCCGGTCCGAGGCCGGGGCGAGCTTCGGGGACACCACGGTGTACCTGGAGCGCTTCGTGGAGCGGGCCCGGCACGTGGAGGTCCAGGTGCTCGGGGACGGCGAGACGTACCTGCACCTGGGCGACCGCGACTGCTCCCTGCAGCGCCGCTCGCAGAAGATCGTCGAGGAGGCCCCCGCCCCGGACCTGCCGGACGCGGTCCGCGAGCGCATGCGGGACTCCGCCGTGGACCTCGCCCGGCTCTGCCGCTACACCGGGGTGGGGACGGTGGAGTACCTCTACGACCCCGTCCGGCACGAGGCGGCGTTCATCGAGATGAACACCCGCCTGCAGGTGGAGCACCCGGTCACGGAGTTCGTCACCGGCGTGGACCTCGTGGCCGAGCAGCTGCGGATCGCCTCGACCGGGCGGACGCGGCTGCGGCAGGATGACATCACCTTCACCGGTCACGCCGTGGAGTGCCGGATCAACGCCGAGGACCCGGACAGGAACTTCCTGCCGAGCCCCGGGACCATCAGCCGGCTCGACTGGCCCGAGGGCGAGCAGTATCGCGTGGACAGCGGGGTGCGCGCCGGGGACACGGTGGCCCCGTACTACGATTCGCTGCTGGCCAAGCTGATCGTGCACGCGGAGGACCGAGAGACCGCCGTGCAGCGGATGGGCGCGGCCCTGGCCGCCACGCACATCGAGGGGGTCCGGACCACGGTGCCGCTGCTGCAGCGGCTCGTGCTGGACCCGGTGTTCGCGGCCGTGGAGCACCACACCACCTGGATCGAGACCGAGCTGCTCGGCGGACCGCCCCGCCGAGAGCGCAGCGAGACGCCCGGCGAGGGGAGCACACCGTGACCGAGACCCTGCACCTGCCCACCGCCCGCTACACCTGGGGCGGGGACGAGTTCCTGTTCGTGGAGTTCGACGAGGCGATGAACCTCACCGCCAACTACCTGGCCACCACGGTGGCCCAGGGCCTCACCGGGCTCGAGCTGGAGGGCGTGGTGGACGTCTGCCCCGCCAACGCGTCCCTGCTGGTGCGCTTCGACCCCGACGTCCTCCCCCCGGAGGAGCTCAAGCGCCGCACCCAGGAACTGGAGAGCCTGGCCCGCACCTCCACCCAGCACCGGGTGCACACCCGGATCATCGAGGTCCCGGTCTGGTACCAGGACCCCTACACCGCCGAGGTCGTCCAGCGCTTCCGCGAGGGCTACCACCAGGACCCCTCCGGCACCGACCTCGACTACGCCGCCCAGGTCAACGGCCTGGCCGACGCCGCCGAGTTCATCCGCCGCCACCACGGGTCACCGTGGCTGGTGTCCATGGTCGGGTTCGTGGCCGGCCTGCCGTTCATGTACCAGCTCGTCCCCCGGGAGCAGCAGCTGGAGGTCCCCAAGTACCTCAGCCCCCGCACGGACACGCCCCCGCTGACCGTGGGCCACGGCGGGTGCTTCGCCTGCATCTACTCCGTGCGCGGCGCCGGCGGCTACCAGATGTTCGGCATCGCCGCCGCCCCCATCTACGACCCGGCCCAGGAGCTGCCCGACTTCCGGGACTTCCTCATCCTCTTCCGGCCCGGGGACCTCGTGAAGTTCCGGCCGGTCGACGAGGCCGAGTACCGCTCCATCCAGGAGCAGGTCGAGGCCGGCACCTGGCGGTTCAAGCAGGCGCCCGTGACCTTCGACGTCGAAGCCGCGCTCGCCGACCCCGACACCTACAACCGCACTCTCCTGGAGGCCCTCGATGGCGCTGAGAATTGAGCAGCCCGGGCTGCTGACCACCGTCCAGGACCAGGGGCGGTTCGGCTACTACGACGTGGGCATCCCACAGGGCGGGGCCATGGACCAGGAGTCCGCCCAGGCCGCCAACAAGCTCGTGGGCAACTCCGCCGGAGAGGCCGTGCTGGAGTGCACCTACATGGGCCCCTCCTTCACGGTGGATGCCCCGACGACGATCGCGGTGGCCGGCGCCGACGTGCCCCTGCTGGTCAACGGACAGGAGCGCCCGCCCTGGACGCGGATCGAGCTGGCCGAGGGGGACGCCGTGAAGTTCGGGGTGATCCGCGGCGGCGCCCGGTTCTACCTGGCGGTCCGCGGCGGCATCGACGTGCCGGAGGTGCTCGGCTCCCGCTCCACCTACGCGATCGGGCGGCTCGGCGGGCTGCACGGCCGGAAGCTGGAGGCCGGGGACGTGGTGCCCGTGGGCGAGCCGACCGGCCTGCTGCCCTCGATCGAGGAGATCCCGCCGGCCCACCGGCCCGCGCTCGGCGGGCCGCTGGAGCTGCGGATCGTGTGGGGGCTCTACGATCACCTGCTCACCGAGGAGGGCCGGCGCCGGCTGGTCGAGGAGGAGTGGAGGCTCACCCCGGTGGCCGACCGCATGGGCCTGCGCTTCGAGGGCCCCGGCGTGGAGTGGATCGAGCGGGAGCAGCCCTTCGGGGCCGGCTCGGACCCCTCCAACATCGTCGACGCCGGCTACGCCGTGGGCTCGATCCAGATCCCCGGCGGCACCCAGCCGATCGTGCTGCACCGGGACGCGGTCTCCGGCGGCGGCTACGCGATGGTGGGCACCGTGATCTCCGCGGACATGGACCTGCTGGCCCGGGCCACCCCCGGCACGGTCACCCGGTTCCGGGCGGTGGACCTGGAGCAGGCCCATGCGGCCCGGCGGGAGCGTGCGGAGCGGCTCGAGGCCCTCTGGGGGCTGTGACCGCCCGGTCCCGGGTCCCCCGCTGAAGGGGGGGACGGGCCGGCCGGATCAGGTCGATGTCGGGGCGGCTATCCGAGGGGAGCCGCCCCGACGTCGTCGTCAGCCGGTGCTCACACGGTGTCGGCGCTGAGGAGCAGCGCCCGCACGAGCCGTCCCGCGTCCAGGGGCGGGGCGCCGTGGTGGTGCCCGCCCTCGAGGACGCGCTCGAAGTCCCCGCCGCCGTCGTCCGGCAGGGCGCTGCGGTCGACGAGGCGCTGGTCGACCAGGGCGTCGGCCAGGGATTCCACGTCGGGGAAGATCTGCTGGCGGCCCGTGCGGGAGCCCAGCACCCACTGGTCACCGAGGACGGTGATCCTCGCCCGGCGCCCCACGCACCGCCGCAGCTCCGCGAGGACGGCCGGCTTCATCCTGTGCCGGTTGACGTAGGCGGTCACCGTCGAAACCGCACGCCCTCCGGGGCAGCCTGCGCACATCGGAAACCCCTCCTCCCGGGTGGCTACGGCATCACGTCGCCGCTGTTGGGCCCGAGTGTCTGCCCGGTGTAGAGGTCCCCGCCGGGCGAGGAGGCCAGCAGCAGCGCGGTGGGCGCCACCTCGTGGACCTGGCCGAAGCGGCCGATGGGCAGTTCCGCCTGCTTGGCCGCCTTCCACTCCTCGGAGAGCCCCTCGATCAGCGGGGTGACGACCGGGCCGGGGGCGATCGCGTTGACCAGGATGTGGTGCTCGGCGAGCTCCAGCGCCATGGCCTTCGTCATGCCGATCACCCCGGCCTTGGCCGCGACGTAGTGCGTCAGGCCGGTGCCGCCCTTGATGCCCAGCTGGGAGGCGATGTTGATGATCCGCCCGCCGCCGCGCGCCACCATGTGGGGCGCGGCCCAGCGCGCGGCCAGGAACACGCCCTTCAGGTCCACGGCGAGGACCTTGTCGAACGTCGCCTCGGTCATCTCCAGCAGCGGCGTCTCGTCGAGGATGCCGGCGGCGCTCACCAGGACGTCGATCCCGCCGAGCTCCTCGGCGACCCGGTCCATCGCCGCCCGCACGGCCTCGCCGTCGGTGACGTCCGCCGCGAGCGCCGCGGTCCTCCCCCCGAACGCCCCGATCTCCTCGGCGACCGCCCGGGCGTGCTGCTCGTCGCGGTCCAGGACGGCCACGTCGGCGCCCTCCCGGGCGAAGAGCAGGGCGATCGCCGCGCCGATGCCGCTGCCGCCGCCGGTGACGACGGCGACCTTGCCGGTCAGTTGCTGTTCCATGTCTGCCTTTCCTGGACGGTTCAGCTCGGCCAGCGGACGGTGAGTCCGCCGTCGACGATCAGCTGCTGGCCGGTGACGTAGGCCGAGTCGTCGCTGGTGAGGAAGCGGATGGTGCGCGCCGCCTCGTCGACGTTGCCCACCCGGCCCCAGGGGATGATCGAACCCGCGGCGTCGAGCCCCTCCCGGCCCAGGGAGTTGACCGGGTCCAGGGACTGCGGGCTCTCGATCAGCCCCGGGATCACCGTGTTGACCCGGATCTTGCGCGGCGCCAGCTCCACGGCCAGGGACCGGCACAGGCCCAGCAGCCCGGCCTTCGCCGCGGCGTAGTGGGAGTGCTCCTCCCAGCCGTAGACCCCGCCCGCGATCGAGGACGTCGCGACCATGGCCCCGCCGCTCGTCATCCGGGCGCTGCAGGAGCGGAAGACCCGCAGGACGCCGGAGAGGTCGACGGCCATCATGTCGTCCCACGCCTCGTCGGTCATCTCCGCCAGGGAGGCCCGGCGGAGGATCCCAGCGGCGGCCACCGCGACGTCCAGCCGGCCGAACTCGTCGAGCGCCGTCTCGGCGAGCGCCTCGGTGTCCTCGAAGCGGCGCACGTCCATGGGCACGGCCGTGCACCGGCCGCCGGCGGCCTCCACGGCGCGCACGGTGTCCGTGGCGTTGTGGGGGTCCGCGGGCAGGTACCCGATGACGCTGTGCGCCCCGGCCCGGGCATAGGCCACCGCCAGGGCCCGGCCGATCCCGCTGCCGCCCCCGGAGATGACGGCGACCTTTCCCTCGAGCCCGTCGTCGCGGATCATGCGATCACCGTCGTCTTCAGGTGGGCGTCCTTGAGGGTGCGGGTCCCGGCCATGCACAGCGCCGAGGCGATCAGGCCCCCGGTGCCGGTGATGATCGCGGCCCAGACCGGGTCCACCCCGGCGGTGAGCAGGATGGTGAGCAGCCCGGAGCCGGCGATGCCGCCGAGCGGGGCCATCACGTGGGCCACGTTCGCGCCCATGCCGCGCACCTGGGGCGGGAAGGACTCGCCCATGTAGAACAGCAGGGCCGCGTAGGGACCGGTGAGGAAGAACAGCGTCATGGCGTACAGCGGGATGATGTAGGCGGAGGTGCCCGGGCCCAGCAGCATGGCGAGGCTGACGAGGCCGCCGGCGATCCAGCCGAGGACCACGGTGGGCTTGCGGCCGATCTTGTCGCCCAGCCAGCCGTGGAAGACGTAGCCCACGAAACCCACCGCGTTCGAGAGGACGAGGATGATCAGGGCGTTGTCGAAGGAGATGCCCTTGGCCTCGACCAGGATCGTGGTGCCCAGGACGGAGAACACCTGGATCGCGAACCAGTTGAAGAACCACGCCAGCGACAGGCAGGTCGTGTGCCGGCGCAGCTCCGGGGTGAAGACGTCCTTCACGCCGGTGGCGTGGTGGGCCCCCTCCTCGAGGTCGTGCTCCGCCGCGAGCGCGTGGGCGCCGGCCGTGTCACCGGCGGCCCGGCGGCGCCGGACCTCCTTCATGGCGGCGAAGGTCGGGGACTCGGGAAGGCGGGACGCCAGGACCACGACGATCAGCGACAGCACGGCTGCCACGACGAAGCTCCACCGCCAGCCGATGAGCGGCAGGGTCAGAGCCGACAGTCCCGCGGAGACCAGCGCGCCCACCGGCCAGCCGCCCTGCACGAGGGAGTACATGAGGCCGCGGCTCTTGGCCTCCTTGTAGATCTCGTTGAGGTAGACCGCGTTGACGACCTCCTCGGACATGGAGAAGCCGGAGAAGGAGCGGATGATCACCAGGCTGGCGGCACCGATGGCGGCACCGGTCAGACCGGAGGCCACGGCCCCGCCGATCATGAGCACCATGAGGGCCTTCTTGCGGCCCATCCTGTCGATGATGGTGCCCACGGCCAGGGCGACGAGGAAGACGCCGATCGTGGCGTAGGTGTTGATCGCGGTGGACTCGGCGGTGGTCCACCCGAAGTCCGCGGCGATGACCGGCAGAAGGGTGCCGAAGAGGGTGAAGTCGTAGACGGACGCCACCCAGGCGATGAAGGAGACCACCGAGACCTGCTTCACCACCTTCGGCGTGATGAGCACGTTCCAGGGCTCGACGCCGGAGGGCGTCGGGTTCGAGCGCAGAGAGGACATGGCGGTGTTCCTTCGTCCGTGCCGGATCAGCCGGCGTTGCGGGGACTGCGGGAGGCGAAGTCGCGGGCGACGTCCTCCATGAAGGCGAACTCCACCCCGTCGTGGCCGGCGATGTGGTCGAAGAGCCGCTCGAGCATGAGCAGGTTCTGCGGCCGGCCGGAGACGTCCGGGTGGATGGTGA
The DNA here is from genome assembly GCF_029524215.1 of Kocuria oceani. Classification (NCBI taxonomy): domain Bacteria; kingdom Bacillati; phylum Actinomycetota; class Actinomycetes; order Micrococcales; family Micrococcaceae; genus Kocuria; species Kocuria oceani. Next base: position 41,884 of record NZ_JARAMH010000013.1, on the reverse strand, counting down.
TCGGGAACACGGCGTAGTCCATCTCCCGGTAGACCCAGTCGAACTGGTCCTTCCACAGCTGCTCGATGTCCCGCGGGGACACGAAGCCGTGGCTGTTGGGGCTGGACTTGATGAACATCATCGGCGGCAGGTCGTCGAGGTACCACGAGGCCGGGATCTCGATGAGGTCCGTCTCCTCGCCCCGCACCAGCGGCTTCATCCACTCCCGGGCCGAGGCCGCGTCGTAGTCGATCTTGGTCCAGGTGTCGCCGACGCGGACGTAGTACGGGGTGTGGTCGTCGTGCATCAGGGAGTGGTCGTAGAGGAAGCCGCGCTCGAGCAGGATCTCGTTGGTCACCGAGGAGAACTCCCACCACGGGGCCACGTAGCCCACCGGCTTCTTCCCGGCGCGCCGGGTGATCAGGTCGGTGCAGTAGTCGAGGATCTCGGTCTCCTGCTCCCGGGTCATCGCGATCGGGTTCTCGTGGGAGTACCCGTGCACGCCGATCTCGTGGCCGGCGGCGACGGTCGCGTCGAACTGCTCGGGGAAGGTCTCGATGGAGTGGCCCGGCCAGAACCAGGTCACCGGCATCTCCCGGCGCTGGGCGAGCTGGAGCAGCCGCGGGACGCCGACCTCGCCGGCGAACAGGCCGCGGGAGATGTCCCCCGGGGAGTCCTCCCCGCCGTAGGAGCCGAGCCAGCCGCCGACGGCGTCCACGTCGATGCCGACGGACACGTAGATCTTCTTGGACATGTTGTCTCCTCTGGTGATGGGTGGGTGTTCTAGCGGTGGGCGGTGAACGCCTCGGGGAACTCGGTGCTCGAGGTCCCGAGGGAGATCAGGAGGGCGGCGAGCAGGCGGGCCTGCAGGGGGTTGAGGTCCCCCGAGGGGACCGCGCCCGCGGCCACGAGGTCGGTGCCGCCGCCGTTGCCGTAGATCGGCAGCACGGGCCCCCAGGGGGCCCGGGTGCTGAGCACGACGGCGCACCCCGCCGCCACCGCCCGTTCGACCGCCTCGGCGAAGCCGGGGCCCGCGTTGCCGACGCCCGAGCCGGCCAGCACCACGGCGTGGGCGCCGGAGCGCACGGCGAAGTCGAACAGGTCCGGGGTGGCCCCGGTGTGGGCCGTGATGATCTCGACCCGCGTGGCGTCGAAGGAGGCCGGAGGCAGGGGAAGGGCCGGGCGGCGGACCGGCCTGGCCGTCACCACGAGCTCGTGCCCGGCCATGTGCGCCACCTCCGTCCCGCCGCAGAAGGGGCTGCTCGCGGTGGTGTGCGCCTTCCGGGCTCCGCGCGCCGCACGGACCGTCCCGTCGAAGGAGATCAGCACGCCGCTGTCGCGCAGGCTCGGGGACGCGGCGGCCAGCACCGCCTCCTCGACGTTGCGCGGCCCGTCCGGGGCGGCGCTGTCGGCCGGCTGCTGGGCGCCGGTGAGCACCGCGCTCTTGGCCGAGCCGTGCACCAGCTCCAGCAGGAACGCGGTCTCCTCGAGGGTGTCGGTCCCGTGGGTGACCACCACCCCGTCCGTACCCGGATCGGCCAGCGCCTCCTGCACGGCCTCGGCGATCAGCCGCAGGTCGGCCAGGCTCAGCCGGTAGCTGCCGGTGGTCAGGACGTCCCGGGACGAGACGGTCAGCTCCCCGTACCGGGCCCGGGCCAGCTCGGCCGCCGTGTCGGTGGCCACCGAGCCCCGGTCGCCGTGACCACGCGACGCGATGGTCCCGCCGGTGCCGAGCAGATGGACGTGAGCCACTGCCTGCCTCCCCTCCAGAACGGTCCGCCCGGGAGGACGGACACTGTATGCAAACGAATGCCGCAATCGATTGCGTAAGGTGTTGCCACCGACCCTAGAGTGGGCTTCACGTGATGCGCAACACATTCACGAGAATTTAACGTCCGTTACTGTGTGGAAACAGACGCGAGGAGATGGACATGGGCGCGCGACCGGCGGTCACCCTGAAGGCCCTGGCGGCCGAACTGGGTCTCAACCCCTCCACGGTCTCCCGGGTGCTCAACGACCCCAGGGGACTGGGCTCGAGGTGGGCCTCCCCGGACACCACCGAGCGCATCTTCGCGCTCGCCGAGGAGCGCGGCTACCGCAAGAACCCCTACGCCGCCTCGCTCCGCACGGCCAAGTCGCACATGATCGGGGTCGTCGTGCCCCGCCTGCAGGACTACGTCCTGGCCACGATGTACGAGGGCATCGACGAGGCCGCCTCCGAGCACGGGTACTTCACCGTGGTCTCCAACTCCCTGGACGACCCGGCGGCCCACCGCGCCAAGGCGGAGAAGCTGCTGGACCGCCGTGCCGACGGGCTGATCTTCGGCGACGCCCTGTTCGAGGACCCCTTCCTGGACGAGCTCGCCGACCGCGGCGTGGCCTTCACCCTGGTGAGCCGGCGCTCCCCCGGTCACCGGTCCGTGACCTGCGACGACTACACCGGGGGGAGACTGGTCGCCGAGCACCTCGTGGCCTCCGGGCGGAGGAGCTTCGGCCTCATCGCGGGCGATCCGCGGGCCTCGACCTCGATCGACCGCTGCGCCGGCTTCCTCGACGCGCTCGCCGAGCACGGTCTCGGCGTGGACCCGTCCCGGGTGGCCCCCGGGGGCTTCGACGCATCGGCGGGCAGCGCGGCCGCCGCCCGGATCCTCGCCGCCGGTCCGCTGCCCGAGGCGGTGTTCGCGGTCAACGACTTCGCGGCCATCGGCGCGCTCGGCGTGCTCACCCGGGAGGGGATCAGCGTCCCGGAGGACACGGCCCTCGTCGGCTTCAACGACACGCCGCTGGCCGGCAGCGTGGGGCTCACCACCGTGCGCTCCCCCATGCACCGCATCGGCCGGCAGGGCTTCGAGCTGCTCATGGACGTCCTGGACGGCAAGGACGTCGAGAGCGTGCGCCTGCCCCCCGAGCTGGTCGTGCGCACGAGCACTTGACCGGCACTGCTGGAGCCGAAATCCCGCCGGTGGCGGGCAGCGGCCCGTGCGGCTGCCCTCGCCGCGGAGACCGTCAGACGGGCATCCGGCGCAGCGTGAGGTAGGAGCCGGCCGCGAGCAGCGCGCCCAGCAGGACGGCCCACAGCGTCAGGCCCAGCGAGCCGGCGTCCTGGATCCACCGCCAGACGTCCGGCCAGGCCTGCTGCCAGGTCACCAGGGCGACGAGCCCCACGACGGCGAGGCCGAGCGCGAGCATGACGAGCACGAGCGTCGCCGTGCCGAAGCGCTTGAAGATCGTCGCGAACCAGAAGCCGACGACGAAGAACAGCATGGTCGCCACGAAGTACGCCAGGCCCGCCGCGAGCGGCCCCTCCGCCCACACCCATTCGAGGTAGGCGAAGTACCCGTTCATGCCGTACCCGTCCGTGGCCTGCTCGATCAGCCCGAGCAGCACGAACGCCAGCGACATCCCGAGCCCGCTCACCGCCGCGGCGGCCAGGGAGCCGAGATAGAACTCCCGGCGCGTGAGACTCATCGCCTGGGAGAACGGAAAGCTCAGCGTCATGGCCTGGACCCCGACGACGAGGAAGTACCACAGCGGGGCCTGCGAGCCCCCGCCGATCTTGGCGTCGGTGCCGCCGGCGCTCTGGATGATCCAGTAGATGAGCATCGTGATCACCCACGCGCCGCCGAGCACGAGAGCCGGCACCCAGACGAAGGTCTGCGTGTTGACGAACTGCAGGCGCACCACGTTGAGCGTGCGGTGGCGCGCGGCGGCAGGGCGCGCGGCGGCGCCGGCATCGAGGGCGGTCATCGAAGGGCTCCTTCCTGGGTGGCCGCGTCGAGCGCGTCGCGGCCGGGCGAACGGTGCTGCGTGAGGCGCACGATGAGCTGCTGCAGGGAGACGGGCGCCAGCTCGAGTCCCGCCGCGGTGAGGGCCGCGCGCTCGGTCTCGTCGAGACGGCCGAGGAACGTCACGGAGGCGACCCGGCCGAGGCTCTCGCGGTGGATGACCTCCCGGCCGTTCGCGGCCCGTTCGACCGCGGCGGCGTCACCGACGACGTTCGTGGCCTGGGCGCGGGCGTCCTCGGTGGACTCGTCCATGATGATGCGGCCCGCGTCGATCACGAGCACCCGCTCGAGCAGGTTGGACACCTCGTCGATGAGATGGCTGGAGAGTAGCACCGTGCGGGGGTGCTCGGCGTAGTCCGTCAGGAGGCGGTCGTAGAAGATCTGCCGCGCGACGGCGTCGAGGCCGAGGTACGGCTCGTCGAAGAAGGTGATCTCCGCGCGGGAGGCGAGGCCGATGATGACTCCGACGGCCGAGAGCTGGCCGCGCGAGAGCTTCTTGATCGTGCGCTTGACCGGCAGCTGGAAGTCCTCGACGAGCGCGTCGGCGAGCTGCTGGTCCCACCGCGGGAAGAACAGCCGCGCCGAGGCGAAGGCGTGCCGCGGGGTGGCGTCGTCGGGGTACTTCTGGCTCTCGCGCACGAAGCACATGCGGCTGAGGACCCGGGCGTTCTCGTAGGGGTCCTGCCCGAACACGCGCACCTGGCCGCTGGTGGGCAGGTTCTGTGCGGTGAGGATCGACATCGCGGTCGTCTTCCCCGCGCCGTTGCGCCCCAGGAGGCCGTAGATCGTGTCCTGCTGGACCTCGAAGCTGACGTCGTCGAGGGCGAGCTTGTCCTTGTAGCGCTTCGTGAGATTCCGGACCTCGATCACGGGGTTCATGCTGTCTTCCAATCCGGCGGAGTTGACGGTTCCGTGCGGGCGGCACCGGCACGGACGAGCTCTGCGACGTCGTCGGGTCCGAGCCCGATCTTGCGCGCCTCGGCGAGCAGAGGCTGCACGTAGCGCAGGGCGAAGGCCTCGCGCCGCTCCTGGAGCAGGAGTGCGCGGGCGCCCGGGGAGACGAACATCCCGATCCCACGGCGCTTGTACAGCACTCCCTTGGTGACGAGCATGTTCACCCCCTTGGCGGCGGTGGCCGGGTTGATCCGGTAGAAGGCGGCGAGTTCGTTCGTCGACGGCGCCTGCGCCTCCTCGGCGAGGGTGCCGTCCACGACCGAGTCCTCGACCTGCTCGGCGATCTGCACGAACAGGGGCTTGCCTTCCTCGATCAAGGCGACCTCCGAGTTCGTGGGTTCATTACTCCACTAATGAACCATGACACTGGGGCGTCGTCAAGGGGTTGCCCGCCGCCGGGAACGAGCAGGTTCGCCGGGCCGGGGGGTGAACGTCCGGCGCGAGCACGCCCGGAGCGCCCGGATCGGCCGGCCCGGCCCCGGTCATCCGGGGCCGGTGACGACTACACTGGGTGCTCAGGACTCGTGGTTCTCGGGGGGACCCACCATGAAGAACACTCAGGGCAGCAGCAGCGCGACCGGCTGGATCGTCCTGCTCGCCGTGATCGTCTTCCTCGGCCTGTTCCGCTTCCTGATCCTCGGCGGAGTGGTCGTCATCGTCCTCGCCCTGCTCGGACTGCTCGTCTGGCTGAGCGCGGGCTTCATCCGGAGCCAGCTCCGGGCGGCCCAGGGAATCGGGGTCCCGGACACCGGAGCCGGCCCGCCGCCCGCGGTGAACCGGCGGACCGGGCAGCGGGCGGTGGAGGAGGCCCGGGCGACCGGGGCGTCCAACATGCGCACGGCGTGGATCTCCTGGCACCTGCGCTCCCTGCCGCCGCAGGACGGCAACCGCGATCCCCGGCTCCTCGCCGGGACGCTGGCCGTGGTCCCGCAGGCGGACTGGAACGCGGACCGGCTGCGGCAGCACGGGCGGGCCCTGTGGTCGCTGCGCACCACCGCCCGGGTGCACCACCTGCTCGATCAGGTGGACGCCTGCCTGGACCGCACCGTCGCCATGATCTCCGACCGCGCCGACGACGAGTTCGACACCAGCCTCGGCCAGGTCAACGACCAGTACCTCTACCACCCGGACCGGCAGGTCCGCACCGCCTATCTGGAGGGCGGTGCCCTGGGCGTGGAGGCCATCATGGACGCCGTGACCGCCGCCCGGGCCCAGGCCCGCGAGGACGCCGCGACCAAGGCCGCCGCGGAGTCCCTGGCCCAGCAGCGCAACGCCGCGCTGCGGGCACTGCGGGAGACCTACTCCCCCATCGAGAACCGGGACGCCCACGCCGCCTGGGACGAACAGGCGCGGAAGATCGAGGAGTGACCGCTCGGCGCCACGGCAGCGGGATCGGCAGGCATCCCTCCTCCTCGAGCCACCGGCACCGGGTCCCCAGCGCGGCGCGGTGGTTCTCCGGAACCTCGACGCCCCGGTTGGTCCTCAGCGGGCGGAGACGACGAGCAAGCCGATGCGCCGGCGCCCCCGCACGGACAGGAGGCACGGAGTCGGCGAGGAGGCCCCGGAGCGGCGGACCGGGTGTGCGAGGCCTAGGCGCGGCCCTGGCGCAGGTGCTCCCGGAGGCCGGGGATGGCGAAGCGGACCAGCCCGTAGCCGGCCGGCTCGATCAGCCCGGCGTCGATCAGCCGGGTCCGGTAGTTGCCCACGGTGTTCGGCCGGGCCCCGATCCGGGCGCCGATGTCCCCGGCCGTGGACGGCCCCTCGTCCTCGGCCATGGCCCGCAGGACGTCCAGGTCCCTCGGGGAGGCCGTGGAGAGCGCCGTCTCGATGACCACGCGCTCGTTCCGGCGACGGGCGGCGGCGACCGCCTGGTCCACCATCGCGTCGGTGAGCACGGACGAGACCTTCTCGGCCTCCTGCCACAGGAAGTACCCGACCAGCTGGATCAGGAACGGGTAGCCGCCGGTGGCCTCGGCGGCCCGGCGCGCCTGGTCCTCCGTCAGGGTGAAGCCGCCCGCCGCGAAGGTGTCCGTGTAGGACTGCCGGACCTCGTCGACGGCGGCGGCGTGCAGGTCGATCCGGTCGGCGCGGCGCAGGAACGTGGCCACCCCCTCGTTCAGCAGGTCCGAGACCGCCGCCGGCAGACCGGCGAAGAGCAGCGCGATGGGCAGGTCCGCACGGATGAAGTGCTGCACGTCCGCGGCCAGCTGGGCGATCTCCTGGCGGTCGGCGGCGTGGATCTCGTCCACGGTGATGACCAGGCCGGTCCGCTGCTCCTCCAGCAGGTGCAGCAGGCGCAGGCCCTCCTCGCGCCACTCCAGCTGCTGCTGGGGCGGCAGCTGGGTGGTGAAGCCGAAGCCCGCCGCGGAGACGGCGGTGAGCCGCCGGCCCTGGGGGCCGCTGCCGAGCTCCTCGGCCAGCCGGCGCATGGCGTGGCCGATCCGGCCCAGGAAGCCCTTCGTGGCCGTCTCGGAGACCACGGCCCAGCCCTGCGTGCGGGCCAGGTCCTCGGCCGCGCCCAGCATCACGGTCTTGCCCACGCCCCGGGCGCCCGTGAAGATGGTGAGCAGTCCGGGCGCCCCGGAGCGCAGGCGCAGCCCGTAGGCGAACTCGTCCAGAACCCCGGCCCGGCCGATGAGTTCCGGAGGAGAGGCCCCGGCGGTGGGCCGGAAGGGATTGTCCACGGTGCCACCTGTGTATGTCGATGAATCTTGTGAATCTTGTGTATCCAGGGTACCGGCCCGGGACGGCACCGGTTCCCGGGATCACTCGGGCCAGGCGTTCTCCCGGATGATGCGCACGAAGTCCTCCCGGTGGAAGTCGGGGTCGAAGTGGGCGAGCACGTCGTCGTTCATGGTGCCGAAGGTGGTCTCCGGCCGGTCGGCCATGCCGTCGTAGAACGCACGGAGGATCCGGTTCTTGAAGTCCGGCCGGGGGTGCGCGGCGACGACCTCGGCGCGGTGCTCCTCGGAGATCTGGTCCAGGTCGAGGCCCAGCACGTCGGTCTCGACGCCGAGGGTGACCACGGCGACCTCCGGCTCGAGGTGCAGCGGGATCTCCGGGGTGGTGTGCAGGGCGATCGCCAGCCACACGCGGCGGGCCTCCTCGGCGGAGCGGCCGTGGTCGCGCAGAAAGGCCTGTGCCGCTGCGGCGCCGTCGATCTCGAAGCGCTGGTCCCGGGTGCGGTACTCGTCGGTGAGGCCGAGGTCGTGGAACATCGCCCCGACGTAGGCGAGCTCCGGGTCCACCTCGAGCCCGCGGGCGGCGGACTTGAGCATGCCGAAGAGGAAGACCCGGCGGGAGTGGTGGAACAGGCTCTCGTCGGCGGCCGCGCGGACCAGCTCGGTGGTCTCGCGGGCGAGGGGCGAATCGGGAACGGTGATGCCGGCGATGGTCTCGGGCACGGTGTCTCCTCTGCTCGGGTGGGGTGGTGGCGTGCGGGAGCGGCCCGTGGCCGCTCCTCCCCCACTCTCTCAGGCAGAGGTGCAGCGGGACCGCAGGATGGGGACGCCCTCACCCGTCAGGTCGTCGCAGTACGCCGAGCGGCCGGCCATCGCCAGGGTGAGCGCCAGCGTGGTCCCGCGGACTCCCGGGCCGGAGCCGGTCTCGAACGGGCCGTCGGTCGCCACCAGGTGCAGGCCCTCGGCCGCGCTGCGGCTGGCCACCGCGAAGTCCCGGCTCGCGAAGAACCGCGCCACCTCGGTCACCGTGCCGACCGGCGGGGTGCGGGGCAGCCCGAGCGGGCGGCGGATGTCCTGGGCGTGCACGACGACCTCGCCCAGCCACGCCGCGGTGTCCTTGGAGGGTGCTGTGGTGCTCCCGATCACGGCCTCGAACCGGCGCAGCGTCCCGGCGGGCGTGGCGCCCCGGTGCTCGGCCAGCCGGCGCCGGTTGTGCAGGTCGGCGTCGAACCGGGCGCCCAGCATGCTCCGGAGCCAGCGGAACCGGCCGAGGCTCGCGGCGGCGGTCAGGTGGGCGACGACCTCCTCGACCGACCAGCGCCCGCACAGGGACTGCTGCGCCCACCGGTCCTCGTCCAGGCCGGCCAGGTCCTCGGCCAGGGCCGCCCGCTCGGCGTGGACGGCGGACCACAGGTCACTCGCACTGGTGCGCAGCATGGCCCCACTCAAGCACATACCGGGGTGCCGCGCCTGCGGTGTCCGCCGGTCCCGCTAGCGTGGGAGAGGACCTGCACCCCGGGGCAGCACACCGGCCACCCACCGAGGAGCTTCGATGACGAGCACCCGCTTCCTCCACACGAGCGACTGGCAGCTGGGCATGACCCGGCACTACCTCGAGGGCGAGGCCCAGTCCCGGTACACGGGAGACCGCGTGGAGACGATCCGCCGGATCGGGGAGCTGGCCCGCGAGCGGGGATGCGCGTTCGTGGTGGTGGCCGGGGACGTCTTCGAGCACGCCAACCTCAGCCGCCGGGACGTCGGCCGCGCCCTGGACGCCATGGGGGCCGTGCAGCTGCCGGTGTACCTGCTGCCCGGCAACCACGACCCGCTGGGACCGGGGTCGATCTACGCCCAGGACGCCTTCCGGGAGCTCGCGCCGGACAACGTCGTGCTCCTGGACGACGTCGGCCCCTGGCCCGCCGCCGAGGGCGTGGAGCTGGTGGCCGCCCCCTGGCGCAGCAAGCGGCCCGACACGGACCCGGTCGCCCCGGCCCTGGAGGGCCTGGCGGCGGACGGCACCCTGCGGATCGTGGTGGGCCACGGCATGCTCGACGAGCTGGACCCGGACCAGGACTCGCTCACCACCGTGCGCCGGGCGCCCCTGGACGAGGCGCTGGCGCGCCGGGCGATCCACTACGTGGCCCTGGGCGACCGGCACATCCGCTGGCCCGAGGACGGCCGCGGCGCCGTCCACTACTCCGGGACCCACGAGTCCACGAGCTTCCGCGAGCACGGCCGCGGGCAGGTCCTGGAGGTCGCCCTCGAGGACGCCGACGCCCGGGTCACCGCGCACGAGGTGGGCCGGTGGGAGCACCGGCGCCTCCAGCGCCGGCTCGACGGCCCCGAGGACGTCGACGCCCTGCGCGCCGAGCTCGCCGCACTCACGCCCAAGGAACGGATCATCCTGCAGACCGTGTTCACCGGCACCCTGAGCCTGTCCGCCTCCGCGGCACTGGAGGACCTGCTCGCGCAGCAGGCGGAGGTCTTCGCGAGCCTCAACGCGTGGGAGCGGCACACCGACCTGGTGGTCGTCCCGGACGAGCACGAGTTCGAGGACCTCGACGTCGGCGGCTACGCCGCGGACGCCGTCGTCGAGCTGCGCGGGAAGGCCGCCTCCGACGCCGAGGACGCCCCCGCCGCCGGTGACGCGCTGCGGCTCCTGTACCGCCTCGTGGGAGGAGCGACCCGATGAAGCTGCACCGCCTCAAGCTGGAGAACTTCCGCGGCGTGACCGCCCGCGAGATCGAGTTCCCCGACGCCGGGGTCGTGGTGGTCACCGGCCGCAACGAGATCGGCAAGACCTCCATGATCGACGCCCTGGACGCGCTGATCGCCCTGCCGGACAGCAGCAGGAAGCGCACGATCCTCGACGCGAAGCCCGCCGGCCGGGACGTGCCCGTGCTGGTGGAGGCGGAGTTCTCGATCGGGCCGACCCGGGTGGTCTACACCAAGCAGTGGCTCAAGAAGCCGACCACGATCCTGCGCCACGTCACGGGCACCTCGGCCGGGCGCACGGTCACCGGCCGCGAGGCCCACGACGCCGCCGAGCAGCTGTGGGCCACCGCCGACACCACCCTGTGGCAGGCGCTGCGCTATCTCCAGGCCAGCGGCCTGGACCAGAACGCCCTGACCGACAGCGCCGCGCTGCGCCGGGCCCTGGAGTCCCGCGCCGGCGAGGCCCAGGGCGACGACCGGGAGGTCGCCACCCTGCTGGAGCGCGTGGGCGCGGAGTGCGACAGGTACTGGACCTCCACGCGGAAGAGGAACGCCAAGTTCGTCCAGGCCGAGACGGACTGCCGGGAGGCCGAGACCGCCGCCGCCGCGGCCGCCGAGGAGCTGCGCGGCATCGCCGGAGTCGAGGACGAGCTGGCGGAGCTCACCGAGGAGATCACCGACTCCGGGCGCAAGCTCGCCGCGGCCCGGGCCGAGCGGGAGGAGCTCGACCGGGCCGCCGAGCAGATCGAGGCCGTCCAGCGGCAGCAGCAGGAGGCCCAGCGTCGCCGGGACGCCGCCCAGGGCCAGCTCGACCGCGCCCGTGAGCGCGCGACCCGCCGCACGGAGCTCGTCGCCGCCCTCGCCGCCGACGAGGAGCGCAGCTCCGCCCTCGCCGACGACCTGAGCGCGTGCGAGGAGGACCTCGCGCCGGTGCGGGAGCACGCCGAGGAGGCCGAGCAGCGCCGCGCCGCGGCACAGGCCGCGGTGCAGGAGGCCCGGGCCGCGCACCGGTCCGCGCGGGAGGACCAGAAGCACCTCGACGACGTCGAGCGCCACCGCCGCGCGAGCACGGTCCTGGACTCGCTCGAGACGGTCCGGGCGCGGCTGACCGAGCTGCGGTCCCGTCCCGCCACGGAGATCGACGAGGACGTCCTGGACGACCTCGACCGGGCCCAGCGCACCGCGGAGCGGGCCGAGGCCGAGCTGGCCGCCGGCAGCGCCCGGGTGGAGCTGACCGCGATCGGGCACGCGCGGTCCATCGAGCGCTGCGGCGCCACGGAGGAGGTCCGCCCCGAGGAGCCGTGGTCGGTGCCGGTGACCGACGAGGTCGAGGTCGAGATCCCCGGCGAGTGGCGGGTGCGGATCTCCCCGGAGCAGGGCATCGAGACCCGCCGGGACGCCGCGCAGCAGGCCGCCGAGGCGTTCGCCGCACTGCTGGCGCGGCACGGGGTCGAATCGGTCGCCGAGGCGCGGGCCGCCTGGCGCGACGCCCAGGAGCTGGACCGGCAGGTGCGCGAGGCCGAGGCCGACCGCGACCGGCTCCTCGACGGCGAGGACGAGAGCCGGCTGCGCGACGAGCGCGACCGCCTCGCGGCCGCGATCGAGCAGTACGGCGACCGGCGCAGCGGCGACGCGCCGCTGCCGGAGTCGTCCGGCGCGGCGCAGGCAACGGTCGAGGCCGCCGAGACCGCCCTCACCGAGGCCGAGGACGCCGCCCGCCGCACGGAGGCCGCCGCCCAGGCGGCACGCGCGAACCTGGAGAAGGCCCAGACGCGGCTGCACTCCCTGCAGGGTGCGGCCCTGGAGCAGGAGCGGGCCCTCACCGCCGCCCGGGCCCGGCTCGAGGAAGCCCGCCACGAGGTGCCGGACGAGGACCTCGACCACGCCGTCACGCACGCCGGCGAGGCGCTGGCCGCCGTCCAGGAGGAGATCGACGCGCACGAGGCGCACCTGACGGGTCTCGACGCCGAGCGGGTGCTCGCCGACCGGGAGCTCGTGGCCGACCAGGTCGCCGGGCTCGAGCGGCTGCTCGCCGACCGGCAGGGCCGCCGCAGCTCCCTGCTGGGCAAGCTCGAGGGCATGGGCCGTGACCGGGTGCAGCTGGAGCACGACCAGGCGGAGACCCGGCTCGAGGCGGCCCGGCGCCATCTGGCCGCGGTCGAGCGGCGGGCCGAGGCCGCCCTGCTGCTGGAGCGCACCCTGCTGGCCCACCGCGAGCGCGCCCACGCCCAGTACGTCCAGCCCTTCCGCAGCGCGGTGGAGCAGCTGGGCCGGGCGGTCTACGGCCCGGAGTTCGAGGTCCTGGTGAGCGGCACCCTGGAGGTGGAGCAGCGCAAGCTCGACGGCGACTGGCTGCCGTTCTCCGCCCTCTCCACGGGCGCCAAGGAGCAGCTGGTGATCCTCATCCGGCTCGCCACCGCCCTGCTGGTGGACCCGGAGGACGGGGTGCCGGTGCTGCTCGACGACGCCCTGGGCCACTCCGACCCGCAGCGGCTGCGCCGGCTGGCCTCGGCCATCGCCACCGCCGGGGAGCGTACCCAGGTGATCGTGCTGACCTCCAACCCCGAGCGCTTCGCGAACCTGCGGGAGGCGCGGCGGATCGAGATGTGAGCGGCCCTGTGGTTCAGGAGGTCGGCCCTCCACCCACGGGTGGCATCGGGCCCACCACGTCGTAGGTCGCGCAGACGAACGCGCGGTTGCGGGCCACGTCCTTCAGCTCCAGGTCGAACCTGCGGGGGAACAGCGGCCGGCCCGCCCCGAGGGTGATCGGCGCGATGGAGACCATCAGCCGGTCCAGCAGCCCGGCCTCGGCGAACTGGGCGGCCAGGTCACCGCCGCCGACCACCCAGATGTCCTTTCCGCCGGCGGCGTCCGCGAGGTCGGCGTGGATCGGTGCCACCTGCCCCTGGGCGAAGCGGATGTCCGCCCCGGGAATGCCCGGCAGCTCCGCGTGGGAGACCACCCAGGCGGGCATGTCGTAGGGCCACTCCTCACCGGAGGCGTGCAGGTGCGCGCGGACCCACTCGTAGGTGGTGCGTCCCATCACGACCGCCCCGATCCCGGCGATGAACTCGTCGTAGCGGTGCGGACCCTCGGGGTCGGAGTCCTGCCGGAACAGCCACTCCAGGGAGTCCTGCTCGTCGGCGAGGTAGCCGTCCAGGGTGGCGGCGGTGTAGAAGACGGTGCGGGTCATCGGAGGCCTCCGGTACGTCGTTGCAACCATTCGATCGGGTCCCCGGCATCGGGGGTGACTCCGGCGCGGCGCAGCATCAGCCGGCCCAGCTGGCGCCGGTGCGCGGAGAACGTGAGCACGTGGGCGATCACGCTGCTGACGACGAAGCTCTCCGGCGGGTCGCACAGCGCGTCGATGATCCGGTCGCCCCACGCGGCTCTGCGGTCGATGTCCCGGACCATGGCCAGCCACCTGGGGGCGATCTCCCGGTGGCGATCCGCCAGTGCCACCGGATCGTCGTCCCCGGTGTCCGGGGCCTCGTGCCCCTCGATGGCCGCCAGCCAGATCTCCTTGGCCGTGACGAGGTGGCGCAGCACGTGGGCCAGCGACTCGTCGGGGCCGTCCCAGCCCAGGGGCGCACTGTCCGGCACGTGCACCCTGCGGTACTCCTCCTCGGACACCCCTTGTGCCCGCGTCAGCAGGTCGCTGACGTCCTCGACGTCGTGGTGCAACATCAGTTCCGTCACGTCGGCCGCCGCAGGCCGGGCCGTTGCGGCTTCGTGGGTGTCGACCCACAGGGAGGTCGGAGGGTGGAAGTGGATGCCGTTGGGAGCCGGCAGCCAGTGGCTCGTGCCACGCTCAGCGGTGGTGCTGGGGGGATGGCCGAACGCCCTGGTGAAGGCGCGGGCGAAACCGTCGACGGACTCGTACCCCGCAGCCCACGCCGTCTCGGTCACCGACCGGCCTGACCCCAGTTCCCACGCCGCCCGCTCCAGCAGAACCCGGCGCCGCATCGTCACCGGCGGCTCCCCGGTGCCGCGGGTCAGCCGGCGGCTGAAGTGGTAGGGCGAGGACCAGGCCCCACCGGCCATGTCCTCGAGAGTGCGGTTGTTCTCGTCGAGCACCGCGTCGAGCAGCTCGCGTAGTCGGTCACGGTCTTGATCCTGCATATCCCCAGTCTGGCCGGACCGAGCCGCTCAGCGCCCGACCGTCCTTGCTCTGTGCAGCGCCGCGTTGCGGGCGGCACGCCCTTCCGGACGTCAGAGGTCCGTGCTGCAGGCGGGCGTACGGGTGCTCGTCCTCCGTCGTCGATGGCCGATGACACACAAGCACGGCTGGCGGTCCGCCCTTGCCCCGGCTTCCTCGGGGGCGCACTGTGAGTGGCACACCCCAGGGCCGGCAGCGGCGAGTCAGATCCTGGAGCCAGGCCGGAGGAGATCAGCCCATGGGCCGCCGTTCCGATCCACCCCGTCGGCCGCCCGGCGCCGCGTGGGAACCCGATGCGGGAGCCGGTGCCGTGCACGGCCTGATGTCGGTGCTGGTCTTCGGCGCGCTGATGGTCGTCGTTCGCGCCCGGGGACGGCTGGGCCTGCCGTCCCCGGGCACGGACGACCTGCACCGGTCGGGAGGAACCCCATGACCCCGTCGACCCCGGCCCCCAGGGACACCGGCCGCCGCTCCCGGGATGGTTCCCCGGCCCGGCGCCGGCCCGTGACGGTCTTCCTCCTCCTGGCCCTGGGCCTGGGGTGGGCGGCGCTGACGGTCCCCGTGGTCATCGGGGCTCCGGTGGAGTCCTTCCTGCTGGCCATGACCTTCGTCGCACTGCTGGGCTCGGCCCTGCTGGTGACCCGCCTGGCGGACGGTCCGGGCGCGGTCCGGCGGTTGCTGGGCCGGGCCTTCGCCTGGCGCTTCGGCGCGGCCCGCTGGGCGGTGGTCCTGCTGGGCATCCCGGTGCTCACCCTGGCGCTGGCCGCGGTCACCGGTACCCTGCGCGCTCCGCCGGCCGGCTGGGCGGCCGAGGCGGGGTGGTACCTGTTCACCACCCTCGTCGTCGGGGCGCTGGTGCTCAACCTGTGGGAGGAGACCGCGTGGGGCGGGTTCCTCCAGTCCCGGCTCACCGCCCGCCACGGACTGGTGGTCGCCGCGCTGCTCACCGGCCTGCCCTTCGCGGGGATCCATCTGCCGCTGTACCTGGCCGAGGGCTGGAGCGGGGAGACCGCCCGGGACCTCGTGCTGCTCTTCCTGCTCGTGCCCGTCTACCGGTACCTGCTGGGCATGCACCTGCTGGACACGGGCGGCAGCGTGCTGGCCATCGGTGTCCAGCACGCCTCCTGGAACGCCGCCGGGAGCCTCGGCGCGGTCGAGGGCGAGTGGCAGGTGATGGTGGCCGTGGTTCTGCTCACCCTCCTGATGGCGCTGGAGCGGCACGTCAGGGGCCGGGACGCCCGGCCCCTCGGCCGTGCCGCCGAGCGACGGGCCGCCGCCGGGTGGATCAGCCGGCGCGGGCCCGCCCCGGGGACCGCGGACGACGGTCGAGGATGACCGGGCAGTGCGGCGTCAGGCGGGCCCCGCCGCGTCGCCGGGCCGCCGGGCCTCCAGCAGGCCGACGAACATGGTCCGGTGCAGCCGGTCCACGTGCTGGTGGGAGACGTCCACGGCCGTCCGGCAGTCGCGGGCGGCCAGGGCACGGACCAGCCCGATGTGGTCGTGGTTGGACAGGTGCAGCTGGTCGATCGGGTACGGGATGAAGTAGCCGTAGAGCTGCTCGAGCACCCTGAGGTACTCCTCCGCGGCGTTCCCGACGGCGGCGGCCTCGGCGACCGCCCGGTGGAACTCGTCGTCGGCCTGGTGGTAGACGGACCAGCTCCGGGCCTCCGCCATCCGGCGGGTCAGTTCCTCGAGGTGCCGGAGGTGCTCGTCCGTGGCGCGGAGGGCGGCGAAGTGCGCCAGCGCGCACTCCATGAGCAGGCGGCGGTCGATCAGGCCGTGCACCTCCACGGTCTCCGCCGCCGGGACGACGAGCCGGCGCAGCGCCTCGGCGGAGGGCTGGTCGGCGACGAACGTGCCGCCGCTGCGCCCGCGCCGCCGGACCAGCACACCGTCGTCGGCGAGGCTCATGAGCGCCCGCCGGGCGGTCATCGGACTGACGGAAAGCCCGCGGGCGACCTCCTCCTGGTCCGGCAGCCGCTCGCCGGGCTGGAGCATGCCCAGCGAGATGGCCACGCCGATCCGCAGGCGCACCGCGTCGATGGCGTTGCGCCGCCCGAGGCCGCCGAGCACCCCGGCGCCGAGGGCGTCCGCAGGTGCGTCGTCGTGGGCCACGCCGTCCACTGTACGGCTCGGCATCGCGCCCCTTCCTTTATTGGATCAATTGGATCTAATATAGCTCGCGTATCCCGGACCAGCAGATCGGACCCCACATGCACCGCACGCTCTCCCTGGTCGCCGCACAGGCCGCTCCGCGCCTGATCGGCGAACCGGTGTCCGCCTTCGCCGACGAGGTCGGCGAGATCCTCCGGACCCGCCCGGACACCCGGCTGGTCGTCTTCCCGGAGCTGCACCTGTTCGGGGACGGGGACCCCGACCGGCAGCGCACCGAGGCCCTGCAGGACAGCGCCCAGCCGCTGGACGGCCCCCGCACCCAGGAGCTCCGGCAGCTGGCCGGGGACCTCGGGATCTGGCTGGTGCCCGGCAGCGTCTGCGAGCGCGGCCCGGAGGGCCAGCTGTTCAACACCCAGCTCGTGCTCTCCCCCGAGGGCGAGCTCGCCGGCCACTACCGCAAGGTCTTCCCGTGGCGCCCCCACGAGCCCTACGACCCGGGCGACCGGTTCACCACCGTCGACGTCGACGGCGTCGGGCGGCTGGGGCTGAACATCTGCTACGACGCGTGGTTCCCGGAGGTCACCCGCCAGCTGGCCTGGATGGGCGCCGAGGTGGTGCTCAACGTCGTGAAGACCACCACCCCGGACCGCCGCCAGGAGGTGGTCCTGGCGCAGGCCAACGCCATCACCAACCAGGTGTTCATGGTCAGCGTGAACTGCGCCGGCCCCGTGGGCGCCGGGCAGAGCCTGATCGTCGACCCGGAGGGACGGATCCTGGCGTCCTCCACCGACGACCGGCCGGAGCTGCTCGCCGCGGACCTGGACCTCACCCACGTCGAGCGCGTGCGCGCCGAGGGCACGGAGGGGATCAACCGCATGTGGTCCCAGTTCCGCGCCGGCGAGAGCCCCATCGACCTTCCCGTCTACGGGGGCCGGATGGACCCGGCCACCTGGACCCCGCGACCCTTCACACCCTGAGGACCTCAGCATGGAAACGACGACCCTGACCCGCACGCTGCGGCTGCCCTCGCTGGTCCTCTTCGGACTGGCCTACCTCACGCCGATCATCGTCCTGGGCATCTTCGGCGTCATCGCCGAGACCTCCGGCGGCGCCGCACCGGCGTCCTACCTCGTGGCGCTGGCCGCGATGCTGCTGACCGCGCACAGCTACGGCCGGATGGCCGCGGCCCACCCCGTGGCCGGCTCCGCCTACACCTACGTCCGCCGCTCCATCGACTCCCGCGCCGGGTTCCTGGTCGGCTGGGCGGTGCTGCTGGACTACCTGTTCCTGCCCATGGTGATCTGGCTGATCGGCGCCTCCTACCTGGACGCCCAGTTCCCCGGTGTGCCCTTCGCCGCATGGATCCTCGGGTTCGTCGTGATCACCACGGTGCTCAACGTGCTCGGGATCAAGGTCGCGGACAAGGCCAACTACCTGCTGATGGCCTTCCAGCTCCTCGTCCTGGGGTTCTTCGTCGTCCTGTCGGTCGGCGCCGTGGTCTCCGCGGCCGGGCCGGGCGGGCTGGTGAGCGCCGAGCCGTTCCTCAGCAGCACCTCCGACCTCGGGATGGTCACGGCCGGCGCCGCCATCGCCGCGTACTCCTTCCTGGGCTTCGACGCCGTCACCACGCTCACCGAGGAGGCGGTCGAGCCGCGCAAGAACATGCCGCGGGCGATCATGCTCATCGCCCTGATCGGCGGCGGCATCTTCGTGGTCGTCTCCTACGTGACGCAGCTGGTCCACCCCGGCGGCCGGTTCGAGGACACCGCCTCCGCCGCGTCCCAGATCGCCTTGCAGATCGGCGGTCAGCTGTTCGGGGCGGTGTTCCTCGCCGGTCTCGTCGTCGCGCAGTTCGCCTCCGGCCTCGCCGCGCAGGCCAGCGCCTCCCGGCTGCTGTACGCCATGGGCCGGGACGCCGTGCTGCCCAAGGCCGTGTTCGGCCGGCTGGACCCGCGCTTCCGCACCCCGGTCCTGAACCTGGTCATCACCGGCGCCGTGGGGCTGATCGCGATCTTCCTGGACGTGGCGACGTCCACCTCGTTCATCAACTTCGGGGCGTTCACCGCCTTCACCCTGGTGAACCTCGCGGTGATCTTCCACTTCGTGCGCGAACGCCGCGCCGGGCACCGGCTCAACGTCCTGAGCTACGTGGTGGTGCCCGCCGGAGGCGCCCTGGTGTGCGCCTTCCTGCTGTCCCAGCTCGACGCGAACGCCCTGACGCTGGGCTCCCTCTGGCTGGTGTGTGGGATCATCGCCCTGGCCGTGGTCACCCGCGGCTTCCGCGCCGCGCCGCCGGAGATGGCCGCCACGGAGCAGCAGGTGACCCACGAGGTCGCCTGACTCCCCTGCTGCGGAAGGAACGACGGAATGCGGATCGCCGTGGGCCAGCTCCGGTCCGGCACGGACGTGGGCGCGAACCTGGCCGCGATCGCGGCCCTCGTCGAGGACGCCGCCGGCCGCGGCGCCCGGATGGTGGTGCTGCCGGAGTACGCCGCCTACCTGAAGAAGGCCGTCGACGAGACCTTCCCGCAGGTCGCCGAGCCGCTCGACGGCCCGGTGGGCACCGAGCTGGCCCGCCTCGCCGCCCGCCACCGCGTGACCGTGGTGGCGGGCGTGGTCGAGGCCTCCGAGGTCCCCGGGCGTGCGCACAACACCCTGGTGGTCCACGGCCCCGACGGGCAGCGGATGGCGCGCTACCGCAAGATCCACCTCTTCGACGCCCAGGGTTACGCGGAGTCCCGCTTCATCGAGGCGGCACCCGCCCCGGAGCCGGTGGTCTTCGACGTCGACGGGCTGCGCTTCGGCCTGCTGACCTGCTACGACCTGCGCTTTCCGGAACTGGCCAGGGCGCTGGCCGACGCCGGGGCGCAGGTCCTGCTGAGCTGCGCGGCGTGGGTGCCCGGGGAGCACAAGCTGCGGCAGTGGCAGGCCCTGTCCACGGCGCGGGCCATCGAGAACGGGGCCTACGTTGTCGGGTCGTGCCAGGCGGAGCCGATCTCGATCGGCCACTCCCTCGTGGTCGACCCCATGGGCGCGACCGTGGCCGAGCTGGGCCCCGACCCCTCCCTCGCCGTGGCCGAGGTCCTGCCGGAGCTGATCAGCTCCGCACGGCAGCGCTTCCCGATGGCCGCGCAGCGACGGCTTCCCGCCCCCGGATGACGCGCGGTCAGGCCCGGAGCACCACCTGCGTGAGGTGGCTCACCTAGACTCGGGGCCACGGAGACGAGGGACGGACATGAGCATCGAGGACCAACGGCGCTCCCGGGCGGCGGCCACGGGATCACAGGAGCCGACGTCGGACGGTCGCGCCCGTGCCGAGGCCGTGGCCCGGGAGGCCGCGGCACCGAACGCCGACCTGGAACAGGCGCTGGCCGAGGTGCGGAAGGTCGGGGTCGAGGCGAGCGAGCTGCTGCGCGCGGAGGGCTTGAAACCGGCCCGGCTGGTGCACTTCCCCCCGGGCGCCCGGGCCTACCCCCTGATCGGTCGTGCGCTCTCCGGGGTCCGGTGCGGCTACGGATGGCACGTCGTCCGCGGCCTGGTCGTGGCGACGGACGGCCGGCTGTGGGCCCGCACCCCGGGCCCCGACGCCACCCCGCCGCAGGACCTGGGTGCCTGGCGGCTGGAGGTGGAGCCGCCCGGCGGCCCGGGGAAGCTGCCGCCTCCCGTGGCGTTCGACGGCGCCTCCCTGCACACCGTGCGCCGGATCTCCGAGGACGAGTACCTGAAGGTCGACCTCATCGACCGCCTCACGGACGGCTATGCCCGGTTGCTCATCCTCCACCACCGGCAGCGGTCCTGAGGGGGCGAGTCGTGGACCGGACACGGCCCGTCCCGACGGGCGGACGCATGGCCTCTCCACACCGTCGTGCCGCGCAGTGCGTCACCGACGGCGGCCTGCCCTCCTCGGGCTTACAGTCGAAGCTGTGATTGCAAAAGGAAACGGACCATCCGAGGTGCCCTTCCCCGGCCGGTGGCGGCAGGTGATGACGCGTGAGCACGCAGCCCACTGACTTCAGCCTGCCCAACCTCCCGCTCAGCGCCCCGCTGCAGGCGGATCCGGGCCGGGAGCGCGGCGTCTACTCCTGGTGGCTGGACACCACCCGCTGCCCCACCCCCGAGGCGGCCGGCCTGCTGCAGCTGCCGGACGTGCCGCGGCTGGTGCACGCCTCCGGCGGGGCGGAGCTGCTCTACGTGGGCCGGGCCCGCCGCAATCTGCACCAGCGCATCGTGGGCCAGCACCTGCGGCGCACCCGGTCCTCGGCGCTGCGGCGCACCCTGCTGGCGGTGCTGCTGCCGGGCGACCCGTCCTGGCGGGAGGGCGCGGCCCTGGACGGGCGGGGCCGCGTGGTGCTCGGCGAGGCGCAGGAGCAGCGGCTCACGAACTGGATGCAGGAGCACCTGCTCCTCGGCTGGGCGGTCTGTGAGACCAAGGACGACGTCGACGCGCTGGAGCAGCGGTGGATCGCCGAGCACCGGCCGGTGCTGAACACGGACGGCACCGATCACGGCGCTCAGCTGATCGAGCTGAAGCAGACCTTCCGCGAGGGTCTGCCCCGGCGGGCCTGACCTCAGCACACAGGAGACCGCAGGCCACGAGCCCCACGTTCCGGAGCTGCTGCGGCGCCCCCACGGATCGCACGGCAGTCCGCCGCCCCGGCGGCTCACCACTTACACTCGGAGCGTGCCGAGAACCCCCAGCACGCACCGCTCCAGAGGGCCGAAGCACCCCACGCTGGCCGACGTCGCCCGCGCCGCCGAGGTCGACCCGTCGACGGTCTCCCGCACGCTCCGCCGGGGCGAGGACAGCGCCCGGACCGAGCGCGCCCGGCGGATCTGGGCGGTCGCCCGCGCCCTCGACTACCGCCCCAACCTCGCCGCCGCAGCGCTGCGGACCAACCTGACCCGCCTCATCGCCGTCTTCATCCCCCGGCTGCGGGACGAGGTGCTCGCGCTGATGTACGAGGGCATCGAGGAGACCCTGGAGTCCGCGGGCTACCAGTGCGTCGTGCTCGCCACCGGTGACGACCCCGACGTCCAGCTGGCCAAGCTGCAGATCGCCCTCCAGCGCCGCGTGGACGGCGTGCTGGTCGGCGACGCCGTCATCGGCTCGCCGTTCCTGGCGCGCGTGCGCGCCGCCGGGATCCCCTGCATCCTGTTCAACCGGCCCCGGCGCGGCTACCGCTCGATCACCATCGACGACCGGGCGGGCGGACGGATGGCCGCCGAGCACCTCCTGGCCCGGGTCGAGGGGCCGCTGGCCGTCTACGGCGCCATGGACCACGCCCAGAACCTGATCCACCGGGTCGACGGCTTCCTCGACGCCTGCCGCGCCGCCGGCCGGGCGGTCGATCCGGAGCTGGTCTTCCACGGCGGCCTCTTCGCGGAGGACGGGCTCGGGATGGCCGAGCGGCTGCTCACGCTGCCCGACCCCCCGCGGGGCATCTTCGCCGTCAACGACGCCGCGGCCGTCGGCGTCCTGGGCGAGTACGTGCGCCACGGCGCCCGCCCCGGGGAGGAC
This sequence comes from Kocuria oceani, assembly GCF_029524215.1. Taxonomy (NCBI): domain Bacteria; kingdom Bacillati; phylum Actinomycetota; class Actinomycetes; order Micrococcales; family Micrococcaceae; genus Kocuria; species Kocuria oceani. Next base: position 19,978 of record NZ_JARAMH010000013.1, on the reverse strand, counting down.
GTCTTCGTGGTCGGGTTCAACAACGTCTTCCTCGCCCGGGTGATGTCCGTGCCCCTGACGACGGTCGCCAGCCCCATGCGGGAGCTCGGTGCCGCCGCGGCCACCGCCCTGCTCGAGCTCATGGCCGGCGGCCGCCCCACCTCACGGGTCATGCCCGTCGAGCTCCTCGTGCGCGCCTCGACCGGCGGACCCGGCCGACGGGCCAGGACCGAGGCGCTTCCCGGGGCCTGAATCTGCCCGCCGCCGGAGACCTTCCCGTCGACGACGAAATGCAATCGATTGCGAAAACCGTTGACCCCGGCCGCCCCACCCCCTAGCGTTCGAGACATGGCTCACGTCCGCGGCGGAGCCCGGCCGGCACCCGACCGGCCACCTCCGCGGCGGACCACGACCGGCACGCCGCCGGACGGAGCCGCCGCCCGGTGACACGTCGCCGGGGACGGGCGCCGTCGGAGACCCTCCGGCACCGCACCGTTCCCCACCGACGTGCCGTGACCCCCGACGAGGGAGGACCCCGATGCCGTTCGACGTGGTGGAGGCGACCCAGCGGGTCGAGGAGCAGATCGACCGGCTCTCCCGGCTGCGCGCCGAGGACCGGCCGGGCTGGACCCGGCAGGTCTTCGGCGAGCCCTACCGGGAGTCCCGTGAGTGGGTCGCCGCGACGATGCGGGAGGCGGGCCTGGAGGTCCACCGGGACGCCGCCGGGAACATCGTCGGCCGGCTGACCGGCACGAGCACCTCCGCCCCGGCGTTGATGACGGGCTCCCACACGGACACCGTCGACGGCGGGGGCCGCTTCGACGGCGTGGTCGGCGTGCTCGGCGCGATCGAGGCCGCCCGCAGCATCCGCGAGTCCGGCACCCCGCTGATCCGGGACCTGCTCGTCGTCGACTTCCTCGGCGAGGAGTCCAACGAGTACGGGCTCAGCTGCCTGGGCAGCCGGACCGTGGCGGGAGAGCTGACCGCCGCCGACCTGGACCGGCGAAATTCCTCCGGGCGGTCGCTGGGCAGCGCGTACGAGTCCTTCGGCCTCGACCCCTCCGCCCTGCTGGACCCCGCCCGCACGGCCCCGGGGCCGCTGCACGGGTACGTGGAGCTGCACATCGAGCAGGGACCGACCCTCGAGCGGGAGGGCGAACAGATCGGCGTGGTGACCTCGATCTGCGGGATCGAGCGCTTCGTCGCCCACTTCGCCGGCCGCGAGGACCACGCCGGAACCCGCCCGGTCGCGGACCGGCACGACGCCATGGTCGCCGCCGCCGAGGCCGTCCTGGCCGTGCGCAGCGAGGGGTGCGGCGCCCCCGGCGTCGCCACCACCACGCACGTGCGCAACCGCTCCTCCTCCCCCAACGTGGTGCCCAGCGCGGTGGACGTCTCAGGGGAGCTGCGCAGCATCGACCGGTCCTGGCTGACCGGGGCCAAGCGGCGCCTGGGCGCCCAGATCCTCAGCGCCTCCCGGGGCTACGGCGTGGACGTGGACTTCGACTGGACCTCGGACAACGAGATCGTCGAGGCCCACCCGCGCGCCTACGACCTCGTCGCGGCGACGACGGCGGAGCTGGGCTACTCCTGGCGGCCCGTGCCCAGTGGCGCCACCCACGACGCCGTGCACCTGGCCTCCCTCGCGCCGATGGCGATGATCTTCGTGCCCTCCCGCGACGGCCGCAGCCACTGCCCCGAGGAGTGGACCGACGCCGCGGACATCGGCCGCGGCGTCCATGTCCTGGCCGAGACCCTCCGCGCCCTCGACGCCGCCCGGCTGTGACCGTGCGCCCCGTACCGGGTGCGCTGCCCGCCCCGACCCTCGAGCTCCCGTTCCGTCATCCCGTTCTGGAGGGACCCGCATGAGACCGCTGTCCGAGTACGTCAACCTCCCCTTCCTGTGGGTCTGCGCCCTCGGCGTCTTCGCCGTGATCATCCTGCAGACCGTCATCTACGTGCGGGCCGCCCGGACCGCCGGGCCGGACCTCGGGTTCACCAAGGAGGACCTGCGCCGGTCCTTCAAGTCCGGCGGCATCGCCGCGATCGGCCCCTCCCTCGCGGTGGTCGTCGTGGCCATCGCGCTGCTGCCGCTGTTCGGGGCGCCCGCCGTGCTCGTGCGCATCGGCCTCGTCGGCTCAGCCGCGACCGAGACCTCCTCGGCCAACCTCGCGGCCGGGACGATGGACGCCGAGCTCGGCGGCGCGGGCTGGACCCCCGAGGTCTTCGCCGTCGCGTTCCTGGCCATGAGCCTCTCGGGCGGGCTGTGGATGCTGGCCACCCTGATCCTCACGCCCATGCTCAAGCGCGGGGACACGAAGCTGCGGTCCGTGAACCCCGCCCTGATGGCCATCGTGCCCTCGGCGGCCCTGCTCGCGGCCTTCGCCTCCCTGGGCGTCGCCGAGCTGCCCAAGGGCAGCGTGCACGTCATCACCGTGGCCACCTCGGCGCTGGTGATGGCCGTGTGCCTGGTCCTGACCAAGCGCCTGGACGCCCCGTGGCTGCGTGAGTGGGGCCTCGGTATCTCCATCATCGTCGGGCTGATCGTGGCCTACTTCGCCCACGGCGCCGGCCTCGGTCCCGCCGCCTGACCCCCGTCGCGATCCCCAGGAGCTCCCATGGCCACCACCACCAGCTCAGCAACCGCCGCCTACGCGGCCTACGACCGCACCACGTCCCGATGGGGCCGGATCACCATGACCATGGGCCTGCTGCTGTCCCTGGCCGGCCCCGCCTACCTGCTGTTCTTCAGCGGTCTGGACATCCCGCTCTCCACCGTGGTCACCGCCTATCTGGCCGTGGCCGCGGTGTTCGCCGTGCTCGCGATCGTCGAGCCCCTCACCTACTTCCCGGTCCTCGGACCGGCCGCGATGTACCAGGCCTTCATGATCGGCAACATCGCCAACAAGCTGCTGCCCTCGGCGATCGTGGCGCAGGCCGCCATCGACGCCAAGCCCGGCACCCGCCGCTCCGAGCTGGCCGCCGTGATGGCGATCTGCGGCGCCGCCGTGGTGCACATCTTCTCGCTGCTGATCTTCGTCGGCATCCTCGGCACCTGGCTCGTCAGCATCGTCCCCGCCTCCATCACCGAGGTCGCCCAGCTCTACATCTTCCCGGCCATCATCGGCGCCGTGATCGTCCAGCTGGCCGCCTACGTCAAGCAGCCGCGGATCACGATCATCGCCCTCGCCGTCGGCGCGGTGGTCCAGCTGCTGCTCGTGCCCGTCCTGGGCCCGACGTTCCGCAACTTCGCGACCGCCGTGGTCGTGCTGCTGACCATGGTGCTGGCCTGGGTGCTGCGCAACCGGAGCACCCAGCACGCCGGTCCCGGGGACGAAGCCCTCCAGTGACACCACGACCCACCCGCCCTCAGCCCTCCCCACGAAAGGACGTCATGACCACCACCGTTCCCGAGGTCCCCACCGCGCTCCGCGACGACCTGCACGAGCTCTACCGCCACCTGCACCGGAGCCCGGAGCTGTCCATGCAGGAGCACGCGACCGCCGAGCTGATCCGCGCCCGCATGGAAACGCTGGGCTGCGAGACGTTCCTGTGCGGGGGCACCGGCGTCGTCGCCGTCCTGCGCAACGGCGAGGGGCCCGTCGTCGGCTTCCGCGCGGACACGGACGCCCTGCCCCTGGCCGAGGACACCGGCCTCGACTACGCCTCCACGGCCCGCGGCACCCTGCCCGACGGCACCGAGGTGCCGGTGATGCACGCGTGCGGCCACGACACCCACATCACCAGCGCGATCGGCGCCGCGACCCTGCTCGCCGGCGACCGCGACGCGTGGGCGGGCACGGTCGTGTTCCTCTTCCAGCCCGGCGAGGAGACCGCCGAGGGCGCCCGGGCCATGCTCGACGACGGGCTGTGGGACCGGGCTCCGCGCCCGGAGGTCGTCTACGGCCAGCACGTGTGGCCGGGCCGCGCCGGGCAGGTCGAGATCAGCACCGGCCCCGCCATGGCGATGGCCGACAGCTGGCGGGTCACGGTGCACGGGCGCGGCGGGCACGGCTCCCGCCCCGAGGACACGATCGACCCGGTCGTGCTGGCCGCCCACATGGTGGTGCGGATGCAGAGCATCGTCTCCCGCGAGGTGCCCGCCCAGCAGTCCGCCGTCATCACCGTCGCGACCTTCCACGCAGGGCTGAAGGAGAACATCATTCCGCCGACGGCGGTGTTCACCGTCAACGTCCGCAACCTCGACCGCGCGGTCCGGGAGAAGGTGCTCGCCGCGCTGCGCCGCGTGATCAACGCCGAGGCCGACGCTTCCGGGGCACCGGCTCCGGAGATCGAGGAGCTCTACACCTTCCCCCTGCTCGTCAACGACCCCGCGGAGACGGCCGCGCTCAAGCAGGCACTCGGGTCCGCCCTGGGCGAGGGAAACGTGCTGGACCGTCCCGCTCAGATGGGCAGCGAGGACTTCGGGCACCTGCCCGACGCCATCGGAGTGCCCGGCGTCTACTGGTTCTTCGGCGGCACGCCCGACGACGTGCTCGACGGCGGGAAGCCGGTGCCGACCAACCACTCGCCCTTCTTCGCCCCGGTGCTGGAGCCGACCCTGACCACGGGCGTGACCGCCGCGGTCACGGCGATCCTCTCCCGCGTGGGCGGGACCCGATGAGCGCCCCCGCGGACACCGCCCTGCTCGAACTCTCCGCCCGGGAGCTCTCGGCCGCGATCCGGCAGCGGAGCGTGTCCGCGCGGGAGGTCCTCGACGCTCACTTCGCCCGGATCGACACGGTGAACCCGGCGATCAACGCCGTGGTCACCCAGGTCCGGGAGCAGGCTTACGCGGCCGCCTCCCGGGCGGACGAGCTGACCGCCAGCACGCCCGCCGACGAGCTGACACCCCTGCACGGGGTGCCGATGACGCACAAGGACACCCACGCCACCGCCGGGATCCGCACCACCCTCGGCTCTCCGGTGTTCGCCGAGCAGGTGCCCGACCACGACGACCTGGTCGTGGCGCGCTTCCGGTCCGCCGGGGTGATCAGCACCGGCAAGAACAACGTGCCGGAGTTCGCCGCCGGCTCGCACACCTTCAACGAGCTCTTCGGCACCACGCACAACCCCTACGACCACACCCGCAGCGCCGGCGGCTCCAGCGGCGGGGCGGCCGCGGCGATCGCGTCCCGGATCCAGCCGCTGGGCGACGGCTCGGACATGGGCGGGTCGCTGCGCAACCCGGCGGCGTTCTGCAACGTCGTCGGGTTCCGGCCCTCCGCCGGGGTCCTGCCGCTGGTCCCCTCCCCCGACGCCTGGGCGTGGCTGGGCCGGTCCGGGCCGATCGCCCGCAGCGTCGACGACATCGCCCTGGCGATGTCCGTGCTCGCCGGACCCGACCCCCGGGTTCCCCTGGCCTGCCCGGTGGAACGGGCGGCGTTTCGCGCCCTGGCCGCCGAGGAGCTGCCCGAGCCCGACGCCCGGCCCCTGGCCGGGGTGCGGATCGGGCTGAGCACGGACTTCGGGGTGGGCGTGCCGGTCGAGGCGGAGATCGTGGAGGTCCTGAGGGCCCAGGCGCGGGTGTTCGAGGAGCTCGGGGCCGTGGTCGAGGAGGCCGTGCCCGACCTGACCGACGCCGACGAGGTCTTCGACACCACGCGGGCCTTCGACATGGCCACGATGCTGCGCACCGTGGTCGCCGAGCACCGGGAGCAGGTGAAGCCCGAGGTCGTGTGGAACGTGGAGAAGGGCCTGGCGCTGACCGGCCCGCAGCTGATGGACGCCGCCCTGGCGCGCACCCGCCTGCACGCGGCGACCCGGGCGTTCTTCGGCGAGCACGACCTGCTCCTGTGCCCCACCTCCCAGGTCCTGCCGTTCCCGTCCGAGGAGCGGTGGCCGCGCACCGTGGCGGGGGTGGAGATGCAGACCTACGTGGAGTGGATGCGCTCGGCCACGCTCGTCTCGGCCACGGGCTGCCCCGCGGTCTCGGTGCCGGGCGGGTTCAGCCCGGACGGGTTGCCGGTCGGGCTGCAGCTGGTCGCCGCCCACGGCCGCGACGTCGAGCTACTGCGGACGGCCCGCGCCTACGACCTCGCCACCCGCCACGCGGACCGGGCGCCCGTGCTCTGACCCCGCCGCCATTCGGCACAGACTCCCTCAAGACGGTGCCGTCCGGCCCGGCCAACCGCAGCCGGGTCTGAGCCTGTCGACGCTCGCAGACGAGACGGGACAGCGCTGGCCACGCCCACGGCCAGCACGGGGAGATCACCGCCTGGGCCCTGCTGGCCGAGGCGCTACCGCTGAGTGCTCCCGGTGATGAGCGCCGCCTGGTCCTGGACCTGGAGAGTTGGACGACCTCGAAAGGATGGTTCGGCGACGCCGGCAGTCTTGAGATCGGGATGCGCAACAGTGACCTCGAAGCCTGCCGGTTCGATAAGCGTGGTGCCTGATCCACACCGGCTGAACCAAGTCCACGAGCGTCACCCGGGACTCACTCCGCCTCGAGTGCCGCAGTGGCGTGGGAGCTCTGCGTGGGCGGCCGATACTCCACGGCCGGACCGAGTCCGGGGCGCCGCCGTAGCTGATGAGGTCGAAGTGAATGCACATAGGAACTATTGTCGGCGCCTAACCCGCGGGAGTTCTTGCAACTGGTAGAACTGCCGCTCGGCCGATTCCGCTGTGGTTCCGCGGCGTTCTGCGGCCTTCAGGGCTGCCCCGGACGTCGGATCGTTTACCCCGGTGTTGCCTCGGTGCTGGTCAATGGGACCATCCTGCATCAGATGCACGATTCCACGACGAGACGAGCTTCGGATAGACGCTGCAAAGGGACAGACATCGTTGCGATGGCCCGCTTACGGGAAAGCCACGACGGCGTCTACCTGGACTGCGGCGCCCAGCGGTAGTCCGGCGACCTGCACAGTGGTGCGCGCAGGGTACGGAACGCTCAGCCGGCGACCATAGACGGTGTTCAACGCACCGAAGTCGGCGTAGTCCGTCAGATACAGCACCGTGCGCACCAGGTGCTTAAGCTCGAGCCCCACTTCGCCCAGCAAGGCATCCACGTTGTCGAGCATCGCTTCGCACTGTGCCGTGACGTCGGCGGAGACCAGAGCTCCGTCATCGCGGTTCTGACCGATGATCCCCGAGACAAAGCCCAGATCCCCGACCCGCACGAGGTGGGAGAACGGTGCGGTCGACTGGTGCAGCTCATTGCTGAAGAAAGCTCGGCATTCCATCGCTTCATCCAACGCGGCCACAAGAACCCCGTCAAACGGGCGGAGGGCAGAACTCCCTCCTCATCAACATCCGTGCCTACCGGTCAGTAGGACGAGTAGAAACAGACGCGAGAACTCATCCCACCCTGCCTACGGGCGTCTGTCCAATCGGCGGCAAAAGGTTCGACGGTCTCATTTGGCCTCCATCTTCCCGGCATCCACTGGGTCCGTACGGATCACTGACCCGTCTTTTGCCGGAGGGTCGAATCGTACGGGCGGCTGGAACATGAGGTGGCTCTTCGATCCCGCCCCGGAGCTTCTTGTCAATGAGCGCGTTGCATAGCCGCTGGCCTCGGTCCTGGCGTCACTGGTGGACAGTCAGGCGGTCCGAGGCTCAGCTTGCCGGCGCAATAAGGAGTTGCTCGCCCCTGTTCAGCTCACTCCCGGTTTTGCCTCCGTCGACTGCGGCGGAGGATTTACATTCCTGTGACACAGCGACCCCTTTGCAAACACAGTTGCTGGATACACTTGCTGCAATTACCCTTGCAGTGTGATCTGGGCAACACAGGAGGTACCCGTGGCTACGACTGACAACTCACTGTCGAGGCCCTCCTTTCCTTCGGAGGCGGCATGGCTTGGCGACGCCTTGCCCGAGTCGTCCCTCTCGAAGGCGCAGCAGCGCGTCGTGGACGTGATCGTGCGCAATCCGCAGTTGTCGTCCTACGCCGAACTGGCCGAGATCGCGGCACGCGCCGATGTCAACAGTTCCACCGTGGTCCGCGCCGCGCAGTCGCTGGGATACCGCGGGTGGCCGGACCTGCAACGCGAGTTGCGAGCCCGCTACTTGGCCATGATCTCCACCGAGGACACCCTCGCCGAGCACGGCGAGCATCGCAGTCCGGTGCACGATGCCTTGAACCATGACATCGGCAACCTGCGCCTGACTCTTGAAGCCAACGCCCCGAGCGATGTCGAAGCTGCAATCACGGCTCTGGCTGCGGCGGACTCGATCACCGTTGTCGGACTGGGTTCTTTCGCCGGTCCGGCCACGGTCATGGCGCACCTGGGCTCGACCATGGGCTACCCCATCGCCCTCGAGAACCGAGGTGGAGTTCATCTCGCCTCGAGCACCAACAGTCTGGGTGAGGGCGACGTTCTGGTCGTGATCAACATGTGGCGGCCGGTCCGGCAAATTGTTGCCGTCACCGAAGCTGCACACCAGGCCGGTGTCGGAATTGTGGCCATCACTGACATGCGCCGAGGCCGCCTGGCCGCGGCGGCAGACCACCTGCTGGTCGTGCCCTCGGAGGGGATCTCCTTCTTCCAATCGATCACCGCAGCGACTTCGGTCGTCTACGGCCTGCTCGCCGGCATGGAAGCCGCCCACCCAGACCGCAGCCGTGCTGCGCTGCGGCGCACCCAGCAGCTGTGGAAGGACCTGGACATCTATATGGACTAGCAGGCCCCTGCCGCGTCCCTGCGCTGTCTACCACCCCGCCACGAAGATCCGCCCCACTGAAGGAGTGCTTGTGAAGACCAATATCGATCGCCGTGTTGCCGTCATCGGCCTTGGCGCCATGGGCGGCGCCATGGCCGCGACCTTGCACAAGGCCGGATGGCAGGTCACGGGCTTCGACCCCTCCGACGCAGCCCGGGACACCGCCGAAGCCGGCGGCATCCCAGCTGTTGACAGCATCGACGCTCTAGCTGGCACCCCTTACGTAGTACTGTCCTTGCCCTCGGCCGCAATTGTGGAGACCACCGTGCCGGCACTGCTCCAAGCACCCGGCACGGTGGCGATCGTCGATACCACCACCTCGGAACCCGAGGTCAGCGCGGCAATGGCCTCTCTCGCGGCGAAGCATGGGACCGCTTTCGTTGACGCTCCGGTCTCTGGAGGACGCGACGGGGCCGCAAGCGGAACCCTCAGCGCCTTCATCGGCGCCACCGATGATGCGCTGGCCGCGGCCGAACCCGTGCTGGTGGTGCTGACAGGTGGCAAGTACGACCACGTCGGAGGCCCAGGCAGCGGCAATGTGGTCAAGCTGCTCAACAACGTACTGGCCGCAGTCAATCTGGTGGCTGTCGGAGAGGCTCTGGGCGTGGCCAAGGCCTACGGCATCGACCCGGCAACAGCCTCTGCCAGCATCAGTGGCGCCTCCGGAGGGAGCAAGGCTTCGGAGCACATGTACCCAAAGTGGGTGCTGTCGGGCACTCACGACTCCGGGTTCGCGCTGGGACTGATGGCCCGCGACGCCGCCCTGGCCATCGACATCGCCCACAACAAGGGCGAGGACCCGCAGCTGCTGGGCACAGCCAGCGACCAATGGCAGGCGGCCCTCTCAACCCTGGGTCCACGAGCGGACTTCACCGAGATCGCCCGCACCGTCGCCCCGTCGATCACCCGCGCCGGGATGCCACAGGTCCCGGCCCACGACTAATTCGTCCCACCAAAGGATCGCCACAGCATGACCACCACCCCTGCTCCCACCACGTACTCCACCGATGCCGCCAGCACGGTTCTCCATTCCTGTTTTCCCCAAGGCCTCGGGTCTTTTGTCGGCGGCCAGGTCGTGTCCGGCAATGGCGAGTCCATCACCCTGACCGCCGCTGCCACCGGGGCACCATTCACCCACTACCCCGACCTCGACGCGGAAGGCATCGACGAGCTGCTGGACAACGCCTCGCGCGGCGCCCAGGTCTGGGGAGCTCTCAACGGGTTCGAACGCGCCGGGATCCTGCGCAATATTGCCGGCGTCGTGGCCGAGCACAGCGAGGAACTAGCAGTTCTTGAGTCGGCCACGACCGGCAAGCCCATCCGTGATGCACGCGCCGAAGTCGCGAAGGTGGTCGAAATGTTCGGCTACTACTCCGGGTGGGCGGACAAGGTCACCGGTCAGACGATTCCCGTTCCGGGCAATTGGCTCACCTATACCGAACGTGTTCCTTGGGGCGTGGTGGTGGCCATCACCCCGTGGAACGCCCCGGTCTTCACTGCCGGCTGGAACTCCGCCGCCCCGCTGGCGGCCGGCAACGCGGTGGTGCTCAAGCCGAGCGAGTTCACGCCGGCCTCCACCGTTCGTCTCGCCCAGCTGGCACACCAGGCGGGCCTGCCCGAGGGCGTCTTCAACGTCGCCGTGGGGCTGGGTAGCACCGTGGGCGCCGCGCTGACCACCGATCCCCGGGTCGGGAAGGTCAGCTTCATCGGCTCCGTCCCCACCGGGCGCCGGGTGGCCGTCGCCGCCGCCGGGGCCGGTATCCCGACGGTGCTGGAGCTGGGCGGGAAGAGCGCCAACATCGTCTTCGCCGATGCCGATCTGGACCGGGCCGCGGACGGGGCGGTCTCGGCCATCTTCTCCAACGCCGGCCAGTCCTGCGTGGCAGGATCGCGCCTGCTGATCGAGCGCAGTATCCACGAGGAGTTCATCGACCGTGTGGTCGAGCGGACCTCCCGCCTGCGTGTGGGCGACCCCTTCGACACCACCACCGAGGTCGGGCCGATCTTCACCGCCCCGCAGTTCGAGACGGTCACCTCCCTCATCGAGACCGGCATCCGGGAAGGAGGCCGGCGGGTGACCGAAGCCGCGCTGCCACCTTCCCTGGCCGGCTCCGAACTGGCCGGCGGTCACTGGGTGATGCCCACCCTCCTGGACGGAGTGCGCCCCGACAACAGTTTGGAGACCACCGAGGTCTTCGGCCCCGTGGTCGGCGCGGACGTGTTCGACACCGAAGCAGAAGCCATCGCCCGCGCCAACCACACCAACTTTGGGCTGGCCGGAGCAGTGTGGACCCACAACGTCTCCCGCGCTCACCACGTAGCTCGATCTGTGAAAGCCGGAACCTTCTGGATCAACGCCTACAAGACCATCCATGTCGCGGTCCCCTTCGGCGGGTTTGGCGACTCCGGACACGGTCGTTCCTCCGGCCCCGGTGTGCTCGATGAGTACACCCAGACCAAAGCGGTGTGGGTCCCCACCCAAGCCACCGGCACCCCGTTTCCGTCCCTGAGCTACTGAGAGGAGGCACCCTGATGAAGTTGACCGACATCGCGGCTGCCACCACCGGCGCACGAGCCGACCTTGCCGCGCAGCTCTTGCGGTGGCAGGACGACGTCCTGGCCCTGAGCCGCGACCTGCACGCCCACCCCAAGGTGGCGTTCGGGGAGGTCCGTGCAGCAGATGGCATCACCACCTTGCTGGAGGCAGGCGGGTTCACGATCGAACGCGGCACTGCCGGATTGTCGACCGCGTTCATCGCCACGGCCGGGTCCGGGGCACTGGTGATCGCCCTGTGCGTGGAGTACGACGCGTTGCCCGGCATCGGGCACGCCTGCGGGCACAACCTCATCGCCGGCGCCTCGGTCGCGGCCGCTCTGGCACTTGCTCCACTGGCCGACCGGCTGGGCATCACGATCAAGGCCATCGGCACACCCGCCGAGGAACACGGGGGCGGAAAGGTCCTGATGCTCGAGCGCGGCGCCTTCGACGGCGTGCACCTGGCGATGATGGTGCACCCCGTCCAGGAGGGGCAGACCGCCAACCCGGCCGGCACCAGCGCCCAAGCGGTGGGCCGGTACCGGGCCAGGTTCCACGGTCAGGCAGCCCACGCAGCAGCTGCCCCGCACCTGGCGATCAACGCCGCCGACGCTGCGGTGCTCAGCCAGGTCGCCGTCGGACTGCTACGCCAGCAGATCCCCGACGATCACCGGATCGCTCTGTTCGTGCGCGAGGCCGGGCACGTCACCAACATCATCCCCGACACCGCAGTGGTCGACTTCGAGTGCCGCGCCTTCACCCTGGCCGACTACGAGGCACTCGTCCCTCGTGTGCACCGGTGCTTCGAGGGCGCGGCCCTGGCCACCGGGACCACCTTGGAGATCACCACGACCTAACCCGTCTACGAGCCGCTCCTGCAGAACGACGTCCTGGCCAAACACTGGACACAAGCCATGGCCCTGTTCGGCCACGACACCTCACCGGCCCGAGGAATGTCGGGAGGTTCCACCGACATGGGCAACATCTCCCAAGTCATTCCCAGCCTGCACCCATGGATGAGCATCCCCGGGGCAACAGCCCCGATCCACTCCGAGGCCTTCGCGGCTATCGCTGACACTCCCGCCGCCTACGAGGCCATGTTCGAATCCGCCGCCGCCCTGGCCTTCACCGCCACAGCCATCGCCGAAGATCCCGACCACCACCAATTCATCCAGACCGTGTCCACCCGAACCTCCGTGACCGAGGACGCCCGACCATGACGCGCGCACCAGAAGGCGGAACAGAGAACAAAGGAGCCGCAATGGATTCCCTTCGCACCTTGGCGCAAGACTGGCGCCTACACCTGACCGTGCTCGTCGTGGCGGCCGTGTCGCAGCTGATCGGTGTCCAACAAATTCCCATCGGGATCGGCGCCATCTTGTTGTTGCCCCTGCTCTACGCGTTTATTTTGGCCGCCCTGACCAACCCCAACGTCGTCGGCCGCCTCGCGTTCTTCATCCGTGAGCGCGACGTCCAGAAGGCCTCGCCTGTCATCGTGATCGCGATCATGCCGTTCATCGCCAAGTTCGAAACCACGATCGGCCCCTCGATGCAGGACATCATCGAAGCAGGCCCGGCGCTGCTGCTCCAAGAGATCGGCAATCTCGGCACGATCGCCATCGCGTTCCCGCTAGGGCTCTATCTACTGCGCATGCGACGGGAAATCATTGGCGCTTCCTTCTCCATCGCCCGCGAACCCAACATCGCCATCATCGCCGACCGATACGGACTCAAAAGCCCCGAAGGGGCAGGAGTCATGGGCGTGTACGTCGTCGGAACGCTCTTCGGCACCTTCATCTTCGCCATCATGGCGTCGCTGATCGCTTCACTAGACATCCTCGACATCCGTGCCCTCGCGATGGCATGCGGGGTCGGCAGTGGATCCATGATGGCTGCCTGCAGCGGTGCGCTCGTGAACATCGATCCAGCGATGGAAGAAACCATCCTGGCTCTCGCCGGAGCCAGCAACCTCCTCACCTACGCCACGGGCATGTACGTCAGCCTGTTCGTTGCCCTGCCCCTGGTCGAGTGGATGTACCGCAAGTCCCAGCGCGACCGCCTCGACTCGGAAGGTGCCACCGCATGAGCCACGTAGACAATGTCGCAGTCCAAAGCGACGACACCGTCCCGGAGATGTCCCTGGGCAGGGAGTTCACCCTGCTGCTCATCGCGACCGCGATCGCACTTCCCCTCCAGCTCATTGCGGTCGACATCACGGTCACCGAGGCCGCAGCCGGCCTGGGCGTTCTCGCTTTGATGTGCGTTGGCGGAATCCTCCTCGGGCGCTACATTCCGATCCCCATACCCAGCGTCGCGTGGATCTCCCTGATCGGCATCGCCCTCACCCTGCCCTTCACCCCATGGGGGCCATCCATCGTGGGACTGGTGGAGCAGATCGACTTCCTCGCACTCGCGGTGCCCTGCCTCGCCTACGCCGGCATCGCCATCAGCCAGCTCGAGATCAAGGTCCTCAAGCGATCCGGCTGGAAGCTGCTGGTGGTGGCCGTGTTCGTTCTCTTCGGCACCTACATCACCTCAGCAGTGATCGCACACTTCATGCTCGGCGTCTCATAATCCTCCACCGGGTCTCGCATCAACAGATCGACTAGTAACGCCACCCGATGAGGATCACAGAGCGCACCCCCGTCTTTTGACGGGCAATCCAACCTCATAAACATGAACGCGGGCGGCCACCACACGGTGGCCGCCCGACTTTGTGGCAACGCCCATAAGAACGGCCATGCCTGTTGGGGGCTACTGCATCAGTAGGTGTCATCAAAGCTGGCTTGATGTCCGCTATCCGGCCATATGTAAAGCAGGGGGACGGAATTGCGCCTGCAGGTGCTGTCCATGGGCCAATCCGCGCCAGGATCGCATGGGACTCAGGATGCGCTTGATTTCCGATGGGTATGCCATTCCCACAGCCGTGGTCGCGATGTCGTCAGGATGAAGATTCGGTGGGCGCGTGTTGACGGGTGTTTCAGGCGTCTGTGGAATCGCGCTGCGGCCTGGGGGTGGCTGGGCCGTTCAGCGGGAGCGTTTGGGATCAGCTGCCGGCTGCTGCAGGGCGGTCTTGCGCAGGAGCTGCAGGCGGAGCCGGCGGGCGGTTTCCATGTGCTCGCGGGCGATGGTGCGTGCGGTCTGTTCGTCCTGGTCCTCGATGGCGCGCACGAGTCGTTCGTGTTCGTCCAGGGCGGCGTCCCACCGGTTATCGGTCGACAGGGTGGACTTGGGTGCGTGGACTAGGTGGGTGGAGAGGCGTTCGAGCAGGTCCTGCAGCACGGGGTTGTGGGTGCAGGCCCATACGGCGGCGTGGAACTCCAGGTTGGTGGTGATCCGGGTGTGGTCGTCGGGGTCGACGAGGGCCCGATCACGTTCCACGAGGGCGTCCAGGCGCATCAGGTCGGTGAACTGGCGGGCGCGGGCGGCTTGGGCGGCGGCTTCTTGTTCGAGCAGGATGCGCATGTCGTAGATTTGGATGACCTGTTGCGGGTCAATCTGCGGGACTCGGAGTCCGCGGTGGACGCGTTCGAGCAGTCGTTCCTGCTGCAGGCGGGAGAGCGCCTCCCGGACGGGTGTCCGGGAGACGCCGAATCGCTGGGCCAGGGCCACTTCGCGCATGGGGGTGCCGGGCTGGTGGATGCCGGTGAGGATCTCATCGCGCAGGGCGAGGAAGATGGCGTCGCCGTCCGGGCGTGCCGACGTGGCGGTGTGCGTCACTGGGGTTCCCCTCGCGTGGTGTGGACCTGTGCTGGCCGGGTGGGCACCAACTTTACGCGAGGGCTCCGGCGCGGCGGCCGAAAACGCATCCGGCGGCCAGCCCGGAACCGCCGGGGTAGTTGGTGGAGAACAGTCCGCCGAGCATCTCCCCGGCGGCGTAGAGACCTTCGATGTGCTGGCCGTCGGCGTCGAGGACTCGTCCGTGGGTGTCGGCCTTGACTCCGCCGAAAGTGAAGGTGATCCCGCAGGTGACCCCGTAGGCGTAGAACGGGCCGGTCTCCAGCGGGGAGGCCCAGTTGCTCTTGGGCGGGGTGGTGTCGGCCTTGCGGCCGTCCTTAATCGTGGGGTCGAACTCGACGGTTCGGTCGATGGAGGCGTTGTAGTCCTGGATCGTTTGGGTCAGTGCGGTCGGGTCGAGCCCGATCTTGGCCGCGAGCTCTTCGATGGTGTCGGCGGTGGCCACGGAGATGCCGGGCATGTCGTACTCCTCGGTGCGCAGCATGGGGCGCAGGGTGGCGTCGAAGATCTGGTAGGCCACCGAGCCGGGCTGTTTGAGGATCTCCTTGCCGTACTTGGCGTAGGTGTAGTTGCGGAAGTCCGCGCCCTCATCGAGGAACCGCTTCCCCTCGGTGTTGACGATGATGCCCAGCGGGTAGCTCTGCCGGGTGAGCCGGTTGGTCAGCTCGCGGTTGGACTCATTCGTGGCGGTGAAGGCGTCCCACTGCACGGAGTGGCAGGTGGACCAGTCCCCGCCCTTGGCTGCCCCGACGTTCAGGGCGGCGGCGATCATGTCCCCGGTGTTGTACGGGGTGCCGCGTACCTTGGCGTTCTCCCACCCCTTCCCGAGGTGTTCGCGGCGCCAGGAGGGGTCGGACTGGAAACCGCCGGCGGTGAGGATCACGGACTCGGACCGGATCACCTTGCGCCCCCCGCTGGTTTCGACGGCCACACCGACGACGCGACCGTCCTCCACGCACAGTTCGGTGGCCCGGTGCCCGTAGCGCACCTGCACGCCCAGCTTTCCGGCGACCTGGGTGTGGTCTTCGATCAGGCCTTCCCCGCCGCCGACGTTGCCCACGTGCAGCCCGCCCCAGAACAGGTAGGACCCGTCCGCCCGCTCGTAGGCCTGGCGTTCGTACATCAGCCGGTACTTCAGCCCCAGGCTGTTGAGCCACCGCAGGGTGGACTGGCTCTCGGTGACGAGCACCTGGGTCAGCTCCGGGTCGTTGCGGCCCTCGGTGACCTTGGCCAGGTCGGCGGCGTACTCCTCGGCGCTGTAGGGCGGGACCACGGTCGTGGCGTGGCGGTCGTCGGGCTCGATGAAGTCCCGCAGGTCCTCCAGCCCGTTGTGGGCGATGCGGGTGGCGCCGGCGGTGTAGAAGCTGTTGCCCCCAGCCATGTCCTGCTCACCCTTCTCGAGCAGCATCACCGACCGGCCCCGCACCGCGGCCGCGTGGGCGGCGGTGAACCCGGCGTTGCCCCCGCCCACGACCACGACGTCGGTGGTTTCGGTGGTGACCTCGGTGTTTTGGGCTGTCATTGCTACCTCCTGAAATCATTTGTACACAACTGTATACAGCAACTGCACCGGAGTCGCCAAGACGTTTCTAGGAAAGATCTGCGGTTCTGAACGACTGATGACGCTTACTGATCGGCCCGCGGTGCGACAGGTCTTGCGGTGATGGGAGTCACACCGTATAACTGTATTCCAATGTGTACAGCGGTATGCACCTGTGGGGTGATCCCCTCGGTCCTACCGTGCGGGACGGTGGTCGTGGAGCATCGGCCCGAGCAACGGACGACGTCGTGAGGGAACGAGGAGCATGAAAAGGACCATCCGTGCAGGCCTGTTCAGCCTGCTGGTGGCGGTGGTGACCGTGCTGGCCTTGGTCAACGCGGCCTCCTCGGGAGGTGTGAGCACCGCCCGCAACAAACTGACCCTGATCGCCCCGGCCGCCCCGGGGGGTGGCTGGGACGGATTCGCCCGCGAAGGTCAGCAGGCCCTGCGGGCCCAGGGGATCGTCAACAACCCGCAGATGGTCAATATCCCCGGCGCCGGTGGCACCATCGGGTTGAGTCAGTTCGTCCAGGACCCCGGGCGGGAGGACGCGCTGATGGTCACCGGCGGGGTGATGGTCGGGGCGATTGAGCTGGCCGACAACCCCGAGTCCTTCGACGACGTGGTCCCTATCGCCCGGATGGCCGACGACTACGCCGCCCTCGTGGTGCCGGCCGACTCGAAGTTCCAGACCTTGGAGGACTTTCTCGCCGCCTGGAAGCAGGACCCCGGGGCCAACTCCATCGGCGGCGGATCCCTGGGTTCTATCGATCACCTGCTCAGCGGCCTTCTGGCCAAGGAGGTCGGCATCGACCCCCTCCAGGTCAACTACGTGGCCTACTCCGGCGGCGGAGAGGCCCTGAACTCCCTGCTCTCCCACACCACTGCGGCCGGGATGTCGGGCTACAACGAGGTCAAGGACCAGGTCGAGGCCGGCAACCTCCGGGCCCTGGCCATCTCCTCCCCCGAACGCCTCGAGGGCGTGGACGTGCCTACCTTCCGCGAACAAGGTGTCGACGTGTCCATGTCCAACTGGCGCGGCGTCGTCGCCGCCCCGGGCATCACCGAGGAGGCGAAGAACGAGTTCATCGACATCGTCACCGAGTGGCACGCCACCCCGGAGTGGCAGGACGCGCTGGCCCGCAACAACTGGGACGACACCTTCTCCACCGGCGAGGAGTTCGAAGACTTCATCGACGGCGAAGTGGCCACCGCCCAGCAGATCGTAAAGGACCTCGGACTATGAGCATCACCGACACCACCACCCACACCGGGGACCCCACCACGGGCACCCCACTGCGGAAGAGCTTCTGGACCGGCCGCAGCGAGTTCGCCCTGGTGGCGCTGCTGTACGTGCTCGCCGCCATGCTCACCATCGGCACCGTCACCATGAACGTCCAGGGCGAGGCCGTGCCCGGGCCGACGTTCTTCCCGATCATCGTGTGCGTGCTGCTGTACACCACGGCCACCCTGCTGGCCATCCACCTCATCCGCCACCCGCACCTGCCCGACACCGACCCCCACCCCGGGCGCGGCGACTTCTCCGCCGACATGCTCGACGACCTGGCGCACATCTCCTGGGAGCACACCGCCGCCCGCGGACCGGGCATCTCCAGCCGGTGGAAGACCTACTCGGACTGGAAGACCCTCGGGATGATCCTGGGCGCAGCGGCGGTCTTTATCGTCCTGCTCAAGGTGGTGGGCTGGGTCCTGTGCGCGGCCTTCCTGTTCTGGGTCGTCTCCCGCGCGCTGGGCAGCAAACGGCCACTGTTCGACATCGGCGTGGCCCTGCTCTTCTCCTCGGTCATCCAGCTGGCCTTCAACGCCGGGCTCGGCCTGCCCCTGCCCTCCGGATTCCTGGAAGGACTGCTCTAAATGGAACAGCTCACCCTCCTGCTCGAGGGATTCAGCAACGCCCTGACCCCCATGAACCTGCTCTGGGTGCTCATCGGCGCGATCCTGGGCACCGCCGTCGGCGTGCTACCCGGCCTGGGCTCGGCCATGGCCGTGGCCCTGCTGCTGCCCATCACCTTCTCCCTGGACCCCACCGCAGCCTTCATCATGTTCGCCGGCGTCTACTTCGGCGGGCTCTTCGGCGACTCCACCTCCGGGATCCTGCTCAACACCCCCGGCAACTCCTCCGCGATCGCCTCCACCTTCGAAGGCCACCGCATGGCCAAGAACGGCCAGGCCGCCAAAGCCCTGGCCACCGCCGCCCTGGGCGCCTTCTTCGGCGGGCTCGTCGCCACCACCCTGGTCGTGTTCTTCGCCCCCACCCTGGTGCGGCTGGCCACCGTCTTCGGCCCGGCCGAATACTTCGCGCTGGCCGTGTTTGCCTTCCTAGCCATCTCCGCCGTGGTGGCCGAATCCGTCATCCGCGGCATCGCCGCCCTGGGCATCGGCCTGGCTCTGGTCCTGGTCGGGGTGGACGGGCCCAGCGGCACCGCCCGCTTCACCCTCGGACTCCCGCAGCTCTTCGACGGAATCTCCATCGTCGTAATCACCGTCGGACTGCTCGCCCTCGGGGAAGTCCTCCACGTCGCCTCCCGCATCCACCGCGACCCCGTGGCCACCCAGATCCGCCCCAAGGGCAAGACCTGGCTCACCGCCGGCGACTTCCGCAAAGCCCTGCCCGCCTGGATCCGCGGCACCGCCTTCGGCGCCCCCTTCGGCCTCATCCCCGCCGGCGGAGCCGAAGTCCCAACCTTCCTCGCCTACGGCACCGAGAAACAACTGGCCAAACGCCGCAACGACCCCGAGTTCGGCACCACCGGCTCCATCCGCGGCCTGGCCGCCCCCGAAGCCGCCGGCAACGCCACCGCCGGCACCGCCATGGGCGCCCTGCTCGCCCTGGGCCTGCCCACCTCGGCCACCGCCGCGATCATGCTCGCTGCCTTCCAGCAGTACGGCATGCAACCGGGACCCCTGCTCTTCGAACGCAGCGGCGACCTCGTCTGGGCCCTGCTGGCCTCCCTGTTCATCGGCCTGGTCATCCTCGTCATCCTCAACATGTCCTTCGCCCCCGTGTGGGCCAAACTGCTGAGAATTCCGCGCCACTACCTCTACGCCGGGATCACCGTGCTGTCCATGCTCGGGGTCTACGCGATCAGCGCCTCCCTGATCGACCTATGGCTGCTGCTGGGCCTGGGTGCGCTGGGCTTCATGATGCGCCGCTACAACGTGCCCGTGGCCCCCGTGCTCATCGCCGTCGTCCTGGGCCCCCTGGCCGAGACCGAACTGCGCCGCGCCCTGGCCGTCTCCGAAGGCGATCCAGGCATCCTCGTGGACAGCCCCATCACCATCACCCTCTACACCATCCTGGCTCTCGGACTGCTTATCAGCGCCGTCCAGCACCTGCGTCACCGCCGCGACCACGACCACACTCCGACGAAGGAGGACGTGGTGGCCTAAATGTGATGTCCAGGGAGGTTGGTCAGGCGGGTGACCGGTGGCTGGCCTCCAAGTGCGGAGTGGGCTCGATGATGATTGTAGAAGTGCAGCCAGCCCGGTAGGGCATCGTCGCGCTC
>NZ_JARAMH010000012.1:0-169972 GCF_029524215.1 Kocuria oceani | reverse complement strand
CTTTCGAGGGTGCTGTGAGAGGTGAACTCGAAAGATCTCACGGTGGCCGCGCCCTCGTCCGCAACGACGAACTCGGCCACCGAGCGTTACACCATCATGCGGGGCTCAACTGAGCACTAAGCCCAGCCCCGGTCTACCTAGCGCAGATATCAGCGGTTATCCCAAGCGGACTGAAGCCGCCGCTTGTTCAGCTCTGTAGCCAAAGCATCGGCAAGTCCCGTGTCGTTCGCTGTAGTGTACGTTTCGCCGTCAACGGTGAGATACGGCACCGAAGCATTGATTTCAAGTCGCACGCCGTTCAAGTCGCGGCTCCGATGGTTGCGCAGTGCAGACTCAGCACCAGCAATCACGCGGTTATGTGCATCGAGTTTCGCCTTGGCTACCGCAAGGGCAGGCTCGATAGCATCGGCCAGATCGCTCACGATCCTTTCGCGGTCCTCAAAGCTCAGCAGGTCCGACGCAGAGTCAATGACCTGCGCACGGATTACGTCCACCTCGGCATTCAGCACCTCAGCGTCAAAGCTTGAAAGCTCAGCGGTAAGCGCCTGGTGAAGCTCGGCAAGCGCCTGCGGAGCCGACTTAATTGCCCCGGCTTCCAGGGAAGTAACCTCACCATTGCCGAGAAGCTGTAGGTAGCTATCAGCCTTTGCCTTGGCCCCGTGGTAATCACGGGCCGTGCTCTGGATCAGGGCAACATGCTCAGCGCGAGCAGCACGAGCGGCGTCAAGGTTGGTCTGTGCAGATTCAATGGTGTTCATTATGGTTCTCTCTTTCGTTTGTGTTGTTGTTGTCTATGCCTGCGCCTAATATGGCGCTGGCAGGTTGAACTCATGCGCAAATTCAATTCCTGCACGAGTCCAATTCTTTAGCGGCTTCATTGGTTTACCACGCGCACGGCGCCTTTGGTTTTCAGTTTCCGTTACGCCTTGCAAATGATCCGGTCTCACACATCGCCCATTCATGCATCGATGATCCACCTGATGATCTTTGCCTAAAGGCTTCTGCACAAAAAGGAAGTAGCTTATCCTATGTGCAAGCCATGCATCATTTTTATCACCTACGGGAATGAACTCACCATATGCGGGATTGCGAGACGCACGTTGGAATTCCCAGCATCCGGCATCATTAGGAATAACTAACGAACCGAAGTGAGATAAGTTTGTCCGTAATAACTCCGGCGTCCAGCGAAGAAACGTACCCATGTGCACGTTGCAACGCCGGTAGGTTCGCCCCGCGTAGGTCCACTCACGGCTGAAAGGCTGTGACCGGCCAGGCCGGAACAGGTAGTTTCGGCACCCGTCATAGTCGCAACGCAGGTCGTCGTTCAGTCGCTCCCAGGTTTTCCGATGTGTCCGGCACAAGCCGTAACCGCCGTTGCCAATGGCTTCACATTGGGCATTGCCTACCTCTGGACAGAGCACTTTTCGGCACGGCTCTGCTCGTGCTTCCCTCGGCATTCATGTGGTCCTCTCAGTCATTTGCTGGCCTGTCTAGGGGCCATGTCATTTTGTCGCAATTACGATCGCTGAAATTTCTTTATTTCGGCTATCAGGCACCATACCTGCCCAGATAACAAAAGGGAACAGCCATTGCGGACTGTTCCCAAACTGACCAAAAACAGGGCTTAGGGTTAGTGGCTCTTTGCGCCCCTCCCCGCATGCCCTCTCCGGTGCCCTTCCTGCCCCTGCCGAAGCCCCAGCGAGAGGCAGGCTGTAGCGCTCATTACGTGGTGGCTAGCTCAAAGCCCGCAGTCGGGTGCTGTGTAGCTCTGCCCTGCCATGCTGAGCCGTGATAGCGGTTTAGGTATCCACGCTCACGCAGTACGCGCAGGCTTTCCCAAACATCACGATCCGCTCGACCCAGGCTGAGCCTGTCGCACAGATCGCCGTAGCTGATATGGGCCACGTTCCCAAGCGGCCCCACACGGGCCGCTAGCTGCTCCGCCACAGCATCATCAAAAGCATTTAGCTCATCATCCTGCTCAATGGCGTGAAGCCATTGCTGTATATCAGTTCGCATAGCATCTCCCTTTCATTTCCCTAGACATAAACAGGCAGGCACGCCCTAATGGGTGGGCGCTCTTCCGGGTTTTCCGGCGGAACTAAGAAACCGTAAGCGCTTAGCGCGCCCATTGTCTGCCCAATCCGGCGCTGTGTATTGTGCTCAATCCGGGCCAAACGCACGGGACGCGATACACCAAGGATCGCCGGACTAATCAATAGCTCACCATGAGCATTGAAATATTCGGATGCCGCCTTAGCGATATCCTTATCCACATTCCAAAGAAGATCGCTGCGCTCTACGGCCTCAATCCATGCAGCGCGGTTAAATGGTGCAGCAGTCATTTCGTTTCCTTTCGGTTGTTGTCGTGGGGCATGCCGCTTAGATTGACTTTGCCTTACGTGCGGCCCTCTATGGCCGCTCTAAGCCCCGTAAATGGGTCAGGGGTAGTCCTGGCTATCTCAGAGCTTTCTAATCGCTTAGAGAGGCTTCTGCGGCCTCTGTTGCCATGTCTTGCCGTTGATGACGTTGCCGATGTTTTGTGCCGTTGTATCATACCGCTTGGCGAGTGCGGCATAAGTGATCCGCCCAGGCACATAGTCACGCCTGATAGCGGCCACGTCCTCGACCGTGAGCCGCGAGCGCGGATGGTTCTCGCCGTGTAGCTGAGGCATCTTCCCTCCTTTCGTTCTTCTCTTTAGTTCTCTTGACTCGCAAGCCAAATAAAAATAGGCCCACAGCACTTCGCTGTAAGCCATGCGCCTACCGTCTCCGGCAGGAAATCTGTTGTTCTACCTTATGAGTGATTGCATTGCTCCGGGATTGGTGCAATGAGCTTCCATCTCGTAAAGGATATCCGCGTCATAGTAGTGATGTCGCACGGTCAGTCCGTGGACCTCTCGTGCTAGTAGTGGTATCCGTGGCACCGGATCGCGGAAACGATCCCCCGTATACGTAGTGGCGTGAGTGCGCCAGGATTGCTCACGTGCCCCTCAGTCTGTGAAGCGTATCCGCTGGTCGGTTTTTGGACCTTCCATCGGAGTAAGCGTGCAACAAGCCTTCTATCTGTAGAAGGATTTCTAAATGTCCTCCCGTAGACATAAGGGTGTGAGTGCAAGCAACCATGCACGGCGGGGACCGTCACTCAGAATACTGCGCTGCTGTGTCAGAAAGGTTGATTTTCCCTCGCCCAGTGGGAAACACGATGTAGCTTTCATCGTGGTCTATCGATCCCTCGGGACGCGCAATACGCGGCCCATAGCCAAAGTACACGTCTTGATCGCTAAGCGCAGTCCAGGTCTGCCCGTCCTGCCCCGCGCGGAACACAACTTCTAGGCATTCGCTCAGCGGCGTACGGCTGTGCTCAGCCGGGTAGCAGGTAATCCGCAGCACTGATCTGATGAGATGCCGTTTCTTTTCGATATCCAAGCCCGCTAGATAAGCGTCTACGTCGTCCGTCGTGATGCCAAGCGCGCCCTGCGCTTCCCGCGCTAGAGACAACTGCTGCTCAGCGTGTTGGATCGATACGCGTAGTTCGCCGTTCATCCGTGCGAACTGCTCAATGTCCATACCGCCTGAGTTGAACAGTTGCTCTAGGTGATCCCGCCGTGTGCGCAGTCCGTACAGCTCTGCGCTTGCCTCCTCTACGCTTTGCCCGTCTTGTGCCTTATGGATTTGCGCAGGCGTGACGCCCAGCTCAAGCGCCCAGCGCAATGCATTAAGCGCTTCCGTGTCTACCGGTTCGATTCGTCTAGAACAGTGCCGCTCTACCTTGCCCTTATTGGCTGTAGCGGAGGCACCTGCCGTCTCGATACAGACATAACTCCATGTGTGCCCAGTGGCCTTGCCCCTGCGCTTGGCGCGCATGACTGATCCGCAATGACAGAGCATGATGCCTGAGAGCAAGTGCTGTACGGCGTTGTCTCGTGACGTACGCCGCTCGGGACGTGTGAGCGTAGCTACCACGGATCGCCACACGTCCTCACTCACAATGGCTGGCATCTCTGAGTCGGCAAGCTTTTCGCCTGTCTCGGGATTAACAGTGATCCCGGCGTTGTGCGAGCGCAGGAACAGTTGCCGTGCGGTGTGGTGCCCCCACTGCTTCCCGTTGCGCGAGACGTGCCCAGCCGTGTTGAGCGCTTGGGCCACGGATGAGACAGACGTGCCGTTGAGAACGTCGTAGTGCGCTTGCCGGAGCATGTCTGCCACCGGCTCATTCAGCACCGGCTTACCGTCTTGCAGCGTCCAGCCGAAAGGCACCTTGGCTCCAAACACGTAGCGCCCTGAGCGCCTGTCCTGCTCAGCCTTGTGCTTGGCGCGGCTAGCTTTCAGCTCAGACTCACGACTGGCCATAGCGCCCAGCACGCGCGCCGTCATGCGCCCATCAGGGGTGGACAGGTCCAACTCTCCGCCTTGCACGGTGTAGGTCGGCACAGCCGGTCTCAGAGCTTCGCATGCCCTGATGTAGTCCTCTAGCTCTGATGGTTGCCGGTGCAGTCGGTCAGTGTGGAACACGACTACTGCGCTCACTTCCCCAGTACGGATGCCCTCTAGCATCCGCTCATACTGAGGCCGTCTCTTGGCGTAGGCGGACACGTCGTTATCGATGTAAGACTCCGCGCGGCCTAGGGCCTTGCGCTCTGCCAACTCTTGGCATGCTTGCTCTTGGCGAGCAACGCCCAGCCCTAGGCGTTCAGTGTCCTGACTGATCCGGCAGTAGATCGCAACATGTCCCATGCCCCGGATTCTATGCCGTGCCCGACTCATAGTTGGGCACCGCAACGTGCAGGGCCTCGCGGTGCAGCCGGGCACGGGCGACATGTGGTCCGCGGAGCACGGCCCCGGCCGCGACGACGAGATCAACGAACTGCGCCCCGGCGGCAACTACGGGTGGGACCCGGTGCCCGGCTACGACGAGTCCACCCCGATGACCGACCTCGAGAAGTTCCCGGACGCGGTCGAGGCCGCATGGTCCTCCGGCCGCCCGACCGTGGCCGTCAGCGGCGCCGCGTTCCTGGAGGGCCCGCAGTGGGGGGCGTGGGACGGGGCCCTCGCCGTGGCGGAGCTGAAGAACACCGGCGTGGGGGTCTACCGGGTGGAGGGCGCCGGGATCACGGGCACCACGCGGATGGAGGAGCTGGAGAACGACTACGGCCGCCTGCGCTCGCTGACCCTCGACGAGGAGGGCGCGCTGTGGGTGACCACCTCCAACGGCGGCGACGACGCCGTGCTGCGCGTCACCGCCCGCCCCGCGTCCTGAGCGGCCCCTGCCGGACGCCGCCGCGCGCTGCGACCCGTCCCTTCCTCCGGTGCCGCCCGGCGGCGTGGCGCCCCGCCCTGCCGCGCGACGGCTGCGACGGCGCGCCGGGGCGAGCCCGGGCCCCGGCCCGGCGCCGAACGGTGATAAGCAGGTCCTGACGGTGTCCCCCCGACCGCCCCACCCCTCGCGCGGCGGGCCCGCCGTTCCGACCGACAGGGCGCCCTCGTGCGGCCCTGGCCCGTTCCGTCGTGCCGTGATCGGAGCCCCCCATGCACCGCCGTACCCTGCTCGCGACGGGCGCCGCCCTGGCGGTCGGCCCCGCCGTCGCGGCCCCCATCCCCGCCCTGGGAGCCACCACCGTGCTGAGACCGACGACCTCCCAGCGCCGGACGGACGCCTCCGTCCGGGCCCTGTGGCACAGCTGGACCGCGCTGCTGCGCCACGACGCGGCCCGCGGCTGGTGGGCCGTGCGCGCCGACGCCCAGGGCGGGGCGAACGCCTACGTCGCCGAGGGGCAGGGCTACGGCCTGATGCTCTGCGCCCAGCTCGCCCCCGCCGACCCCCGGGCGCGCACCTACGCCGAAGGGATCACCCGGTACGTCCTGGACCACCCCTCCCGCATCGACCCCGGACTGCACGCCGCCGAGCAGGATCACCGGATGGTCACCCAGCACGGCGGGGACAGCGCCACCGACGGGGACCTGGACATCGCCATGGGCTGGCTGATGGCCCACCGGCGGTGGGGGTCCGCCGGCACCTACGACTACCTCCGGCTGGCCCGGGACCGGATCGCCGCCGTGAAGCGCTCCCTGGTCTCGCCCACCACCGGGCTGCTCGAGCTCGGCGACTGGTCCCACGGGGCCTGGCAGAACGTCTCCCGCCCCAGCGACTGGATGATCGGGCACTTCGGGGCGTTCCACCGCGCCACCGGCGACGCGAGCTGGGGCACCGTCTGGGCCCGGCACCTGGCGGCGATCCGACGGCTGCAGTCGGTGCACGCGCCCCGGACCGGCCTGCTGCCCGACTTCACGGTCGGCCCGCCGGCGAGCATCGCCCCGGCACCGGCCCACACCCTGGAGTCCGCCCACGACGGGCACTGCTACTACAACTCCTGCCGCGTCCCGCTGCGGCTCGGCTCGTCCCGGCATCCCGAGGCGCGCGCCGCCGCGGCCCGCATCTCCCGCTGGGCCAGGACGAAGTGCGGAGGCGACCCCGCCCGCCTGCCCACCGGCTACACCCTGGGCGGGGCCACCCTGCCCGGCGGGGCCTACCAGGACCTGGCCTTCATCGCGCCCCTGGCGGTCGGCGCCCGCTGGGGCGGGGACCAGGCGTGGCTCGACGCCCTGTGGCGTCACCTGGCCGCCCGCACCCAGCTCAACGGCTACTACGCGAGCTCCCTGCAGCTGCTGTCCATGGTGCAGGTCTCCGGCACCTACGCCCTGAGCCCCTGACCGGGCGGGCGGACCCGGACGCCGGGCTCAGGACTCCGCCTGCCCCTGCCGCCAGTAGCCCATGAAGGAGACGTTGTCCTTGGGGATGCCCGCGGCGTCCACGCACAGCCGGCGCAGCGCCTTGACCGTGCCGGACTCCCCGGCGAGGAAGACGTAGGGGACGTCGGGGTGCCCGGGAGCCGCCACCGACCACGCCCGGGGCTCCTCGGGCCGCTCGCCGACCCGCAGCGGCACCGGCGCGTGCTCCCCGCGCTGCGGGCGCCGGCCCGCCAGGACGTCGTCCACGGCCCCGCCGGGCAGCCCCAGCAGGCGCGCGAGCCGCGTGGCGGCCCGGTGCCCGTGCCCCGCGGGGGCCCCGCGGCCGGCGCGGGGCAGGACGTGCAGGCGCACGTCGGGCAGCTCGGCGGCCAGCCGGTGGGCCGCCACGTCGTCGTGGTGCGGCACCTCCAGCACCACGTCGAGACGGGGGCGGGAGCCGTCGGCGGCGGCCGCGCCCGGGAACTCCTCGGCGCACTTCTCGGCGAACTCCTCGGCCACGGACATCAGGGCCGGCGCCGCGGTCTCGTCCCCCACGGCCAGCACGCGCCGCGCGACGCCGTGGTCCCAGGCCGCCCACGGCCGCTCCTGGGGGCCGGGGCCCAGCAGGTAGACGCGCTCGCCGGGGGCCGCGGCCGCCGCCCACCGGCTGCCGGGCCCGTCCTGGCCGTGCCCGTCGTGCACCACGACGTCGATCACCAGCTCCGGCACCACGATCCCGCAGAAGGTGGTGCGCCGGACGCCGCGCACGGTGTAGGTGCGCATCCAGCCGCGCTCCTCGGCGGGGCGGGCGAACCAGCCCTCGCGCAGGCCCAGGGAGAGGTCCGCCCGCTCGGGTGCCCGGCCGGGCGGCGGGACGAGCAGCTTGATGTACGCGTCCCGGCACCGGGTCAGGTCCCCGGCCCCGAGCAGGGCGGGGGAGAGGCCGGCGAGCTCCGGGCCCGCCAGGGTGATGCGGCGGAAGGACGGGCACAGCTGCGTCACGGACGTCACGGCGGCCTCGACGCAGAGCACAGGGGCGGCGGGGGCGGTCCCCGGGATGCTGGTGACGGTCACGACAGGTTCCTCACGGTCTCGGCGGCGGGACGGGCGCCCGCTGCGGGGGTCGGGTCCAGGGCCACGGCGGGCGGAGCGGGGTGGGCGCCCTCCCGGGCCCGCCCGCGGGGCAGGACGACGGGGCGCCCGCCCACGGGGTCGGGCACCACGTCGGCGCGCAGCCCGAAGACCTCGGCCAGCAGCTCCGGGGTGAGCACCTCGGCCGGCGGCCCCACGGCCACGATCCGGCCCGCGGCCATCGCCACGAGCCGGTCGGCCACGCGGGCGGCCAGGTTGAGCTCGTGCAGGACGGCCACCACGGTGGCCCGGCCCCGGCGCGGCCCCTCCGGGTGCTCGAGCCCGCGCAGCATGTCCAGCAGGTCCACCTGGTGGGCCAGGTCGAGGTAGGAGGTGGGCTCGTCGAGCAGCATGGTGCGGGCCCGCTGGGCCAGGGTGAGGGCGATCCAGACCCGCTGGCGCTGCCCGCCGGAGAGCTCCTCCACGGGGCGCCCGGCGAGCTCGGTGAGCTCCGTGAGCTCCATGGCCCGCGCCACGGCCGCGTCGTCGTCGGGGGAGGGGGCGCCCCACCAGCGGCGGTGCGGGTGCCGCCCGCGCTCCACGAGCTCGGCGACGGTCAGCCCCTCCGGCACCACCGGGGACTGCGGCAGGAGGCTGACGGAGCGGGCGTACTGGCGGGAGTGCCACTCGCGCACCCCGCGGCCGTCGGCCTCGAGGGTCCCGGCCAGCGGTCTGAGCTGCCGGGACAGGCCCTTGAGCAGCGTCGTCTTGCCGCACCCGTTGGCGCCGATGAGCACGGTGGTGCCGCCGTGCGGGATGTCCAGGTCGACCTCCCGCACCACGGTGCGGTCGTCGTAGCCCAGGGACAGCCCGCGCATCCGGAACGCCGGGACCTCGCCCTCCGGGTCCGCCACGGCGTGCAGATCGGGTGTCATGCGGTACCTCCTCTCCGCTGCCGTACGAGCAGCCACAGCATCACGGGGGCGCCCACGGCCCCGGTGACCACACCGGCCGGCAGCTGCGTGCCCGCCAGCAGGTCGGAGCCGAGCGAGTCGGCGACCACCACGACCACCGCGCCCACCAGGGCGCAGGCCAGGATCGAGGTCCGGCCGCGGGTCAGGGCGGTGGCCACCGGGGTGGACATCAGGGCCACGAAGGCCAGCGGGCCGGTGGCGGCCGTCGCGGCGGCGGCCAGCAGCACGCCCAGGCCCAGGGCGAGGGCCCGGCTGCGGCCCGGGTGCGCGCCCAGTCCTGCGGCGAGCTCGGGGCCGAGCTCGGCGGGCTCGAGGGCCCGGTGCACGGCCACGGCCGCGGGCACCGCCAGCAGCAGGCAGGCGCCGAGCACGGTGATCCGCTCCCACGTGGCGGCGCTCAGGGACCCCGCGGTCCACACCGCGGCGTCCTGGGCGGAGTTCAGGGCCAGCCGCGTCAGCATGGCGGCGGTGACCGCCTGGGCCAGGGCGGCCACGCCGATCCCGGCGAGCAGGAACCGTTCGCCCACGATCCCGCCGCCGCGCAGGCGCACCGAGGCGGTGGCGATCAGGGCGGCGGCGAGCAGCGCCCCGGCCAGCGCCGTCCAGGACACGGCGGTGCCGCGCAGGCCCCACAGCGCCGTGCCCGCCACGGCGCCCGCGGCCGCCCCGTAGGTGATGCCCAGGATGTCGGGGCTGGCCAGCGGATTGCGCAGCACCCGGCGGAACAGCGCCCCGGAGCAGCCGAGGGCGGTCCCCGCCAGGGCGCCCAGCACCGCGCGCGGCAGCTTCTCCTGCAGGACGATGAAGCTCGCCCCGGGGATCTGCTCGCCTGCGAGGATCGCGAAGAAGTCGGGGATCGTCACCGTGTAGCGCCCCAGCAGCACCCGCACGGCCAGGGCCGCCAGCAGGGCGAGGGCGAGCAGGGCCACGGCGCGGCGGCTCCGCCGGGCGCGGGTGCGGCGGACCGCCCGCAGCGCCTCGGCGGCCCCGGTCCCCTCCGGGGCGGCGGGGGCCAGCACGGTGCCGGTCACAGGGTCACGCTCCGTCCCCGGCGCAGCAGCGCCAGCAGCACGGGCACGCCGAGCACCACCGTGGTGATGCCCACGTGGATCTCCTGCGGCGGGGTGAGCACGCGCCCCAGGACGTCGGCCAGCAGCAGCAGCGCCGGCCCGAGCACCGCGCTGAGCAGCACGATCCAGCGGTAGTCGCCGCCCAGGAGGCGGCGCACGGCGTGCGGGACGAGCAGGCCCACGAAGGCGATGGGCCCGGCCAGGGCGGTCGCGGAGCCCGAGAGCAGGACCACGCCCACGAAGACCAGCACGCGCTGCACGCCCAGGTCCACACCGAGGCCGCGCGCGAGCTCGTCGCCCAGGGCCATGGCGTTGAGCCCGGAGGAGCCGCCCAGCACGAGCAGCACGCCGAGGAGCACGAGGGGGGCCACGGCGGTGAGGTCGGTGCTCTCGGCGCGGGCGACCGAGCCGATGCTCCAGAACCGGAAGCGGTCCAGCACCGCCGGCTGGCTCAGCACCACGGAGGTGGTCAGCGCGGTGAAGCCGGCGCTGACCGCGGCGCCGGAGAGGACCAGACCCGCCGGGGTGGGGGCGCCGCCGCCCAGCCGGGAGGAGCCGAAGACGAGCACGGCGGCCACGGCGGAGCCCGTGAGGGCGAGCGCGGTCAGCTGCCACGTGGCCGCCACGCCGAGCCAGCCGAGGCCGAGCACCACGGCGCAGGAGGCGCCGGCGGTCAGGCCCAGCAGCCCCGGGTCGCCCAGGGGGTTGCGGCTGACTCCCTGCATCCCGGCGCCGGCCACGGCGAGCGCCGCCCCGACGAGCACGGCGGTGAGGGTCCGCGGGATCCGGCTCTGCACCACGGCGGCGTCGATGCCCAGCCCGGCGGTGAGCTGGGACCCGCCGTCCAGCAGGGCGGCGGGCAGCCCGGCGAGCACCTGGACCACCGTTGCGGGATCCACCGAGCGGGCGCCCCAGAACAGGGACGCCGCCGCGGAGACCGCCAGGAGCAGGAGGGCGGCGAGCAGGGCGAGGCCCCGGCGCCGCTGGGCGGCGCCGGGGATCCGGGGGGCGGCGGGGGAGGCCGTGCTGGTGCTGCTCACCGGGACCGGGGACTCACTGCCCGTCGGCGGAGGCCGCGGCCTCGGCGATGTCCGGCAGCACGTTCTCGAGCGCCCACGGGATGCTCAGCGGGGACGCCGCCGAGACCGAGAGCACCTCCTGCTGGTCGCTCTGGAGCACCAGGGCGCCGTCGGCCACCGCGGGGACGCGGCTGAGCAGGGGGTCGTTCTCGATGGCCTCGCGCACGCCCTCGTCCTCGGCCCAGCTCACGAAGACGTCCGAGGTCAGCTGGTCGGCCCGCTCCGGGGACCAGGTGATGTAGAACTCGTCCTCCTTGCCCGCGGCGGCCTCCTCGACCGCCTCGGACTGGACCATGCCGAGGGACTGGAGGAACTTGGGGCGGTTGTCCACCGCGGTGTAGGCGAAGATCTGGTCGGCCGCGGACGGGTCCAGCGTGCCGTACACGAAGGAGGTGCCCTCCAGCTCCGGGTACTCGGCGGCCGCGTCCGCGATCTGCTGCTCGACGTCCGCCACGACCTCGGCGGCCTGCTCCTCCCGGCCCAGGGCCTGGCCGATGAGCTCCGTGGAGTCCTGCCAGGACGTCCCGTAGGCCACGGCGTCCTCGGGGTAGGCCACGACGGGGGCGATCTCCGAGAGCTTGTCGTAGTCCTCCTGCGTCAGCCCGGAGTAGGCGCCCAGGATGACGTCCGGCTCCAGGGCGGCGATCGCCTCGAAGTTGATGCCGTCCGTCTCGGAGTAGGTCTCCGGGGCCTCGGCGCCGGACTCCTCGAGCGCGGCGTCGAACCAGTCCGTGGACCCGTTCTCGTTGGCGCCGAAGTCCAGGGCGGGCACCCCGACCGGGACCACGCCGAGAGCGGTCGCCACGTCGTGGTTGACCCAGGAGACCGTGGCCACGCGCTCGGGGGCCTCCTCGATCGTGGTCTCGCCGAACTCGTGCTGCACGGTGCGGGGGAACTCGCCGGTGGCGCCGGCCGCGGCGGTCGACCCGCTCCCGGACTCCCCGCCCGCCGTCCCGGTCGAGCACCCGGTGAGCAGCAGGGCCCCGGTGGTCAGCAGGGCGACCGGCGCGAGGGCGCGGCGGGCGGAGGACAGCGGGCGCGGAGCGCGGGGGAGGAGAGGGGCCACGGCCACCCTTTCGACGGACGACGGCGGGGCCGCCGGTGCGAATGCGGTTAGGGAAGGTTTGCCTAACCACCGGACACGGATCACCCTAGGTTGGAGAACTGCGAATACGCAACACGGGCATGATGTAATCGCTGCGCCGATGTGGTTAGGTAAGGCTTGCCTCACTCCGAGGCGAGCCCCCGGCCCCATCGATCCCCCTTGCGAGGAGCCCATGAACGACTTCCTGTTCACCCGTCGCACCCCGGCCCAGTACGCCGGTGCCCTGCACGGCGCCGTCGACGCGGTGGCCGTCCACCTGGCCGGCACGGAGCGCCCCCGCTCCGCCGCCACGCCCGCCGAGCTCGAGGACCTCGTCGCGCGCGTCGACCTCGACCGCCCCCTCGGGGACGTCGCCGCCGCGCTGGAGGAGACGCGCCGGCTCTACCTCGACCACGCGGTGCACTTCCACGACCCCGGCTACATGGCCCACCTCAACTGCCCGGTGGCCATCCCCGCCGTGGCCGCCGAGGCCCTCACCGCGGCCGTGAACACCGCGGTCGAGACGTGGGACCAGTCCACCACCGCGACGCTGGTGGAGCAGCGGCTCGTGGACTGGACCACCGCCCGGATCGGCTTCCCCGCGGCGGGGGAGCCGGACGGGGTGTTCACCACCGGGGGCACCCAGTCCAACCTCCAGGCCCTCTTCACCGCCCGCGAGCAGCGGCTGTCCCGCCCGCACCCGGCCCCGCGGCAGGAGCGCCTCGGGCGGTTGCGGATCGTGGCGGGCGAGCACGCGCACTTCAGCGTGGACCGGGCCGCCCACCTGCTCGGGCTGCCCGCGGACGCGGTCGTCCCCGTGCCCGCCGGCCGGGACGGGGCGCTGGACCCGGTCGCCCTCGAACGGGCCCTGCACGAGGTCGCCGCGTCCGGCGACGAGGTCGCCGCCGTGGTGGCCACCGCCGGGAGCACGGACCTCGGCGTGATCGACCCGCTGCCGGCGGTCGCGGACCTGTGCCGGGCGCACGAGGTGTGGCTGCACGTGGACGCCGCCTACGGCGGGGGCCTGCTCGTCTCGCCCACCCGGCGGCACCTGCTGGAGGGGGTCGAGCGGGCCGACTCCGTGACCGTGGACTTCCACAAGTCCTGGTTCCAGCCGGTGGCCGCCTCCGCGCTGCTGCTGGCCCGGGGACGGGACCTGCGCTTCTCGACCTGGAGCGCCGAGTACCTCAACCCCCGCCACGCGGTGCGGCCCAACCTGGTGGACAAGTCCCTGCAGACCACCCGGCGCTTCGACGCGCTCAAGCTGTGGATGACCCTGCGCACCGTCGGGGCCCCGGAGCTCGGCCGGGCCCTGGACCGGGTCCTGGACCTCGCGCAGGAGGCCGGCCGGATCGTGGCGGACGCCCCCGACATGGAGCTCGTGGCGCGGCCGGTGCTCTCCACCGTCCTGTTCCGGCACCGGCCCCCGGGCACCGACGACGACGACGCGGAGCGTCTCGTCGAGCCGGTCCGGGCCGCGCTGTTCGACTCGGGGCGCGCGGTCGTGGCCTCGACCGTCGTCGGCGGCCGCCGCTGCCTGAAGTTCACCTTCCTCAACCCGGTGACCACCGCCGCGGACGTCGAGCGGGTGCTGGACCTGGTCCGCGCCGCCGCGCGGGACGCCGCGCCGCTGCCCGCCGCGGCGGGGGCGCGCTGATGGCCGCCGCGACCGGGCGCGTGCACGACCTGCTCGGCATCGGGATCGGCCCCTTCAACCTGGGCCTGGCCTGCCTCGCCGCGCCCCTGGAGGACCTCGACGCGGTGTTCCTCGACGCCCGCGAGGGCTTCGACTGGCACCCCGGGCTGATGCTCGAGGACGCCACCATCCAGGTCCCGTTCCTCGCCGACCTGGTCACGCTGGCCGACCCGACCTCCCCCTGGTCGTTCCTCAACTACCTCAAGCGGACCGGGCGGCTCTACCCCTTCTACATCCGCGAGGACTTCAACCCGCTGCGCGCCGAGTACAGCGCCTACTGCCGGTGGGCGAGCGAGCGGCTGGAGAGCCTGCACTGGGGCCGCGAGGTCGTCGCCGTCGAGCGCGACGCCGCCGCGGACGCCTACACGGTCACCGCCCGCACCCGGACCGGGACGGAGCAGTGGCGGACCCGGCGCCTGGTCCTCGGCGTGGGCACCGTGCCGTGGGTGCCCGCCGGTGTCGAGCCCGGGGCCGGACCCGTCCTGCACACCAGCGACTACCTGCCCCGGCGCGAGGAGCTGCTGGGGCGGGAGAGCGTGACCGTGCTCGGCAGCGGCCAGTCCGCCGCGGAGGTCTACCGGGACCTGCTCGAGCGCGCCGGGGCGGACGGTCCCCGGGTCGACTGGATCACCCGCTCCCCACGGTTCTTCCCCATGGAGTACACCAAGCTCACCCTCGAGATGACCTCCCCCGAGTACGTCGACCACTTCCACGGCCTCGACCGGCACCGGCGGGACCGGCTCAACCGCGAGCACACGACGCTCTACAAGGGCATCAGCGCGGACCTCGTCAACGGAATCAACGAGCTGCTCTACCGCCGCTCGGTGCACGGGCACCCGGCGGGGCTGCTCACCACGAACACCTCCCTGACGGGCGCCCGGTGGGACGCCGCGGCCGGGACGGTGGAGCTGGCGCTGCGCGACGACGAGCTCGAGCGCTGCTGGCGGCACACCACCGGCGCCCTGGTGCTCGCCACCGGCTACCGCCCCGAGGTCCCGGCCTTCCTGGACCCGGTGCGCGAGGAGATCGCCTGGGACGCCGCCGGGCGCTACGACGTCTCCCGCGACTACGCGATCGACCGGGAGCGGAGCCGGATCTGGGTGCAGAACGCCGAGGTGCACACCCACGGCCTGACCGCCCCCGACCTCGGCATGGGCGCCTACCGCAACAGCGTGATCCTCCGGGCCGTGACGGGCCGGGAGGTCTATCCGGTCGAGCCCGCCATCGCCTTCCAGACCTTCGGCATTCCCCAGGAGACCGCATGAGCACCCCGCACCCCGCCCCCGTCGAGCGCTTCGCCACCCCCGGCGGCGTCCTCACCCTCGAGCCGCTGGTGCTGGACGGACCCACCGTGGAGCTCCTCCACGCGTGGCTGACCCACCCCCGGTCCCGCTTCTGGGGCCTGCTCGACGCCGACCCCGCCACCGTCCGGGGCGCCTTCGAGGCCGTCGCGGCCCACCCCCGCTGCGAGGCCCGGCTGGCCCGCCTCGACGGGGTCCCGCTGGGCGTCGTGGAGACCTACGACCCCGCCGAGGTGCTCCTCGCCGGCCGCTACGCCCACCGCGCCGGCGACGTGGGGATGCACCTGCTCCTCGCCCCGGCCCGGACCCCGGTGCCCGGCACGAGCGCCGCCCTGATGGCCGCCACGCTGCGCGGGCTGTTCGAGCGGCCCGGGACCCGGCGCGTCGTCGTCGAGCCCGACGTCCGCAACGAGGCCGTGCACCGGCTCAACGCCCGGGCGGGCTTCGAGGTCCACGGGCCCCTGCCGCTGCCGGAGAAGACGGCGCTGCTCAGCACCTGCACCCGGGAGCAGTTCGAGGCCTCGGAGCTGGCGGGGTCCGCCCGCCCGGTCCCGGCCGCCGCCGGCCCCGCCGGCCCCGCCGAGGCCGGCCACCTGGGCCTGCACCCGATGCGCGTCGCCCACCGCCACCTGTGCTGCAAGGCCCTGGCCGAGTTCGCCCACGAGCGGCTGGTGCACCCCGAGCCGGTCGGCGAGGACGCCTTCGAGGTCCGGGCCGGGGCCGCCCGCTACCGGTTCCGGGCGCGGCGCACCCCGCTGGAGCACTGGGTGCTCGACGAGGGCTCGCTGCGCCGCACGGTGGCCGGCGTCGCCGCCGAGCCCGACGCCCAGGCCCTGGTCACCGAGCTCGCCCCGCAGCTGGGCATCCCCGCGCACCTGCTGGCCACCTACCTCGAGGAGATCGCGAGCACCCTCGCCTCCGCGGCCTACAAGCTGGTGCACCGCACCCGCCCGGCATCGGCGCTGGCGGACGCCGGCTTCCAGGAGGTCGAGGCCGCCATGACCGAGGGGCACCCCGGCTTCGTGGCCAACAACGGGCGGATCGGCCTGGGCGTCACCGAGCACGACCGGTACGCCCCCGAGGCGGCCCGGCCCGTGCACCTCGTGTGGGTGGCCGCGCGCCGCCCGCTCAGCCGCCTCGACACCGGGCGCGGCCTCGACGAGGACGCCCTGTACGCCGCGGAGCTGGACCCCGGGACCCGCGCACGCTTCCAGGCCCGGCTGAACGGGCTGGGCCTGGACCCACGGGACTACCGCTTCCTGCCGGTGCACCCCCACCAGTGGGAGCACCGCGTCACCGTGACCTTCGCCCCCGACCTCGCCCGCCGGGACCTCGTGCTGCTGGGGGAGGGCGGGGACGCGCACCGCGCCCAGCAGTCCGTGCGCACCTTCTTCAACTCGACCCGCCCCGAGCGGCACTACGTGAAGACGGCCCTGGCCGTGCAGAACATGGGCTTCCTGCGCGGGCTCTCCCCCCGGTACATGCGCGACACCCCCGCGATCAACGACTGGGTGGCCGACCTCGTGGCCGCCGACCCGGTGCTGGCCCGCACCGGGTTCTCGGTCCTGCGCGAGGTCGCGGCGATCGGCTACACCGGGGACGCCTACCACCGCGCGGCCGCCTCGGGCCACGGGGAGGAGGGCCCGCACACCAAGATGCTCGCGGCGCTGTGGCGGGAGAGCCCCGTGGCGCGCACCGGACCGGGGGAGCGGCTGGCGACCCTCGCCTCCCTTCTGCACGTGGACGCCCTGGGCACCCCGCTCGTCTCCGTGCACGTGCGGGCCTCCGGGCTGAGCGCCGAGGAGTGGGTCCGGCGGCTGCTGGACGCCTACCTCGCCCCGGTCGCCCGGTGCCTGCTCGCCCACGACCTCGTGTTCATGCCCCACGGCGAGAACGTGGTCCTCGTGCTGCACGAGCACGTCCCGCGGCGGGCGATCATGAAGGACATCGGCGAGGAGGTCGCCGTCGTCACCGACCGTCCCCTGCCGGAGGGCCTCGACCGGATCCGGCACGTCGTGGACCCCGCGACCGCGTCCCTGTCCGTGCACACCGACGTGTTCGACGGCGTGCTGCGCCACCTGGCGGGCCTGCTCGAGGCCGACGGGCTGCTGGCGGCCGGCGCGTTCTGGGACCTGGCGGCGCGGTGCCTGCACGAGGTGGCCGAGGCCGATCCGGCCGGTGCGGCGCGGGTGCCGCTCTTCGCGCCCCGCTTCGAGCACTCCTGCCTCAACCGGCTGCAGCTGCTCAACACCCTGCAGATGGTCGACCTCACGGACCAGGCCGCGTCCCTGCAGTACGCCGGGACGCTGGAGAACCCGGTGGCGGCCCGGGTGCCCGTCCGCTGACCCGGCCGTTCCGTCCGCCCCGTCCCTGCGGGGCGGACGGAACGAGGGGCTCAGGCCGCGTCGCGGGCGTCGAGCTCGTGCACGACCTCCTGGAGCCGGTCGGTGGTGCAGGGGTGGGGGCCCTCCGGTCCGGTCAGGTACTCCCGGTCGAGCTGGCGGCAGATCCTGGAGTGCAGCACCTGCAGCTCGCCCATGCTCAGGGCGGCCAGGGCGGCCGGGAAGGTCTCGTCCGGCCCCAGGCAGGAGCAGGGCCGGCCCTGCGGGGACGGGGTGGGGCTGTGCTGGGTCACGGTGGGTGCGCTCATGGTGATGTCCTTCGCGGGAAGTGCGGTGCAGATGTGTGGAGCAGGGGCCGCACCCGAGGGGACGCGGTAATGGTCACGGTGGTGGTCACGGTGCGGGTCGCAGTGCGGGGAAAGCGGCGGTGCCCGGTCCGGCGGCCCGTTCATCGGGGAAGGACGGGCCGTGCGGAGGGGCAC
The DNA here is from genome assembly GCF_029524215.1 of Kocuria oceani. Taxonomy (NCBI): domain Bacteria; kingdom Bacillati; phylum Actinomycetota; class Actinomycetes; order Micrococcales; family Micrococcaceae; genus Kocuria; species Kocuria oceani. The sequence continues at coordinate 152,144 of NZ_JARAMH010000012.1, read as the reverse complement.
CGGGCGGGGCGCGCGGGACGAGGGCGCAGGGACGGCGGTCCGGGATCTCCTGGTGTGCAGCCGTCACGGGGAAAGGCCGTGTGCTCGACCTGCTCCCACCGTAGGCGAGACCTCCGGTATTGACCATCCCGGCGCCGGCCGCCCGTGGGTGCCCGACGGCGATTCGGGGCGGGTGCGGTCCGCGGGTCCCCATGCCCCGGCCGCAGGCGCCGCCGGTCCGTGCGCGTCCCGGCCGGAGCGTGTATGCTTCATCGGTTGTCGCATTTCGCGTTCTCGCCGGTCCGGCTGTCCGCCCCTCCGGGCGCAGCAGGTCTTCCGGACGACGTCCACGGCGCGCAGCGCAGCGCCCGAGTGCCCCGGACACGGGGGACGCGCCGTGGTCCCGGACGACGGGCCGCACCCGACGAGCGGCAGGGCGCAGCGGTCCGGCGCCGCCGAGGGCGTCGGCCGCAGCACCCCGTGGACCGCTCGACGGGCGGGGTCGGGCCCGTCCCGGCGACCGGCTCCCACGGTGCCGCTCACTCGAGCGGCACCGGCCCACGGAGCTCGACCCCCAGCACGGCACCCAGGCCGCGGACGTCGCCGTCCTCACCCGGGGCCGCACTGATCTCCTGAGCTCTCCGGCGCCCGGGCACGGCGCGGGGCCGGACCCGTCATCCGGCACACCGTGCGCTTCCGGGGCGCGGTCCCGCGTCCGGGACGCCCGCCCGTGGCACCGCCCCCGGTGGTGCGGTGCCCGCGCTCCAGCACTGCCACGGCACCCCCGGAGGTGCCCTGCCCCCGGCAACGCCCTGTGCTCCGCAGCGTCCGGCAACCCGCTGCGTCCTGCACCCGGCCGGCCGCACGGCCCGCCCGGTCGGCTCCTCGGACCGACCGGCGGCGCCGGCCCGTCCGTTCCTCACCGGCGACCAGCACGGTCGCCGCCCCCGATTCCCGAAAGTTCTCATCATGAAACACACCATGTCCGTCCTGGTCCAGGTGGACCTCGACGCCACCCACGTCCGCGTCCTCGTCACGGGATGCCTCACGGAGGCCAACCAGCACGTGCTCCACCCCGTGATCGGCCGCGCCCGCACGCTCGGCGCCGCCGTGCACGTCGACCTGGACTCCGTCCGGCACCTGCAGCCCGCCGCGGCGACGCAGCTGCGCGCGGCCGTCGACCACGAGGGGGCCTCGCCCGGCCTCGGGGCCGTGCGCATCAGCGTCCCCACCGGGCCCCGCACCCATCCGCTGGGGGAGCTGCCGGTCCGACCGCTCCCGGACTCCGCGCCCCTCCCCGCCCTGGCCGCCTGAACCGCACCCCGGTGCCGGAGCCGGCGGCGCCCTCGGTCGAAGGGGCACCGTCCTGCGCCGGGTGGGCCCGGGCACCGCGGGGCGTCGGCGAGTGGCAATTCCGCGGGTCCTGGCCCAGGATTGAGCGGTGCCCGACGACCGTTCCGCCACCGCCGCCGACCCCGCTGCCGCCCACGAACCCGTGCCGGAGCTGCTGGTCGGCCTCGTCCTCTCGCCCCAGATCGCCGGCGTCCTGCCCCGGGACCTCGCCGGCTCCCTGCTCACCCCGCTGCACGAGCGCTACCCCGGGGTGCGCTGGCGCCTGACCGCGGCCGAGGACCGGCTGGTGGTCCCACCGGCCGACGGGCTCGACCTGCTGGAGGCCGCCCGCGACCGGATGCTCGACGAGGACTGGGACCTCGTCGTCGTCCTCACGGACGTCCCGCTCAAGGACGGCCGCAGCCCGGTGCTCACGCAGCTGAGCCCCGTGCACGGCGTGGGCCTCGTCGCCGTCCCGGCCCTCGGACCGGTGCACGTGGGGCAGAAGGTCCGGCAGACCGTGGTCCGGGTGGTCGGCCACCTGCTGGGCCACGACGCCGAGGACGCGGACGACGCCGAGGCGCAGGAGGAGCTCGTCCGGCGCGCCCGGCAGCGCGCGGAGGACCTCGAGGACCGGCCGGAGGACAACGCCGTGCAGTTCACCGCCCGGGTGCTGGGCGGCAACGTGCGCCTGCTGCTGGGGATGATCCGGGCCAACCGGCCCTGGACCCTGGTGGTGCGGCTGTCCCGGCTGCTCGCCCTGGCCGCGGCCACCGGGGTGCTGACCCTGGTGGCCTCGGACCTGTGGCTGCTCGCCGCCGCCTACGGGCCGTGGCGCCTGGGGCTGCTGGGCCTGCTCTCGGTGGGTGCGGTGACCGGTGCGCTGATCGTGGGCGCCCGGCTCTGGGAGCGTCCGCGACGGCGCGCCGAGCGCGAGCAGGTGGCGCTGTTCAACCTGGCCACGGCCGCGACCGTGGCCATCGGCGTGGTCGTGTTCTACGCCGCGGTCTTCGCCCTGTCCTGGCTCGGCGCCCTGCTGCTCGTGGACGGCGACGTCTTCGCGGCGGTGATCGGTGCCCCGGCCGGGGCGGACGAGTACGGCAAGCTGGCGTGGCTGACGGCCACGCTCGCCACCGTGGGCGGGGCCCTCGGCGCCGGGCTCGAGGACGACGACGCCGTGCGCGCCGCCGCGTACACCCGCTCGGAGCCCTGAGCGCCGCGGCGCTCAGCCGCCGGACCGGCCGGCCGGCTCCTCGCGGTGGCGCCGTGCCGGGTGGGGCAGGCGGCGAGCACGCGCACGGCGGGTCCTTCCGCTCGGCGGGCGTGCTTCGGGGCTCCGTCGCGCCGCGGTCGTGCTCCAGGAGACGGCCCAGGGGGACGCAGTGCGCCGCAGCCGCGGTGATCAGTAGACTTGGTGTCCCCGGCGTGGTCCGGGAACTCTTCCCGAGAGGACACGATGACCGCCACGCAGCAGACCCCTCCCGCGCCCCGCACCCCGCGCCGGCCGCGGCTCCGGCGCAGCAACTGCCACCGCCCCGGCATCACGCGCCGCGGCCACGGCAGGGGCTACGTGTACCGGCACGCCGACGGGACCAAGGTCGAGGCGCCCGAGGAGCTCGACCGGATCCGGGGCCTGGCGATCCCCCCGGCCTGGAAGAACGTCTGGATCAGCCCGCAGCCCAACGGCCACATCCAGGCCACCGGGACGGACGACGCCGGGCGGCGCCAGTACATCTACCACCCCCGGTGGCGGGAGCTGAAGGACCGGGAGAAGTTCGACCGGGTCCTGGACTTCGGCGACACCCTGCCCCGGGCCCGGCCGGCGGTGACGCGGCTGCTGCGCGCGGAGGGACTCACGGAGGAGAAGGCGTGCGCCGCGGCCTTCCGGCTGATGGACGACGCGGCCCTGCGGATCGGCAACGAGGAGTACGCCCAGTCCAACGGCTCCTACGGAGTGACCACCCTGCTGGTGCGGCACGTGCGGGTGGACGGGGACGACGTGCACCTGGACTTCCCCGGCAAGAGCGGGCACCAGTGGTCGCTGACCCTCCGGGACGCGGACCTCGCCGCCGCGCTGGCCCCCATGCTCGAGCGGGATCCGGACGAGCCCGCCCTGGCCTACCGGGACGAGGACGGGCAGTGGGCCACCACCACCAGCGCCCGGCTCAACGACTTCGTCCGGGACCGGTGCGGACAGGACTTCACCGCCAAGGACTTCCGCACGTGGCAGGGCACGGTGAGCGCCGCCCTCGCGCTGGCCGCCCGCGCGGACACGCGCCCCAGCCAGAGCGCCCGCAAGAAAGCCGTCTCCGCGGCCATGCGGGAGGTCGCCGAGCACCTGGGGAACACCCCCACCGTGGCCCGCAGCTCCTACGTGGACCCGCGGGTGGTCGACCGCTTCCACCACGGGGAGACCATCGACGCCGACACCTACCGGGCGGCCGAGCGGAACCTGCGGTCCTTCCTGACCTGAGGCGGTTCCGCCCGCGCGTCAGCGCCGGATGCCGTACCGGAAGTACAGGACGGGCCCGACGAAGTTGATCGCGATGATCGCCGCCCACTTGCCCTTGCCGCCGTCGACCTCCTCAGCGGGGCGCAGGGCCAGGTCCGCCCAGGCGGTGGCGGCCAGCGAGACCTGCACGGAGGCCAGCGCCAGCAGCGCCGTCTGCTGCCCGGCCGTGAGGTCCTGCCACCTGGTCCTCCACCCACGGGCGCTCCTGCGGGTGGTGCTCCTGCTCGTCCCGGTGCGGGTCATGGTCGTCCTCCCGTTGGTCGGGGACGCGGTGTCCCCCTCGGCCGGCCGCTCCTGTCACGTCGGCGCCGCGGCCAGGCGCTCGACGAGCAGTGGGTGCCGACGGATCCCGTCCCCGTGGACAGCCTCTGACGCGGGGGCGGGGCGTGGCCGGCCATGCGTGCGGCCGCCGGCGCGTTGCGCGCTGCGCTGCGTCCCACGTCCACGACGACCTCCTCCGGCCGCTCGCGGCGCGGCCCCGGTCCTCATGGTGGAGCGGGAGCCGCCGGCAGTCAACGCCGCCGTCCCGGCACGGCCCGCGTGGCTTCACACACTGGTGCCGTGCCACAGGGAGCGCAGGCCACCGCGAGGCCCAGCGCACCGGCCGGGGCGGTGACGGCAGCGCCGCCCCGGTCGCGGCGACCACCCCGCTGCGGCTCCGTGTCCCAGTGTGACCGAGGAGCACGGGCGTCCGCCGCGACCGCGGCCGGGTGGCCGGTCTAGCGTGGGGGAATGACCCGGTGCCCCACCCCGTCGCAGGCCCCGCCCGGCCTCGTCACCTGGCCGCCCGCGGCAGTGCGCGCCCAACTGCTCGCCGGCCTCACCCCCGTCCCGGACACGGGGCCGCGGTCCCCGTTCCGGGAGCCGACCGGTGCCCCGCGGCCGGTGCCCCTGCTGCACTTCCCGGCGGCCGACGTCCCGGTGCCCCGGAGCCGGCCGTGACCCGGCCGCTGCCGCGCGCCGCCCGGAGGCACTGGGCTGCGCTGGAGCGCACGGGCTCCCCGGCGCCGCCCGCCGCGGCTCCCGCGGCGCTCGCCGGCCTGCCCGAGCCCGCGTGCCGCTGGCTGGCCCGCGCCGTGCCGCCCGGCACTCCGGCGTGGTCGATGGCGGAGCTGCGGATGCGCGGTGAGATCCGGCTGGGCGGCAGGTGGCGCGCCTTCTCCGCGCGCCAGCTCCTGGCACCGGGGGTCGGCTTCGTGTGGGCCGCCCGCACCCGGGTCCTCGGCCTGCCGGTGACCGGCTTCGACCGCTACGGCGCCGACGGGGGCGAGCTGCGGTGGCGGCTGCTGGGGGTCGTGCCCGTGCTGTCCGCGGCGGGCCCGGACATCACTCGCAGCGCCGCCGGGAGGCTCGCCGGCGAGGGCGTCATCGTTCCGCCGGCCTGCGTGCGCGCCGCCTGGTCCGCGGGGACGGTCCCGGGCACCGCCGTCATGTCCTGGGTCCTGGACGGAACGCCCGAGGAGTGCCTGGTCCGGGTCGACCCGGAGGGCCGGCTCGTGGAGCTGCGCATGCAGCGGTGGGGTGATCCGGACGGCACCGGATCCGGCCGTCACCCGTTCGGGGTCGCGCTGTCCGCGGAGAAGTCCTTCGACGGCGTGCGGGTGCCCACCGCGCTGCGCGCCGGATGGGGGTGGGGGACCGACCGGCAGGCCGAGGGGGAGTTCTTCCGGGCCCGGATCGAGGACGTCCGCTTCCGCTGAGCCCCTCGAACGGCGCCCCGGAGGGACCGGCCCGGAAGAGCCCGATCAGCGCGCCGGGTCCTGGTCGCCCAGGGAGTCGCCCGGCCGGTCGCCCCGGCGGTCCGGGGCCGGAGGATCCGCGGGCGCCGGGGGCATCGCCGCTTCCCGGGGCGGAGGCTCCGCAGGACCCTGGTCGAGCCGGAAGGGCGGGTACTCGTCCCGCATCAGCAGGACGTAGGCCAGCACCCGGTTGACCCAGCGGTTGATGCCCACCACGAGGGCGAACAGCTCGGGGCGGTACCGGCCCGTGAAGAGCAGGATCACAGCGGCGACGAGCACGAGCAGACCGAGCAGGGACGGCCCCCAGCTGGTCGTGGTCGTGCTGCCGTCCGTCTCCGAGACGCTGGTCCACCTGCTCCCGCCCGTGAGCACGCCCAGGACCAGCAGGTGCGGGATCGCCAGCAGCCACCACTTCACGAGCACCAGGCCGCGGGACAGCCGCTCCGGATAGGCGACCTCCAGCTCCGCGGGGTAGTCCGCGCGGGCCGGCGTGAACGGCGGGTGCCGGTCGGTGCCCAGCGCCGCGTACGAGTAGAACCCCACGCGCCAGCTCCACCGCAGCACCCCGGCGCAGAAGGAGAACCACGAGGGCGGGTACCGACCCGTGAACAGGACGACGATCCCCGCCGCCACCGTGGTGACCACGAGGGCGAACCACAGCACGGCCAGCACGATCAGGTGCGGGATCACCAGCAGCCACTTCACCAGCCACAGCCACCGGGACAGCCCCGTGTCGAGGAGGCCGGTCAGGCGCACCGGATACGGCGGTGCCGGTGCCCCGTCCCGGGACGGGACCCCGGCGAGGGCCGCACCCGGGCCCGTGCCGCGCGGCGGGGTGACCGGGCCGATGTCCCGGCCGAGTCCGGCGGCGCCGAGCAGCAGCAGCGGGACGCCCGCGGCCAGGCCCACCAGACCGCCGATGAGCTGGCCGCCGGCCAGCGGGCCGAGCAGGTCCGAGCGCGCCCCGACCTGCACGTCGGCCCACACGGGGCGGGCGGCGTCGGCGTTCATGACCACCAGCGTCCAGCTGCCCGAGCGCAGGTCCAGGGTGAGCTCCCGGGTGCCGGGGCCCTGGTCCGAGTCGGCCCAGAAGGTCCGGTTCCCGGGCCGGCCGGGCGCCCGCTCGCCGGGGACCCGGTCCGGGGCGTCGTCCCCGGCCTCCGTGCCGGCGCCCATCCGGGCATGGGCCACGCCGTCCAGGTACCGGTCGACGTCCTCCGAGGCGGCGACGCCCACGAAGAGCTCCTGCCCCGGGTCCACGGCCGTGACCCGGACCTGCACGCTGCCCAGCTCGTTCAGGAAGGGCACGGGGGACACCTCGGCCTCCCCGAGGTCGAGCACGGCCGGCGGTCCGACCAGGGCGTAGGTGATGGTCTGGTGCCGGTCCGGGGGCGAGCTGAGGTAGCGGCCTCCCTGCTGGGCCGAGGCGGCGGCGGCGAGGACCAGCCCGCTGACCAGCGCCGCCAGGCCCAGGGCCGTGAGAAGGGTGCCCACCACCAGCAGCACCCACTGCCCGGGCCGGGTGGGGCGCGGGCCGGGGTGCCGGCCGGCGGGAGCGGGCGGATCGGAGACGGGCTGCGCGGTCACGGGAACCCCCTGGTCGGGCGGTGGCCGGGCCGGGGACTCCCGGTCCGGTGGGCTCGGGGCGCGGCGGGACCCGCCGCGAGCGCCGCGCCGGCCCGGCGGATGCTGCCGTGCGCCGGCTCGTGGACGACCGGGGCGGTCATGGCGGGGCTCCTCTCAGTGGTCCTCCCGGCCGGGCGGCACGGGAAGGGCGCTCAGACGTGCAGGACGGCGGCTCCTGTGACCCGGTCCGCGGCCAGGTCCGCCAGGGCCCGGTCCGCGCCGCTCAACGGGTAGGGCACGGTGGTGGGACGCAGCCCCGTCCGGGCGGCCAGCCGCAGGAACTCCTCGCCGTCCTGCCGGGTGCTGGCGGTGACGCTGCGCAGCTGCCGCTCCTGGAACAGCTCGGCGGCGTAGTCGAGGGCCGGGACGTCGCTGAGGTGGATCCCGGCGACGGCGAGGGTGCCGCCGCGGTCCAGGGCACGCAGGGCCGGGGGCACGAGGGTGCCCACGGGGGCGAAGAGGATCGCCGCGTCCAGGGGCGCCGGGGGAGGCTCGTCGGCCGCTCCGACGAAGTGGGCGCCCAGCTCGCGGGCCAGCCCGCGGGCCTGCTCCGAGCGGGTCATCACGTGCACCTCTGCGCCCTGGTGCAGGGCCACCTGGGCGGCCAGGTGCGCGGACGCCCCGAACCCGTAGATGCCCAGGCGGCCTCCCGGCGGCAGCTGCGCCCGGCGCAGGGCCCGGTAGCCGATGATCCCCGCGCACAGCAGCGGGGCCGCGTGCTCGTCGTCGAACTGCTCGGGCAGCCGGTAGGCGAAGGCCTCGGGGACGAGTGTCAGCTCCGCGTAGCCGCCGTCGTGGTCCCACCCGGTGAAGCGCGGGTCCGTGCAGAGGTTCTCCTGGCCGCGGCGGCAGAACTGGCACCGCCCGCAGGTGCTGCGCAGCCACGCGACGCCCACGCGCTCGCCGGTCCGGAACCGGGAGCACCCGGGGCCCCGGCCCACGACCTCGCCGACGACCTCGTGGCCCGGGATCGTCCCGGCCCGGTGCAGGGGCAGGTCGCCCTCGGCCAGGTGCAGGTCGGTGCGGCACACGCCGCAGGTCCGGACCCGTACGAGCAGCTCCCCGGGCCCGGGCGCGGGGTCGGGGCACCGCCCGAACCGCATCGGTCCACCGGCCACGGGGCCGGGCTCCTCGATCCACCAAGCGCGCATGGTTGCCCGTCCGTCCCCCGGCAGCCGGCCCGGCCGCAGGCCGGTTTCCTGTTCTGCTCCGAGTGTAGGAACGGATCCGCGGCCCCGGCGGGAAAGGAGGAATGTTAATGCCCGGGGCGGCGCGCGGATCCGGCGACCGGGGGTGTTCCCTTCCGGGCCGCGGGGGACGACCATGGGGGCGGAGGACCCCGGGCGCCGTCCGCGTCACGCCCGCCCGGTGGGCCCTGTCCCGGCGCGGTAGGAGAGGACGCAGACATGGCCGAGCGCATCGACCGGTGGCCCACGGGGACGCCGTGCTGGGCGGACATCATGGTCTCCGACCTGGACCGCTCCATGGACTTCTACGCGTCCGTGCTCGGCTGGAGGTTCACGCCCTCGGACCCCGCGTACGGGGGCTACTGCAACGCCCTGGTGGACGGCGAGCCCGTGGCGGGCCTGTCCCCGGCGCTGCCGGAGACGGAGGACGACCCCCACGCCTGGGCGGTCTACCTCGCCTCCGACGACATCGTGGCGACCGGCCGGGCCGCCGTGGCCGCCGGGGCGCGCCAGCTCTTCGAGCCGATGGAGGTGGGCCGCTTCGGCACCATGGGCGTGTGGATCGATCCCACGGGGGCCGCCTTCGGGGTGTGGCAGCCGCGGGACCACACGGGCTTCAGCATCATCGGCAAGCACGGCGCCGTGGCGTGGTGCGACCTCCTGACCTCGGACCAGCAGGCCGCCGAACGGTTCTACGCGGAGGTCTTCGGCTACGACTACCAGGACATCGGGACCCGGCACGAGGCCTACGCGGTGTTCACGGTGCCGGGGATGGACCGCAGCGCGGGCGGGATCGGGGTGCCGGCCGAGGACGTCGACCACCTGCAGGAGGCGCCGCCCCTGTGGTGGGTGTGCTTCGAGGTCGACGACGCCGACACCGCCGCCGAGCGGGTGATCGGGGCCGGGGGCAGCCTGCTCGGGGAGCCGGAGGAGTTCGGCTACGGAGAGCTGGTGTTCGCCGCCGGCCCGGACGGCGAGCGCTTCGCCCTCATGGGGCCCTCCTCGGAGGACTGGGCCGAGGCGCACGACGAGGACGACGAGGACGACGAGCGGTGAGCGCGTCCCGGGCCCGCGGCGCGCCGCCGGTCCGGGAGGCGCCTCGGGCGCTGCCGCTCAGGTGCTTCGGCGGCGGGGCCGCGGTCGAGGACCGTCGGCCGGGGCACCGGGTTCCGTCGGCTCAGAACAGGCCCACGACGGCCCCCACGAACCACAGCACGGCGAACAGCAGCACCAGGCCCAGGATGGCGGCGATCGCGATCTTGCCCTTCGCGGAGTCCCCGGGGTGGTCCACGTCCAGGTCGGGATTGTCGGGCCCGACGCCCACGCCGGCGTCGGGAGGGGTGTCGCCGGCGATGCTGCGGCCGGACTCCTCGTTCAAGGCGTCCTGGGCCTTCTCGGGGTCGTTGCGCGCCTGCTCGGGATTGATGTCGGCCACGGGGACCTGCTTTCTCGGGTCGGTCCTGCACGGGATGTGTGTCCCAGCAGACTAGCAAGCCTGCTGGCGGTATGGGTGGGAGGGGAGCGGAGGATCAGAGGTGTGAGGCCCCGGAAACCTGCGCGCCATGTGCGTGTGGAAAGAATTGGCTGCTACTCGTGGTATCACTTGTACCGTGTGGTGCCCGTCACACCTGTCGGCAGCCCGGGGACCACGTCCCTGTTCCGTGACCCGGAGCGGGGTCTGCCGCTCGCCCTTCCGAGGAGTCCGTTCATGTCCATGCCATTCCGCCCGGGGCGCGCCCGCCGCGCCCTCGCCGTCACGTCCCTGGCCGCCGCGGCCTCCCTGGCGCTCACCGGCTGCCTTGCCTCGGACCGGGAGGAGGGCGGGTCGGGGGAGGCCGCCGCCGGCGACGTCGACGGCACGTTCGTCTTCGCGGCGTCGTCCGACCCCAAGTCCCTGGACCCCGCGTTCGCCCAGGACGGCGAGTCCTTCCGCGTCTCGCGCCAGATCTTCGAGGGGCTCGTGGGCGTGCAGGAGGGCTCCGCGGAGCCGGAGCCGCTGCTGGCGGAGTCCTGGGAGCAGTCCGAGGACGGCCGGACCTACACGTTCCAGCTCAAGGACGGCGTCACCTTCCACGACGGCACGACGTTCGACGCGGAGGCGGTCTGCGCGAACTTCGACCGCTGGTACAACTTCGAGGGCCTGCTGCAGTCCGAGAACATGGCCTACTACTACGGCTCGCTGTTCAAGGGCTTCGCGGACTCCCCGGAGCAGGCCATCTACGCCGGCTGCGAGGCCACCGGTGAGCAGGAGGCCGAGGTCACGCTGAACAAGCCGTTCGCCGGCTTCATCGCCGCCCTGTCCCTGCCGGCCTTCGCCATGCAGTCCCCCACGGCGCTCGAGGAGTACGGCGCGGACACCGCCGGCGGCACCGCGGAGTCCCCGGAGCTGTCCGAGTACGCGCAGGGCCACCCCGTGGGCACGGGCCCGTTCCGGTTCGAGTCCTGGGACGTGGGCAACCAGGTGGTCCTGTCCGCCTACGAGGACTACTGGGGCGAGCAGGGCCAGGTCACCGACGTGATCTTCCGGATCATCGACGACCCGCAGGCGCGCCGCCAGGCCCTCGAGTCCGGCAGCGTGGACGGCTACGACCTCGTGGCGCCGGCCGACACCCAGGCGCTGCAGGACGGCGGCTACAACGTGGTCACCCGCGACCCGTTCACCATCCTGTACCTCGGCTTCAACCAGGCCCAGGAGGAGCTGGCGGATCCCCAGGTCCGCCAGGCCATCGACCACGCGATCGACAAGGAGGCCCTGGTCTCCCAGACGCTGCCCGAGGGCACCACCGTGGCCACGCAGTTCATCCCCGAGTCCGTCAACGGCTACAACGAGGACGTCACCCAGTACGAGTACGACCCCGAGAGGGCCCGCCAGCTGCTCGAGGAGGCCGGCTACGCGGACGGCCTCGAGCTGGACTTCAGCTACCCCACGGGCGTCTCGCGGCCCTACATGCCCAACCCGGAGCAGACGTTCACCACGCTCACCGCGCAGCTCGAGGAGGTGGGCATCACCGTCAACCCGCAGCCGGACAAGTGGTCCCCGGACTACCTGGACCGGGTCAACGGCACCTCCGACCACGATCTGCACCTGCTGGGCTGGACCGGTGACTACAACGACACCGACAACTTCGTGGGCGTGTTCTTCGGCCAGGAGAAGCCCGAGTTCGGCTTCGACGACCCCGAGCTGTTCCAGGCGCTGGCCGACGCCCGCGAGCTGACCAGCGTCGAGAAGCAGACCCCGGTCTACGAGGAGATCAACGACCAGATCATGCAGAAGCTGCCGGCCGTGCCCCTGGCCAACCCGGCGCCGTCGCTCGCCTTCGACGCCCGCGTGGAGTCCTACCCGGTGAGCCCGGTCAACGACGAGGTCTTCAACCGGATCCAGCTCAGCGAGTGAGCCCCGGGCCCGGGGGCGGCGCACGCGCCGTCCCCGGGCCGCCCCGTCTCCCGACGGTCTTCCCCCTGCCCCTCTCCGCCCGGAAGGACCGGAATGCTCCGCGTCATCGGCAAGCGGCTCGCCCTGCTGATCCCCACCCTCCTCGGCCTGTCGATCCTGCTCTTCGCCTGGGTCCGGGCCCTCCCCGGAGGGCCCGCCACGGCCCTGCTGGGGGACAAGGCCACCCCCGAGGCCGTGGCCCGCATCAACGAGGTCTACGGCTTCGACCGGCCCCTGGTCGAGCAGTACTTCGTCTACATGGGCCAGCTCCTCCGGGGGGACTTCGGTGCCTCCATCGTGACCGGCCGGCCCGTGGTCGAGGAGTTCCTCACCCGCTTCCCGGCCACCCTGGAGCTCGCCCTCGTGGCGCTGGTCTTCGCGGTGGGCGTGGGAGTCCCGCTGGGCTACGTGGCCGCCCGCCACCGCGGCCGGCCCCTCGACCACTCATCCGTGGTGCTGTCCCTGCTGGGGATCACCGTGCCCGTCTTCTTCCTGGCGTTCATCCTCAAGTGGCTGCTCGCCATCAAGGTGCCGCTCTTCCCCGCGGACGGGCGGCAGGACCCGCGCATCGACGCGACGCACTACACCAACTTCTTCGTCCTCGACGGTCTGCTCACCGGGGAGTGGGACGCCGCGTGGGACGCGTTCCTGCACCTGATCCTGCCCGGGGTGGCCCTGGGCACGATCCCGCTGGCGATCATCGTGCGCATCACCCGCGCCTCGGTGCTGGAGGTGCAGAGCGCCGACTACGTGCGCACCGCCCGCGCCAAGGGGCTGACGCGCAGCCTCATCCGCGGCCGCTACATCCTGCGCAACGCCATGCTGCCCGTGGTCACGACCATCGGCCTGCAGACCGGCCTGCTGATCTCCGGGGCGGTGCTGACCGAGACCGTCTTCGCGTTCAACGGCATCGGCCGGTTCCTGCGGGACGCCATCTTCAACCTGGACTACCCCGTCCTGCAGGGCTTCATCATCTTCATCGCCCTGGCCTACTCCCTGATCAACCTGCTGGTGGACATCTCCTACAGCCTCATCGACCCCCGGGTGCGTGTTCAATGAGTGCCACACTTCCCCCCGCCCCCTCCGGGCCCGCGCACACCGAGGGCCCCGAGTCCGTCGCGGTCGTCCCGGGCACCGCCGAGCAGACCGGCACGAGCCTGTGGAAGGACGCCTTCCGGCGGCTGCGCCGCAACCCCGCGGCCATCGCCGGCGCCGTGATCGTGGGCGTGTTCCTGCTCGTCGCCCTCCTCGCCCCGTGGCTCGCCCCGTTCGGCGGCGAGGAGCTGCCCGGGCGCACCGAGATCACCCCCACCGAGATCCCCGGCCCCGGCGACGTCGAGGGCTACCCGCTGGGCCTGGACCGCTTCGGCGGGGACCTGCTGTCCAAGCTGATCTGGGGCGCCCGTGCCTCCCTGGTCATCGGCGTGGTCTCCACCGCGCTGGGGCTGGCCGGCGGGATGCTGCTCGGTCTGCTGGCGGGCGGCTTCGGCGGCTGGGTGGACAGCGTCATCATGCGCTTCGTCGACATCCTGCTCTCCGTGCCCAACCTGCTCCTCGCGGTGTCCATCGCCGCGATCATGGGCCAGAGCCAGTGGGCCGTGATGATCGCGATCGGCGCCTCGCAGGTGCCCATCTTCGCCCGGCTGCTGCGCTCCTCGATGCTCTCCCAGAAGGGGGCGGACTACGTCCTGGCGGCCCAGACCCTGGGACTGTCCCGGAGCACCATCACCATGAGCCACCTGCTGCCCAACAGCACCGGGCCGGTCATCGTGCAGGGCACCCTGACCCTGGCCACGGCGGTGATCGACGCGGCCGCCCTGTCCTTCCTGGGGCTGGGGGGCGGCGTGCCGCAGACGGCGGAGTGGGGCCGGATGCTCACCTACGCCCAGGCCGAGCTGGCGATCGCCCCGCAGCTGGCGTTCCTGCCCGGGCTGTGCATCGCCGTCACCGCCCTGGGCTTCACCCTGCTGGGAGAGTCCCTGCGGGAGTCCCTCGACCCCAAGTCCCGAACCGCGTGAGGTGCACCCAGCGATGACCGCAGCAGATACCGCCCCCGGGGCGGCCGACGCCCCCCTGCTCGAGGTCGAGGACCTCGCCGTGGCGTTCACGACGATGAACGGGCCGGTCCAGGCCGTCCACGCGGCGTCCCTGACGCTGCGCCAGGGACGCACCCTGGCCATCGTCGGGGAGTCCGGCTCGGGCAAGTCCACCACGGCGATGTCCGTGATCGGCCTGCTGCCCGGCAACGGCCGGGTCACCGGCGGGTCCGTGCGGTTCGCCGGACAGGAGCTCGTGGGCCTCGACGAGTCCCGGATGCGAGCCGTCCGCGGCCGCCAGATCGGCCTGGTGCCGCAGGATCCCATGTCCAACCTCAACCCCGTGACCACGGTGGGGCAGCAGGTCGCCGAGACGCTGCTCGTGCACGGCCTGGCCACCCGCAAGGACGTGCACGAGCACGTCGTCGCGGCCCTGGCGGCCGCCGGCCTGCCCGAGCCCGAGCGCCGCGCCGCCCAGTACCCGCACGAGTTCTCCGGCGGCATGCGCCAGCGCGCCCTCATCGCGATCGGGCTCGCCTGCCGGCCGCGGTTGCTCATCGCCGACGAGCCGACCTCCGCCCTGGACGTCACCGTGCAGCGGACCATCCTGGACCAGATCGAGCGGATGACCGAGGAGATCGGCACGTCCGTGCTGCTCATCACCCACGACCTCGGTCTGGCCGCCGAGCGCGCCCAGGACATCGTGGTGATGCACCGGGGCCGCATCGTGGAGGCCGGTCCGTCCGCGCAGGTGCTGGAGGACCCGCAGCACGAGTACACGCGCCGGCTCGTGCAGGCGGCGCCCTCGGTGGCGGCGGCCCGCGTCGGCGTGCCGCCGGCGGCGGGGACGGCCGCGGGGCCGGCGGCGGAGCCGCAGCGGAGCCCTGCGGCGGTCCCGGGGCAGGGCTCGACGACCGTTCCCGCCGCGGTCTCCGCGGCCCCCGCTCCCGGGCCGGCCCCCGCGTCCGACCCCCGATCCGCGCGCGAGCCGCTCGTGGTGATCGAGGACCTCACGAAGGTGTTCAAGGGGCGGCTGGGACAGCCCGACTTCACGGCGGTCCGCGACGTCTCGCTCACCGTGCCCCGGGGCAGGACCGTGGCGATCGTGGGGGAGTCCGGGTCCGGCAAGACGACGACGGCGCGGATGCTGCTGAAGCTCTACGAGCCCACCTCCGGTTCGATCCGGTTCGACGGCCAGGACGTGACGGGTCTGCGCGGCAAGGAGCTGGCGGGGTTCCGGCAGCGCGTGCAGCCGATCTTCCAGGACCCCTACTCCTCCCTGAACCCCATGTTCACCATCGGGCGGATCATCGAGGAGCCGCTGTCCACCTACGGCCGCGGCGACCGGGGCGAGCGGCGGGACCGGGTGAAGTGGCTGCTCGAGGAGGTGGCCCTGCCGCCCTCCACGGTCAACCGCTACCCCAACGAGCTCTCGGGCGGCCAGCGCCAGCGCGTGGCGATCGCGCGGGCCCTGGCGCTGCAGCCGGAGCTCATCGTGTGCGACGAGCCGGTGTCCGCGCTCGACGTGCTCGTGCAGAAGCAGATCCTGGACCTGCTGGGCCGGCTGCAGGAGGAGTTCGGGCTGTCCTACCTGTTCATCTCCCACGACCTCGCGGTGGTCCGGCTCATCTCCGACGAGGTGTGCGTGATGAAGGACGGCGAGCTCGTGGAGGCGGCCCCGAGCGAGGAGATCTTCACGAACCCGCGCCACCCCTACACCCGGAGGCTGCTGGCCTCGATCCCGGGCAACGAGCTGCGCGTCGAGGCCTGAGCCCGCGCACGGGGCGGCAACGACGGGGCCGCGGACCGGCCCGTGCACCGGTGCCGCGACGCTCGGCGGCACGGACCGCGGCGCCGGCGACGGATGTCCCCGCGCCGGCGGACGACCCGGTGCTCAGAACAGCGGCGCGGCCGCGGCCAGCCCGGCGAGCACGGCGAGCACGGTGAGCGCTGCGGTGCCCACGGCGTTGAGCACCGCGTCCCGCACCTGCCCGTCGCGGGCCAGCCGCACGGTGTCGGCCATCGCGGTGGAGAAGGTGGTGTAGCCGCCGCAGAAGCCGGTGACGGCCGCGGTGACGGCCGGACCGCCCAGCGCCCCGGCCAGTGCGGCGCCGGTGAGCAGCCCGGCGAGGAAGGACCCCGTCACGTTGACGGTCACCGTGCCGACCGGGAAGGACGTCGCCGCGCGCCGGCGCAGCACCCCGTCGACGACGAACCGGGCCGTCGCCCCGACCCCGCCGAGGAGGCAGATCAGCAGGGCGGTCACGCGCGGCGTCCCCGGGCGGCGAGGAGGGCGCCGGCGAGGCACGCGGCGAAGCCGCCGGCCAGGGAGAGCCCCACGTAGGCCAGCGCCTGGCCGGGCGCCCCGGCCGAGAGCATCCGCTGCACCTCGAGGGCGAGGGAGGAGAACGTCGTGAACCCGCCCAGGAAACCGGTCCCGGCGCCCAGTCGCAGCAGCAGCCTGCGGGGGGTCTCCTCGCCGCGCAGCAGGAGGGCCTCCAGGAGCATCCCCAGCAGGAAGGACCCGAGCAGGTTCACCGCCAGGGTGGCCACCGGCCAGCCGGACACCACCGGCAGCGCCACCGAGACCCCGTGGCGGGCACCGGTCCCGAAAGCGCCGCCCAGACCCACGGCGAGGACCAGCAGCAGGCGCCGGTGCGGCGGTCGGCTCAAGAGGGCCCCTTCGTGGTCGATCTCCTCGCGGGCCTCCCGGGGGAATTCGGGAGGGCGGCTCGATCCTACCGGCCGGTCCGTAGGATGTCGGGGTGCACACCATACGCGGCGCCAGGATCCTGCTCGCCCTCAAGACGTCCCTGGCGGTGGCCCTGTCCTGGGTCGTGGCCCAGCGGATGCCGGGGGTGATCGACCAGTACCCGTACTACGCGCCCCTCGGGGCGATCTCCGCGATGTACCCCACCGTGTTCGGCTCGGTGCGCGCGGGCCTGCAGACCGTGGCCGGCATCGCCCTGGGCATCGCCCTCGCCGCCGGGGTGCTGCTGGTCGGCGACCCGAACCTGGTGACGGTCGCCGTGGCGGTGGGCATCGGCGTGCTGCTGGCCGGGATCCGCCGGCTCGGGGCCGGGGCGGAGTACGTGCCCGTGGGGGCGCTGTTCGTGCTGATCGTCGGCGGCCAGGACGCCGAGGGCTTCTCCGCCGGCTTCCTGGTCCAGATGTCCGTGGGGGTCGCGATCGGCCTGCTCGTCAACGCGCTGGTCTTCCCGCCGCTGGACTTCCGCACCGCCCGCCTGCAGCTGGACCGGCTGCAGGGCGTCGTCGTGGACTACCTCGAGGACGCCGCCGGGGAGCTGGCCGAGCCCGGGACCACCGCGGGACGGGACTGGGCGGAGCGCAACCACTCGCTCGTGCGGATCACGGCCGAGGTCCGCGAGGCCGTGGACGAGTCCGCGCAGAGCGCCCGGGGCAACCCCCGCGTGCTCCTCCGGCGCGGGCGGCAGACGGACCCGGGGTACGCCGCGATGCTCCAGCTCGAGAGCGTGGTCTTCCACCTCCGGGGGTTCACGGACGCACTGCGTGAGCTCTACGACCACAAGGGGCACGACTGGGTGATCCCCGCGGCCCTCAGCAGCCGGCTCGCCGAGGCGGCGCAGTCCTCCGCCGACGGCGTGCGGGCGTGGGCCGCGGGGGAGGACCCGGCGGAGGCCGCCGAGCGGGTCCGCTCCCTGGCGGGGCGGCTCAGCTCCGAGATCACGGACCCCTCGGGGCACGAAGGGCGCCTGGTCATCACCGCGGCCCACGACCTCGCCCGGCTCGTGGCCGTGCTGGATCCCCCCACCGCGCCCACCGAGGGCAGCAGCGCCGTGACGCGCGGCTGACGTTCCCGGACCGGCGGACCGGTCCGGCCGTGCCGAGGGCCCGTGCGGACCCTCGGCACGGCCGTACGGTTCAGGCCCGGCCGCGCCGGCGCAGCCGCAGCACGGCCGCTGCCGACAGCGCCGCCCCGGCGGCGAACAGAGCGGCCAGCAGGCCCGTGCCCGGCCCCTCGGCCGGCTCCGCGGCCGCGGTCTGCATGTTGAGCCCCGGGTTGACGGCCACCGGAGCGGTCTCGGCGGGAGCCTCCACCACGGGAGCTCCCACCACGGGAGCGGCCTCCACCGGGGCGGCGGGTGCCGGGGCCACGGGGGCACCGACGGGGAGCTGGCCGAGCCCGCCCTCGCAGGCCACGACGGCCTGCTCCAGCAGCACGAGGAGCTGGTCGACGGTCGCCTCGTCGAGCACCAGCTCCGCCAGGAGCGCGTCGAACGCCGCGCCGGTCTCGACGACCGCCGCCTCGAGGGCGGCGGGGTCCACGGTGCCGAGGGCGGCGGCCAGCGCCGCGTCCAGCTCGGCGATCGTGGCCTCTGCCTGGGCCAGGGCCACCGGGTCACCGGACTCCTGGGCCGCCGCCAGCGCCGTCGCGGCGGCCTGGAGCTCCGCCAGGCTCGGACCGCCCGCGTTCACCACCAGCGCGGTGTACTGCGCCTCGGCGGTGGCCACGGCGTCCGCGGTCCGGTCGAGGGACATGATGGCGTCGGGGGTGATGCCGGCGCCGGCCAGCGCGGCGTCGAGCTGGCTCGTGGCCTGCAGGCAGGCGGCGTCGCCGGGTGCGGCGACGGCGGCCGGGGCGCCCAGGACGAGGCCCCCCACCAGCATCGTGGCCGCGGACCCCGCGGCGGCCCAGGTCTTGGCAGCGGTCATCTCGTGTGTCTCCTGAATCCGGTCGTGGCCCCGGGCCGGTCCCGCGGGCTGCAGCGCGCGGCAGGACCCCTCCGGCGTCACCCGTCCGCGCGCGGTGGCGGAGGCGACAGGAGACGTCGTGCTGCTGGTCGCGCGGCGGCTCGCAGGGGCCCCGCCGAGCGGTAGGGCGCCTGGGCGGCGGCCGAAGGACTGCTGTGCCGTCAAACTACGTGCCGGTAGCACTTGTTGGCAATAGTGAAGGCCCCGGCCGGTGGGGCCCCGGCCGGGGCCGCGCCGGCGCCCCCGGCCGGGCCGTCAGCGCCGCGTCCGGGACCGGGGGCGTGTCCGGGCTCCCCGGGACACGCCCCCGGGGACACCGCGGCCGGGCCGCTCCCGGCGGGTCCGGTGCCGTTCGACCGTCTGGTCGTAGAAGCCCACGAGCGCCTCCGTCGCGGCCCGCCAGCCGTGCCCCTCGGCGTCGGCGCGGCCGGCCGCGCCCATGCGGGCGCGCAGCGCGTCGTCGCCGAGCAGCCGGGTGAGGTGCGCCGTGAGCTCGTCGGCGCTGCCGGGGGCGGCGAGCAGACCCGTCCGCCCGTCGGCGACCGCGAACGGGATGCCGCCGGCCCGGGCGCCGACCACCGGCACCCCGCTGGCCAGGGACTCCAGGGCCACCAGACCGAGGGTCTCGGTGGTGGACGGGAACGCGAACACGTCCGCGGACGCATAGGCGGCGGCGAGCTCCTCCCCGGCCAGCGGCCCGACGAAGGTCGTCGGGGTGCCGGCGAAGCGCCGCTCGAGCTCCGCCCGGTGCGGGCCCGTGCCGACCACGGCGAGCCGGGTGCCCGGCAACCGCCGGATCGGCTCGAGCAGGGCCTCGAGGTTCTTCTCCTTGGACAGCCGCCCCACGGAGAGCACCAGCCGCTCCTCCGGGTGCCCGCCGGTGAGGCGCCGGCGTACGGCGGGGGAGGCCTTCGCGGGCGAGAAGAGCCGGGTGTCCACGCCCTTGGGCCACAGCGCGAGGTCCCGCACGCCCATCCCGGCGGCCCGCTCGAGCATCGGCCCGGACGTGCACAGGTTGACCCGGGCCAGGTTGTGGGTGGCGCGGATCCACCGCTCCACACCCCCGCGCAGGGGTCCGAGGCCGAGGGCGCTCATGTACTGCGGCACGTCGGTGTGGAAGGAGGCCAGCAGCGGCAGGTCCCGGCACCGGGCCGAGAGGGCGCCCCAGGCGCCGAACCACACCGGGTTCACCGCGTGCACCACGTCCGGGCGGAACGCCGTCACGGCGCGCTCGGCCGCCGGGGTGGGCAGCCCGCCCCGGATGTCGGGGTACCAGGGAAAGGTGACGGACCGGGCCCGGACCACCCGGTGCGGCCCGTACGCCTCCGGCGGCCGCCCCGGGGTGAGCACCAGGACCTCGTGGCCGAGGTCGCCGAGCTCGTCGAGGGTGCGCAGCAGCCGGGTCACCACCCCGTCGACGTTGGGCAGGAAGACGTCCGTGAACAGCGCGATCCGCATCCGCCGGCTCAGGCGCCCACCGGCGCCGGGCGGGACGCCGAGGCGGGGACGCCCGGCCGGCGCCGCCCGTTCCACACGGAGGTCGCCGGGATCCGGGAGAGGTCCACGCGGTGCGCCCAGCGCTCGGCCGTCTGCTCGACCTCCAGGAGCAGACCCTCCGAGAGGGTCGTGGGCTGCAGGCCCAGGCTCAGGAAGGCCTCGTTGACCACGTGCAGGTCGTTCTCCGCGGACTCCTGGCGGGGGTTGGGCACCGTCTCGACCTGCGCGCCGGTGAGCTCGGAGACCAGCTGGGCGAGGTCGCGGACCCGGTGGGTCTCGGTCATCTGGTTGAAGATCTTCACCCGGTCCCCGGCCGCCGGGGGGTGCGCCAGGGCCAGCTCGACGCACCGGACCATGTCCTGGATGTGGATGAACGCCCGGGTCTGCCCCCCGGTGCCGTGCACCGTCAGCGGATGGCCGACCGCCGCCTGGACCAGGAACCGGTTGAGCACGGTGCCGTAGTCGCCGTCGTAGTCGAAGCGGTTGACCAGCCGCTCGTCGAGCGCCGTCTCCACGGTGCTGGTGCCCCAGATGATGCCCTGGTGCAGGTCGGTGATCCGCAGCCCGTCGTTCTTGGCGTAGAACGCGAACATGGTCTGGTCCAGCACCTTGGTCATGTGGTAGAGGGAGCCGGGGTTGGAGGGGTAGAGGATCTCCTGGGGGACGTTGCCGTGCGGGCCGGGGACCTCCACGTCC
The DNA here is from genome assembly GCF_029524215.1 of Kocuria oceani. Lineage (NCBI taxonomy): Bacteria > Bacillati > Actinomycetota > Actinomycetes > Micrococcales > Micrococcaceae > Kocuria > Kocuria oceani. Next base: position 131,373 of record NZ_JARAMH010000012.1, on the reverse strand, counting down.
AGGTAGCCCTCGGGGATCTGCATCCCGGCGGTGCCGTACCCGTAGACGCCCATGGTGCCCAGGTGCACCAGGTGGACGTCCAGACCGGACTCCACGATCGCGCACAGCACGTTGTGCGTGGCGTTGACGTTGTTGTCCACCGTGTAGCGCTTCGTCCGGGGGGTCTTCATGGAGAAGGGCGCGGCCCGCTGCTCCGCGAAGTGCACCACGGCGTCCGGGCGCTCGCTGCGCAGCAGCCCGAGGAACTCCTCGTAGTCCTGGGCCAGGTCGAGCTCCGCGGCGTCGATCCTGCGGCCGGTGACCTCCGCCCACGCCGCGCGGCGCTCGTCCAGGTCGCGGATGGGGGTCAGCGACTCGGTGCCGAGGTCGGCGTCGATGGCGCGCCGGGAGAAGTTGTCGACGACGAGCACGTCGTGGCCCCGGGCCGACAGGTGCAGTGCGGCGGGCCAGCCGCAGAAGCCGTCGCCTCCGAGGATCGCGATCTTCACGTGGTCTCCGTTCCCGGGCCGGTCCGGCCCGCTCGTGTGGTCGTCGCTGTCAGGGTGCGCCACTCGGCTGAACCGGAAGTGAACGCGCGCGCACCAGCTGCTGGTAGGCGAACGTGCCCGGGCGGACCTCCCAGCCCGGCCCGGCCAGCGCGCGCAGCTCGTCGGGGACGTAGGCCCGGCGCAGGGAGCGCAGCCCGTCGGTGCGCAGGAAGGAGCCCGGGGCCAGGGGCAGGACGCCCACCGAGTACAGCCGGTAGGCCGCGGGGCTGCGCACCAGGTCGTTGTGCACCACGAGGCGGCGGGCCAGCCGCTCCGAGTCCGCCACGAGGCCCCGCACCTGCTCCGGGGCCAGGTGGTGGAGCAGGTGGTTGGAGACCACCACGTCGAAGGTCTCGCCCGCCGCGACGAGCTCGCGGCTGGTGGTGCGCCGGAAGGCCGGTGGCGTCAGGTGCGTCCGCCGGGCCGACCAGCGGGCGGTGCGCGCCACCGCCCACTCGTGGGCGCGGGCGTCCGGGTCCACGCCCGTGACCCGCAGGTCGACGCCGTCCCGGTGCGCCCAGCGGGCCAGGGCCCGGGCGACGTCCCCGCCGCCGGAGCCCACGTCGAGGACGGTCAGGGGCCGGCCGGGGACGGCCAGCGGGCGGATCCGCCGCCGGTAGGCGGCCGACCACCCGGCGAGCAGGAAGTTGATCGCCTCGAAGCGCGCGTAGGTGCGCCGCAGGGCGCCGAGGTCGCAGTCGGGGTCGTCCATGAGCTCCTGCAGCCCGGAGTCCCGCCGGGAGAGGTCGGGGCGCGGGTGTGGGGCGAAGCGGAGCATCTGCCCATTCTCGTGCGACCCGGCACGTTTCGCCAAGGAGCGGCGCCGCGGAGCCCTCGCGCCCGGGCGTCACTAGACTGGGCCTCCCGTCCGGTGCCGGAGGGGAGACCGGAAGGGGAGTCCCGTGGGAGACACCGTGCGGGCCTCGGGCCCGCCGCCCGGGCCGTGGATCGGCCTGGCGAGCGCGTGCTGGGCGGCCAACGCCGCGCTGGGGGCCTCCGTGGGGGCCGGGCTCGTGCACACGGGCCGGTTCCGCTGGATCCACCACGCCCTCTACATCGCCACGACGACGACGACGGCCCTGGCCACGCTGCTCGGCGCCGGCTCGTCCTCCGCCGCGCGGCGGGCGGCCGCCCGTGCGCTGGCGCCGGCGCTGCTGCCGCTGGCCGCCCTGCCGCACGTGGGCACGCCCGCCCAGGGCCACCCGCGCCGGCACGCCGTGGCGGCACTGTCCGCGGCGCCGTTCTACGCCACCGCCCTGATCCGAGCCCGCGCCGACCGCGCGCGCTGACCGCACCGACCGAACCGGAGAGCACATGGAGTTCCTCGACGTCGTCTTCAACCGCCGCACCACCAACGGGCCGTTCCTGCCGGACCCGGTGTCCCCGGAGCACCAGCGGCTGCTGCTGCGCACCGCCGCGGCGGCGCCCTCCCAGTTCAACAGCCAGCCGTGGCGCTTCGTGCTGATCGAGGACCGGGGGACCATCGACCGGATCGCCCGGATCAGTGCCGAGTCCATGACCCAGGTGATGGCGGAGGGGACGTTCTTCGACCGGTACAAGCGCTACTTCCGCTTCAGCAAGCAGGAGATGGAGGAGCAGCGCTTCGGGATGCTCTTCGACAAGCTCCCCGCCGTGCTGCGCCCGTTCACCAAGAAGGCGTTCACCCCGGGCGGGCAGGCCATGATGAACCGGCTGCGGGTGCCGCAGACGCTGGGCTCGGAGAACCACAAGCTCGTCGCCGGGGCGCCGCTGCTGCTGGGCGTGATGCTCGACCGCCGCGAGTACCGGCCCGGGGAGCTCTCCGGGTTCTACTCGCTGTTCTCGATGGGCGCGGCGATGGAGAACCTCTGGCTCACCACGGTGGAGCTGGGCATGGGCATCCAGTTCGTCTCTTTCCCCATGGAGGCCCCGGCCCGGTGGGCCGAGATCGTGGAGCTGCTGGAGGTGCCCGAGGAGCTCGAGCTCATGGCCGTCTACCGCCTCGGCTACGTGCCGGAGGCGCACCGCCGGCCCGCGATCGACTGGTCCTCCCGCGAGCGGCGGCGGATCTCCCAGTACGTCTTCCGGGAGTCCTGCGCCACCCCGCAGGAGGGCTGGGACGACTGAGCCCCGCAGCGGCGCGGCCCGGTCCTGCCGCACCCGCCGGATGCGCCCGGAAGGGCCGCGGATCGGCTAGCGTCCGTGCTGTGACCCGCGACACGGACCCGACCTTCCGCCCGCTGACCCTCCAGGACACGCCCGCGTGGTCCGCGCTGATCCGCGCGCTGGCCGCGGCGGACGGCACCGGGGAGACCTATGAGCCCGACGACCTGGCCGAGGAGCTCGTCCAGGCCGGCGTGGACGCCGCCGCGGACACCTGGGGCGTCTGGGCCGGCCGCACCCTGGTGGCCTACGGGCAGGTGCACGTGAGCACGGCCCTGACCGCCGAGGGCCTGGCCCGCGCGCACCTCGGCGGCGGGGTGCACCCGCGGTGGCGCGGCCGGGGCATCGCCACCGCGCTGTTCGAGCGCATGGAGCCGCGCGCCCTGGGGATCGCCGGCCGGCGCCACCCGGGCGCCGCCGTGCAGCTCTCCGCCTCGGGCGGGATCGACGGCGCGGAGGCCCGGACCTTCCTCGCCGGACGCGGCTACGCCCCGGCGCGGTGGTTCACCGACATGGAACGGCCGCTGCCCGGTCCGCCCCCAGGCCCGCTCGACGCCCGCGCCGAGCCGTACGAGGACGCCCTGGCCGAGGAGCTGCGGCTCGCGCACAACGACGCCTTCTCGACCCACTGGGGCTCCACGGCGCGGTCGCCGGAGGCCTGGGCGGACCTGGTGGGCGCCCGCAGCGCCCGCAAGGACCTGTGGCGGGTGGTCCGGGAGCCCGGCGGCCGGATCCTGGCCTACTGCGTCGTGAGCCAGTGGCGCGAGGGCGTCCTCTACGTGGACCTCGTGGGCACGCGGCAGGAGGCCCGCGGCCGGGGGCTGGCGCGGGCGGTGCTGCTGGGCGCCGTGGCCGCCGCCGCGGCGGACGGGGCGTGGGCCACGATGGAGCTGACCGTGGACACCGCGAACCCCACGCGCGCCGACGCGCTCTACCGCTCCGTGGGCTTCGTCCCCGTCCGGACCCAGGCCGCGTTCGCGCGCACCGTGCCGCCCGGGGCCTGAGCGCGGCCGGACGGGCGACGGGTTCGCGCGCACCGTGCCGCCCGGGGCCTGAGCGCGGCCGGACGGACGGCGGGTTCGCGCGGATCGGCGTCGCCGCCGTCGTGCTCAGCACCGTCCGGGTCCTGGTGGCGCCCTAACCCGCCTGCCGACGGTCGGTGGCCGGGCGCCGCTGAGCGGACCCGGGAGGTGCTCGGCCCGCGGGAGCTCCGGGGAGCTCCCGCGGGCCGGGAGGACCTGCCGCTGCGGGGTGGTGAGCGGTTCGGGCGCGGGACGCCTCGTGGGCGGCCTGCGCCGGTCGGGTGCGCCGTCGCCGATCAGCTGGTGCACCGTGTGATCATCAGTTCACAACCTCCACGACACCCTGCGCAAACGTCTAGTCTCAAGTTGATCAGAACGACCAAGAACGGGCTGCGTGGAGGAGTGACGGTGGTCAGCATGACGAACTCCGGGGCCGGGGGCGCCGGACTGGACGCGACGGACCGGAGGATCCTGGCGGCCCTGGACGAGGACCCGCGCATGACCGTGCTCGCCCTGGCCCAGCGCACCGGGCTGGCGCGCGGCACCATCCACGCCCGGCTCGAGCGGTACCGGACCGGGGGTGCGCTGCGCCCGCACAGCACCCGGGTGACGCCCGCCGCACTGGGCTACGGCCTGGCCGCCAGCGTGGCGGTGGAGCTGGACCAGCACCAGCTGGACCAGGCGATCGCCGGGCTGCAGGCCATCGCGCAGGTCATCGAGGTGTTCGCCCCGGCCGGGCAGACGGACCTGCTGTGCCGGGTGGTGGCGAAGGACCCCGAGGACCTCTACCGGGTCTCCGAGGAGATCCGGCTGTGCCCCGGGATCCTGCGGACCTCCACGAGCATGTTCCTGCGCACCGTCATCCCGTACCGGGTGGCGCCGCTGCTGGCGGAGGGCGCCTGAGTGCTGGCCATCTGCCGGACCGGAGGGGTACCGTAAGCACACTGGCGAATTCGCAGTCGTTCGCCATCCCGGACCGACGAGACAGATCGAAGGAGATGCCATGAGCACCAAGGTCGAGAAAACCGTTGTGGTCGACGTGCCCCTGAGCACGGTGTACAACCAGTGGACGCAGTTCGAGGACTTCCCCCAGTTCATGAACGGCGTCAAGAGCGTCCGCCAGCTGAGCGACTCCCGGCTCGAGTGGGTCGCCGAGATCGGCGGCGTCCGCCGCCAGTGGGAGGCGCGGATCGTCGACCAGGTCCCGGACAGCCGGGTCTCCTGGGCCGCCACCGAGGGAGCCACCAACGCCGGCACCGTGATGTTCCACGACGCCGGCAACGGCCGGACCGAGGTGCACCTCGTCCTGGAGTACGAGCCCGAGGGTCTCGTGGAGAAGGCCGGGGACAAGCTCAACGTGGTGGAGAACCAGGCCGAGGGCGACCTCGAGCGGTTCAAGAAGTTCATCGAGGACGAGGGGTACGCCACCGGGGCGTGGCGCGGCTCGGTCGACGAGGGCGCCCCCGTCGGCACCCCCGGCGTCGAGGCCGCCGCCGCCTCCCGCGGTGACGACGGCAAGGCCGGGATCTCCGGCAAGGTGGTCGCCGCGGGCGTCGCCGCCGCCGGCGTGGCCGCCGCCGGTGCCGCCGCGGCCGCCAAGAAGAAGGACTCCGACGAGGACACGGAGCCGGTCACCTTCGAGGCGGATGCGCCTCCGGCCCCCACGACCCCCACGGTCACGCCGGTGGCCCCCGAGACGGCCGTGCCCGGCGAGGTCCCCCCGGTCGCGCCCACCGGTCCCGCGCTGACCGATCCCGCCGTGGACGCGGACGTGGACGTCGACCCGACCTCCGGACGCACCGACGGCCGTCCCGCCGGCGGCGCGGTCTAGGACCCGCGGGCACGCGCAGGGCCCCCCGACCGGCACTGCGGTCGGGGGGCCCTGCACGTGCCGGCAACCGGAGCGCCCGGCGTGCTCAGCCGGTGACCGCCCCGACCGAGGCCGAGCGCACCAGCTTGGCGTACTTGCCCAGCACCCCGCCCTCGTACTGCGGGGGCAGCGGGGCCCATCCGCCGCGGCGCCGGGCCAGCTCCTCCTCGTCCACCTGCAGGTCGAGGCGGCGGGTGGTGAGGTCCACCCGGATCCGGTCGCCGTCGCGCACGAGGGCGACCGGTCCGCCGTCGACCGCCTCCGGCGCGATGTGGCCGATGCACAGGCCGGTGGTCCCGCCGGAGAAGCGGCCGTCCGTGAGCAGCAGGACGTCCTTGCCCAGGCCCGCGCCCTTGATCGCGCCGGTGATGGCCAGCATCTCCCGCATCCCGGGCCCGCCCTTGGGCCCCTCGTAGCGGATGACCAGCACGTCCCCGGCCGTGATCCGCCCCGCCTCCAGGGCGTCCATCGCCGCCTGCTCGCGCTCGAACACGCGGGCGGGACCCTCGAAGGCCTCGGCGTCGAACCCGGCCGACTTCACCACGGCCCCCTCCGGGGCCAGGGACCCGTGCAGGATCGTGATGCCGCCGGTGCGGTGGATCGGGTTGTCGAGGGTGCGGATGACCTCCCCGTCCACCGGGTCGGGGTCGATCACCGCGAGGTTCTCGGCGAGCGTCCGCCCGGTGACGGTGAGGACACCGCCGTGCAGCAGCCCGGCGTCGAGCAGGGCCTTCATGACCACCGGGATGCCGCCGTGGCGGTCGACGTCGTTCATCACGTAGCGGCCGAACGGCTTGACGTCGGCCAGGTGCGGGACGCGGTCGCCGATCCGGTCGAAGTCCTCCAGGGAGAGCTCGACCCCCGCCTCGTGCGCGATGGCGAGCAGGTGCAGGACGGCGTTGGTGGACCCGCCGAGGGCCATGAGCACCGTGATCGCGTTCTCGAAGGCCTCCCGGGTGAGGATGTCCCGGGCCGTGATGCCCTGGCGGAGCATCTCGACGACGGCCTCCCCGGAGCGGTGGGCGAACTGGTCGCGCCGCCGGTCCGCCGAGGGCGGGGCGGCGGAGCCGGGCAGGCTCATCCCGAGGGCCTCGGCCACGGACGCCATCGTGTTGGCCGTGTACATCCCGCCGCAGGCGCCCTCACCGGGGCAGATGGCCCGCTCGATCCGGTCCAGGTCCTGCCGGCCCATGAGCCCGGCCTTGCACGCGCCCACGGCCTCGAAGGCATCGATCAGGGTGACGTCCTTCTCGGTCCCGTCCGTCAGCTTCACCCACCCCGGGGCGATGGTCCCGGCGTAGAGGAACACGGAGGCCAGGTCCAGGCGGGCGGCGGCCATGAGCATCCCGGGTAGGGACTTGTCGCAGCCGGCCAGCAGCACGGAGCCGTCGAGGCGCTCAGCCTGCATCACGGTCTCCACCGAGTCGGCGATGACCTCGCGGGAGACCAGCGAGAAGTGCATCCCCTGGTGGCCCATGGAGATCCCGTCCGAGACGGAGATCGTGCCGAACTGCAGCGGGTACCCGCCGCCGGCGTGGACGCCCTCCTTGGCGCCCTGGGCGAGCCGGTCCAGGGACAGGTTGCAGGGGGTGATCTCGTTCCAGGAGCTGGCGATGCCCACCTGGGGCTTCTCCCAGTCGGCGTCTCCCATGCCCACGGCGCGGAGCATGCCGCGGCTGGCGGTGGCGTCGAGGCCGTCGGTCACCTGACGGCTGCGGGGCTTGATGTCGGGGCTCATGCGGTCTCTCCCGGGTCGGCGGCGCACCGGGCGGTGCGCGGGGCAGGGCGTGCCGCGAACCTATCAACGGAACTCGCGGAGCGTCGAGGGACGTCCATCCGCGGAGCGCAACTTTGTGGGCCCCGGGGGCAGACAACACCGGCCGCGACTCCTAGGGTGGGAGCAGAAGAACCGTAAGCAACCTGATCGAAGGAGCCCGTCATGCCCGAAGGACCCGTCTCGCAGCACGCCCGGTCGATGGCCGACGACGAGGGCGGGATGCCCGAGCAGCAGCAGACCCCGCCGGGTCTGACCGCGGCCATGGACCCCGTGCCCGACCACGGGGAGTCCTCCTGGCAGGGCCGCGGCCGGCTCGAGGGGCTCAAGGCGCTGATCACCGGCGGGGACTCCGGGATCGGCCGGGCCGTGGCCATCGCCTTCGCCCGGGAGGGCGCCGACGTCGCGATCAACTACCTGCCCGAGGAGCAGGAGGACGCCCAGGACGTCGTCGGGTGGATCGAGAAGGCCGGCCGCACCGCCGTCCTGGTGCCGGGGGATCTGCGCGAGGAGCAGAGCTGCCAGGAGATCGTGGACCGCGCGGTCGAGGGCCTCGGCGGGCTCAACGTCGTGGTGAACAACGCCGGCTACCACTGGGCCCGCGGCGAGTCCGGGCTGCAGGGGCTGCGCACGGAGGACCTGGAGCGTGCCGTGCGCACCAACCTCTACGGCACCCTGTGGATCAGCCGGGCGGCGCTGCCGCACCTGGGGCGCGGCGACAGCATCATCAACACCACCTCCGTGCAGGCCTACGACCCGTCGGCGACCATGATCGACTACGCCGCCACGAAGGCTGCCCTCAACAACGTCACCGCCAACCTCGCCGCCGACCTCGGCCCGGCGGGCGTCCGGGTCAACGCCGTGGCCCCCGGGCCCGTCTGGACCCCGCTGCAGCCGGCCACCAAGGAGCCCGCCGCGGTGGCGCACATGGGCGAGGACACGCCCCTGGGGCGCATCGCCCAGCCGGCCGAGCTGGCCGGCGCCTACGTCTTCCTGGCCTGCCCGGCCGAGGCGAGCTACGTCAGCGGCACCGTCCTCGGCGTCACCGGGGGCCTGCCCGTCTTCTGAGCCGCGTCCCGACAACCCTCGACGGAAGGAGCATCCCGTGCCGAAGACCGGCAAGGACGACCACGCCAAGAAGTCCGAGCTGCCCTCCACCCTGCAGCGCTCGGGGCGGAAGGCCCAGGACACCTTCGCCAAGACCTACGACTCGGCGATGGAGGAGTACGGCGACGAGGAGCGCGCGGCCCGCACCGCCTACAGCGCGCTCAAGCACACCCACGAGAAGGTGGGCGACCACTGGGAGGCCAAGGAGGAGTACGGTCCCTCCGACGAGCACGCCGCGGGCGGGCGGGACTCCGGGGCGCGGACCGCCGGGGGCGTGGACGCCAACGCCTCGAAGCAGCACCTCTACGAGGTGGCGAAGCGGCTCGGCGTGGAGGGCCGCTCCTACATGACCAAGAAGGAGCTGGTCGAGGCCATCCAGAAGGCCAACGACGCCGCGACGCGCCGGGCCCGCGGGGACTGAGCCGCCCGGCCCGGCGCTCACAGGACGCCGAGCAGCCCGCGCACCAGGGTCACCCCGCCGCCGAGGCCGGCGAGCACGAGGGCGGTGGTGCGTGCCGCGCTCAGCGGCACGCGGCGGGCGACGACCGCGCCGATCCGCACGCCCAGCAGCACGGTGAGCACCACTCCCGGCGCCACCCACCACGGGGGCAGCCCGCCCGTCCCGGCGGCCCCGAGCAGCGTCTTGGTGAGCACGGACAGGGCGCCCATCGTCATGAACACCGGCTGCAGGGTCGCGGCGAAGGACCGCTGCTCCCAGCGGGCCAGCCGGGAGTGGATGACCATGACCGGCCCGGCCACCCCGGCGGTGGTGTTGAAGAACCCGCCGATGGTCCCCGCGAGCACCGTCGGCAGCCGTCCCGGCCAGTCGGGCAGGCGGGGCAGGCCGAACATGGTGGTGAGGGCCAGCAGCACCACGCCGCCCACCACGACCTGCAGCCAGGCCGCCGGCAGCTCGCGGACCACGAGGGCGGCCGGCACGGCGCCCACGGCCGCGGCCGGGGCGATCAGTGCGAAGCGCCGCCAGTCGACGTGCTGCCACACCGAGAGCATGATGAGGAACCCGGAGACCGTCGTGGTCGCGTTGGTGACGAGCACCCCGGTGGCGGGCCCCAGCAGCAGCGCGAGGGTGGGCGCGACGACGAGCCCGACCCCGGTGCCCGAGACGCGCTGGAGCACCGAGCCCACGAGGATGGCGAGGGCGGCGACGACGACGAGTTCCACAGGCCCCATTCTGCGCCCCGGCCGGGCCCGCCCCGTCCACCCGGCCGGTGCCGTTGGCGATCCCCCGGGTGATAAGTAAGCTTGCGGTCATGCGAGGTCCCTCTCCGGGGACGACGTCCAGCGAAAGGTGCGCCATGAGCATCACCCGAGACCTGATCATCGACGGCGAGCACGTGCCCGCCCTCAGCGGCCGGACCGCCGAGGACATCAATCCCTACACGGGCGAGGTCTTCGCCACCGTCGCCGCCGGCGGTCCCGAGGACGTGACCCGCGCCGTCGACGCCGCGGCGTCGGCCGCGGAGGAGTGGGCCGGCACCACCCCCAGCGCCCGGCGCCGGATCTTCCTGCGCGCGGCCGACCTGCTGGAGGAGCGCATCGAGCAGGGCGCCGAGATCATGGCCAAGGAGGTCGGCGGCGTCCGCGGCTGGGCCGAGTTCAACACCCATCTGGCCGCCAACATCCTGCGCGAGGCCGCCGGCGCCACCACCCTGCCCCAGGGGGAGGTGCTCGCCACCGACATGCCGGGCGTGCGCTCGATGTCCGTGCGCCGGCCCTACGGGGTGGTCGCGGCGATCTCGCCCTGGAACGCCCCGTTCATCCTCGGCATGCGCTCCATCGCCGTGCCCCTGGCCGTGGGCAACACCGTGGTGCTGAAGCCCAGCGAGGACGCCCCCCTGGCGTGCGGGCTGTTCCTGGCCGACGCCCTGGTCGACGCCGGACTGCCCGCCGGCGTGCTCAACGTGGTCACCAACGACCGCGCGGACGCCGCGGAGGTGGTCTCCGCGCTGATCTCCGACCAGCGGGTGCGGATCGTGAACTTCACCGGCTCCACCGCCGTGGGCCGCACCATCGGCACCCTCGCCGCGCAGCACCTGAAGCCGGCGGTGCTCGAGCTCGGCGGGAAGAACAGCCTGGTGGTGCTCCGGGACGCGGACCTCGACTACGCCGTGGACGCCGCGGCCTTCGGCGCCTACATGAACGCCGGGCAGATCTGCATGTCGGTGGACCGGGTGCTCGTGGACCGCAGCATCGCCGAGGAGTTCACCGAGCGCTTCGCGCGCAAGGTGCAGGACCTGCCCACCGGCGACCCGACCGACCCGGGCACGGTGATCGGCCCGGCCGTCAACGCCCGGTCGGCCGAACGGCAGTACGCGCTCGTCGACGACGCCGTGGCCAAGGGCGCCGTGCTCCGGGCCGGCGGGCACCGGCTGGAGAACTCCCTGGTCCCCGCCACCGTCCTCACGGACGTGACCCCCGAGATGGACATCTTCCACGACGAGATCTTCGGCGCCGTCACCACCGTCTTCGAGGTGGACGGCCCGGACGAGGCCGTGGAGTTCGCCAACAACACCAACTACGGTCTCACGGCCGGTGTCATCACCGAGAACCTGGGCGAGGGCATCGCGGTGGCACAGCGGCTGAAGACCGGCATCGTGCACGTCAACGACCAGTCCGTGGCCGACGAGCCGCAGGCGCCCTTCGGCGGGATCCAGGAGTCCGGGTACGGGAAGTTCGGCGGCCAGGCCGGCGTGGAGTCGTTCAGCGAGCGGCGGTGGATCACCGTCCAGGAGGAGGGCCACGCCCGGTTCCCGTTCTAGGCCCCGGCGCGCCGGCGGAGCACCCGTGACACACCAGGAGGACACCATGGACCGGACGGACAGGCTGCTGCGAGAGGTCGCCGCGTCCCGCTTCGGCATCGAGGAGCTCCGTGAGGGGCAGCCCGAGGCCATGCAGGCGGCGGCCGGGGGCCGGGACGTGCTGGCCGTGATGCCCACCGGCCACGGGAAGTCCGCGATCTACCAGGTGGTGGGCGCCGCCCTGCCCGGCACCGCCGTGGTGGTCTCCCCGCTGATCGCCCTGCAGCACGACCAGGTGGAGGCGATCAACGAGGACCTCGGCGCGGAGGCCGCCTTCGCGGTGAACTCCCGGGTCGGCGCCCGCCGCGAGCGCGCGGCGTGGGCGGCGGTGGAGGACGGGCAGGCGAAGTTCCTGTTCCTCGCCCCCGAGCAGCTGGTCCGCGAGGAGACGGTGGAGCGCCTCGCCGCGCACCGGCCGTCCCTGTTCGTGGTGGACGAGGCGCACTGCATCTCCTCGTGGGGCCACGACTTCCGCCCCGACTACCTCGTGCTCAGCGAGACCGTCGAGAGCCTGGGGCACCCGCCCGTGGTCGCGCTGACCGCCACCGCCTCCCCGCACACCCGCGCGGAGATCGTGGACCGGCTGGGCATGCGCGACCCGCTGGTGATCGTGCAGAGCTTCGACCGGCCCAACATCGAGCTGCGGGTGGTGCGCCACCACGGGTCCGGGGACAAGCGGAGGGCCCTGCTCCGGCAGGTCGAGGGCCTGGCCGGGCCCGGCCTGGTCTACGTGGCCACCCGCCGGGAGACGGAGCAGTACGCCGCCGAGCTGCGCGAGCGCGGGGTGCGCGCCGAGGCGTACCACGCCGGGCGCCGGCAGCCGGAGCGGGAGGACGTGCACGCCCGCTTCCTGGACAACGCGCTCGACGTGGTGGTGGCCACCACCGCGTTCGGGATGGGCATCGACAAGCCCGACGTGCGCTTCGTGGTGCACGCGGACATTCCCGACTCCCTGGACAGCTACTACCAGCAGATCGGGCGGGCCGGCCGGGACGGCGCGCCCGCCCTGGCCGAGCTGCACTACCGCTCCGAGGACCTGGGGCTGCAGCAGTACTTCGCCGGTGCCGCCCCCGATCCGGAGGACCTGGAGAAGGTCTTCCGGGCCGTCCGGCGGGAAGGCCCGGTCCGCGCGTCCGAGCTGCGCGAGCACACCGGCCTGGGTCCGCGCGCCCAGGCCCGGGCCCTGCACCTGCTCGAGCACAGCGGCGGCGTCCGGGCCCGGCGCCGGGGCTACCGGGCCGCCCCCGGCGCCGAGGTCGGCCCCGCCGTGGCCGCCGCGCTCGAGGAGGCCGAGTCCCAGCACCGGATCGACCGGTCCCGGATCGAGATGATGCGCGGCTACGCCGAGACCGACGGGTGCCGGCGGGACTGGCTGCTGAACTACTTCGGCGAGGAGACCGACGGGTGGTGCGGCAACTGCGACCAGTGCGAGGAGGAGGGCTCCGCGGCCGAGGCCGAGGAGCGGGCCGCCGCCACGCCGCACGGCTGGGAGATCCAGACCCCGGTCGCCCACCGCGAGTGGGGGCACGGGATCGTGATGGGGGCGGAGCCCGACCGGATCACGGTCCTGTTCGACTCGGTGGGCTACAAGGAGCTGTCCCTGCGGCTGATCGAGGAGCAGGACGGGCTGCTGGTGCACGAGCGGGCCAAGAGCGCGTAGCGTTTCCTGCATGGACGACGCCGTTCCCGAGATCGTCACCACCACCTGCTGCGTGGTGGGCGGCGGCCCGGCCGGGCTGATGGCCGGGGTGCTGCTCGCGCGCCAGGGCGTGGACGTGGTCGTGCTCGAGAAGCACGCCGACTTCCTGCGCGACTTCCGCGGGGACACGATCCACCCCTCCACCACGGAGCTGATGGCCGAGCTCGGCTGGCTGGACGGCTTCCTGCGTCTGCCGCACACGCGGGTGGACCGGGCGACCATCGGGCTCGGCGGGGAGAGCGTGGTCGTCGGCCGCTTCGACCGCCTGCCCGTCCGGTGCCCCTTCATCGCGTTCATGCCGCAGTGGGACTTCCTCGACTTCCTCGCCGACCGGGGCGCGGAGCTGCCCGGCTTCCGGCTCCTGCGCTCCACGCCCGCCGACGGCCTGCTCGTCGAGGACGGGCACTGCGTCGGCGTCACCGCCCGCAACCGCGCCGGGGCGCCCGTGCACGTGCGCGCCGAGCTGGTCCTGGCCACGGACGGGCGGGACTCCGTGCTGCGCGAGGCCGCCGGGCTGCGGCCGGTCGCCTCGCCCTCGCGGATGGACGTCCTGTGGTTCCGGGTGCCCCGGGTCCCGGGCCGGGAGGCGCCGCTGTTCAACGCCGGGGACGGCGCCGTGGTCGCCCTGAACCGGGGGGAGTACTGGCAGGCGGCCCTGATCATCCCGGCCGGCCAGCACGACGCGCTGCGGCAGCAGGGCATCGAGGCCCTGCGCGAGCGCGTGCGCGGGATCGCCCCGGCGCTGGCGGAGGGCCTCGCCTTGCTCGAGAGCTGGGACCAGGTGCGGCTGCTGCGGGTCCGGGTGGACCGGCTGCGCCGCTGGTGGCGCCCCGGGATCCTGTTCCTCGGCGACGCCGCCCATGCGATGTCCCCCGCCGGCGGGGTCGGCGTGAACCTGGCGATCCAGGACGCGGTCGCCGCGGCCAACCTCCTCGGACCGCGGCTGCGGGACGGGGGAGTGCGGACCCGGGACCTGGCGCGCGTGCAGCGACGGCGCGCGTGGCCGGCCCGGGTGACCCAGCTGTTCCAGCTCGTGCTGGCCCGCCGGCTCGTGCCCCGGCCCGGGGGAGGCCCCCCGAAGCCGCCGCTGCCGGTGGGCCTGGTGCGGGCGCTGCCCGTCCTGCCGCACCTGGCCGGGCGGTTCATCGGCCTGGGCCTGCGCCCGGAGCACGTCCGCCCCCACCCCCGCCTCCGGGCGAGGGCACGGGGCGGGGCCCAGAACGGTTGAGCGCGGGGGAGGACCGGCGTGCCCGCGTGGACGAGCCCCACGTGGCCCCGCTCAACACGCTGGTCCGGAGCTGGCGGGCGGGCGGCCGGTTCGTGCCGTGGGTCGACCCCGACGGCGGCGGCACCGGCACCCGCGTGCTCGCGCTCATGGAGGCACCCGGCCCGGCCACCGTGGCGGCCGGGGACCTGGGCTTCAGCTCGGAGGACAACCCCGGCCCCACCGCCCGGCTGTTCAAGACCCTGCGCGAGGAGTCCGGGCTGGTGCGCGGTGACTACCTCCGCTGGAACGTGGTGCCCTGGGCGCTGCACGACGAGGCGGGCCGGCACCGGCCGCCGCGCACCGACGACCTCGCGGAGGCGGAGCCCGCCCTCCGGGAGCTGCTCGCGGCCCTGCCCGAGCTGCGCGTCGTCGTGACCTTCGGCGCCCCGGCGCTGACCGGGATGATGCGGCTGCTCACCGTGGCGGAACCGCAGCGGCTGTTGCCGGTGCTCGGCGTCCCGCACCCGTCGCCGCGCAACGGGCACCGCCGGGCCGAGACGCACCGGCGGATCCTGGTGGCCCTGCGCACGGCCGCCGGTGCCGCCCGCGCCGCGGGCCTCAGGAACGCGGACTGAGCCGGTCCACCACGGCCAGGAGGTTCTCCAGTATCGTGTGCCGCTGCGCGCTGCCGTCCGGGAGGAGCCCGATCGAGGCGTTGTGGTAGAGCCCGTCGCCCATCTGCTGCACGGCGGTGGCGACCACGGGGTCACCCACGTCGGCGAGGACCAGCGCGTACCACGCCTCCCCGAGCCGCTGCAGGCTCGCCCGGGCGTTCTCGTCCCCCGACTGGGCCAGCCGGGAGGCCACGACGAGGGCCCGGTCGAGCTGGCTGTCCTCGAACAGCGACGTGACGAGGAAGTACCGCGCGGCGCCCTCCGGGGCCGCGGCCATCGCCTCGAGGTCCAGCTGAAGCAGCTCCTCCAGCCGCTGCAGCGTCGCGTCCACGAGGGCCCGGCGGTGCGGGAAGTGGTACAGCAGCCCGCCCTTGGACACCCCCGCGGCGCCGGCGACGGCGTCGAGGGTCGCGGCGCGCTCGCCCTCGGCGAGGACGAGCTGCTCGAAGGCGGCCAGGAGCTTGTCCCGGGCCGCAGGTGGGCGCGGCATGTGAGGAAGACCTCCCTGGATCGGATGTGCCGCCCATTGTGCCAGCCCCTCAATAACTGTACCGTCTAGACGGTACAGTTACGGAGCTGTACGACCCGATCCGACCCCCGGAGGTGAACCATGACCACTCTGCTGACGCCCCGCCCCACGGCCGGCCCGCGCGAATGGGCCGCGCTCGCGGTCCTGATGATGCCTGTCCTGCTCGTGTCGGTGGACAACACCGCGCTGAGCTTCGCCCTGCCCACCATCTCCCAGGCCCTGCGTCCCACCGGCGAGCAGCTGCTGTGGATCGTGGACGTCTATCCCCTCGTCCTCGCGGGCCTGCTCGTGCCCATGGGCACGCTGGGGGACCGGATCGGCCGGCGCCGGCTGCTGCTGATCGGCGGCACCGGGTTCGCCGCCGTCTCCGCGGCCTCGGCCTTCGCCCCCACCGCCGAGGCGCTCGTCGCGGGGCGGGCCGCCATGGGCCTCTTCGGCGCCATGCTCATGCCCGCCACCCTGTCGCTGCTGCGCAACATCTTCCTGGACCCCGCCCAGCGGCGGATCGCCATCGCGGTGTGGGCCGGCGGGTTCAGCGGGGGCGCGGCGCTGGGCCCGGTCGTCGGCGGCTTCCTGCTCAACCACTTCTGGTGGGGCTCGGTGTTCCTGATGTCCGTGCCGGTGCTGGTCCCGCTGCTGGTGCTGGGGCCGCTGCTGGTCCCGGAGTCCCGTGACCCGCGCCCGGGGCCGGTGGACGTGCCCTCCGTGCTCCTCGCCATGCTGGCGCTGACCCCGGTGGTCTACGGCATCAAGGCGGCCACCGCCTCCGGCGAGCTCTTCCACGGTCTGCTCAGCGCGGCCTTCGGCGTGCTCGCGGGCCTGCTCTTCGTCCGCCGCCAGGCGACCCTGGAGCACCCGGTGCTGGACCTGGGACTGTTCCGGTCCCCGGAGTTCACGGGCGGGGTGACCGTCAACGTGCTGGGCAACGTGGGCCTCTACGGGTTCCTGTTCATGCTCACCCAGTACCTGCAGCTCGTGGTCGGCCTCGACCCGATGGCCGCGGGTCTGACCATGGTGCCCGGCCTGGCCCTGACCGTCCTCGCCGGCTTCCTGGCCGTGCGGGCGGTGCGCCGCTTCTCGGCGCGCACCGTGATCACCACGGGCATGCTGGTGTCCGCGGCCGGCTTCCTCGTGGTCGCCCTGGCGGACCTGTCCGCCCCGGCCGGGCCCCTGGTGGCCCTGGCCGCCTTCTGCCTGGTCGGCACCGGGATCGGCTTCGCCGAGACGCTGTCCAACGACCTCGTGCTCACGGCCGCTCCGCCGCACAAGGCCGGCGCGGCCTCGGCGATCTCCGAGACCGGCTACGAGGTCGGCGCGGTGCTGGGCACGGCGGTGCTCGGCGGCCTGCTGACCGCCTTCTACCAGAGCCACCTCGACCTGCCGGCCGCCCTGGCCACCGGCCCGTCCGCCGCCGCGCACGAGACCCTCGGCGGTGCCGTCGAGATCGCCGAAGGCGCCGGGGCGCTGGGCCCGGCCGTGCGGGACGCCGCCTTCGGTGCGTTCACCGCGGGCATGCACTGGACGGCCGTCGTCATGACCGTGCTGGTCGCCCTGGCCGGGCTCACGGTCGCCCGCGTGCTGCGGCCAGCCACGCGCTGAGCAGCTCGGCGTCGACCCGACCGGCCCGCAGCCCCACGTGACCGTCGGGGCGCACCACCGTGCCGCCCTCGCCCGGGCGGTCCTCGAGCCGGTGGACGTGCACCCGCGGCCCCGGCGTGCCGGGCCCCGCGCCGAGGGCCGCGGCGTCCAGCCCCGGGGCCGAGCGCTCCAGCAGGACGTGGAAGCCCGGTGCCGCCGTGAGCCCGTGCAGCCGCACGGCCCGGCCGCCGCAGCGCACCAGCGCGTCCGGGAGGCGGTCCCCGGGCCGCGGCGTGCCGTGCACCCGCCCCGACGTCACGGAGAGCGGACTGCCCCGGTACCGGACGTGGAACTGGGCGAGCACGCCCATCCCCGCCGCCGTCAGCCGGTGCCGCCCCAGCAGCGCCGGCGCGGCCGGAGCGGCCAGCGGGGCGACACGGCCGCGCAGGGCGCGGGGAAGGGGACCGGTGCCCGCCTCACCCCAGAACAGGACGTGCGTCAGGGCCAGCACCAGCCGGCCCGCGGGGCGGCGCTCCTGCTCGTAGGTGTCCAGCAGAACCTCCTGCGCCGGGCCCCCGGGAACCGGGGGCACGGCACAGGCCAGCTTCCAGCCGAGGTTGAGCGCGTCGAGGATGCCGGTGTTCATGCCCTGCCCGCCGGCGGGGGAGTGGGCGTGCGCGGCGTCCCCCACCAGGAACACGTCGCCCTCCCGGAAGCGCCCGGCGAGGCGGTGCTGGAGCCGGACGCGGGAGGACCAGGCCGCCCGGAGCATGCGGACGGGCAGCCCCGAGGCGTCGAGCACGGCCTGCAGCTCCTCCTCGGGAACGGGCGGGCCCGGCTGGCCGAACGGCGCCCCGGAGGGCGAGGAGCGGGTGGTCGCCAGCAGCCGCCACGGCGCCCGCTCGCCGATCGCGAAGAGGAACACCAGTCCTCCCGCCGCGGCCGCCACGTGGGCCCGCCCCGGGAGCAGGCCCTCCAGCTCGAGGTCGGCCAGCAGGATCTCCTGCCGGTACGGCCGGCCGCGCCAGGTCACCCCGGCGGCGGCGCGCACGGTGCTGCCCGGCCCGTCGCACCCGGCCAGCCAGCGGAAGGACGCCTCCTCGAGCGCTCCGTCGCGGTGCAGCACGGCCCGCTCCCCGCTGCGGCCCACGAACTCGGTGCCCCGCTCCACGGTCACGCCCCGCCGGGCCAGGGCCGCCCGCAGCACGGCCTCCACCTCGGCCTGGCGGGCCAGCACGGGGTGCGGGAACGCGGTGCCCGGCAGCGTGACGTCGTCGAGCCGGGCCGTGACCACCCGTGGACCCAGGTGCAGGTCCACCACCGGGGCGGTGTCGGCGCGGCTGAGCAGCTCGTCGGCGACCCCGAGCGGGCGCAGCCCCTCGAGGGTCCGCGGGTGCAGGATCAGGGCCCGGGACGGGCGGAACTCCTCGGTCCGGCGCTCGACCACCCGCACCCGTGCCCCGCAGTCGTGGGCCTGCAGGGCCAGGGCCAGGCCGCTCGTGCCCGCCCCGACCACGAGCACGTCGGTGGGGGCCTCCGCCCCGGCCCCCGGGGTCATGGCCCCGGGGGCGGGTCCACCGCGGTGAGCACGCTCCACGCGGGGGCGCCGTGGCCCGCCACCAGCTCCGGCTCCTGGAGCACCTCGTCGCGGTGCAGCCCGGGGAAGACCACCGCCTGCACCGACGCCGGCTCGCCGACCAGGGAGAGCACCCACCCGAGGGCCTGCACGTAGGCGCGGGCGCGCTCCGGGCCGTCCCACTCGTAGACGCCGCGGTAGCGGCCCCGGTCGTCGTGGGCCAGCCAGAGCTTGGAGACGAACCCCGGGAAGCCCGCGAACAGCGGGGTGTTGAGCTCGCTCTCCCACCGGAACAGGGTGTGCCCCCGGCCCCGCACCGCGCGCAGCCGGAAGACGACGACGAGCACGGCGGGCTCACGCGGGTCCTCGCCGTCCACCGTGGTCTCGCGGTAGACCCGGGAGCCCGTCCCGTCGGCGAAGTCCAGGCGCGCTCCCCGGTGGCCGGCCGGCTGGTGCAGGCGCCGCTCCGCGAGCAGGGCGGCCGTGGAGGACACGGACCCCGCCACGGCCCGGACCGCCGGTCCGGTCCCCAGGAACGGGCGGGTGATCGTCTGCGCTGTGCGTGGTGCTGTCATCGGATGATCCGCCTCCGGCTCGGGGACGTCCGGCCTCCAGGGTAGGACCGTGGACTCCGGCCCGTGCCCCGACCTGGGAAGTCACCGCTTTGTTGCGGCGGCCGCCGTGACCCCCGGGCGTGCCGCGGCCGCCGCGGACGTAGGCTCGGCACACAGGGCCCGTCCCGGCCCGGGCCGGAAGGAGCGATCGCGATGACGCCGCAGCAGCTGTTCGAGGACGCCGCCCGCCGCCCGTCCCAGGTGGCGCGGCAGGTGCTCGAGGGCATCCCCCTCGGCGTGCTGCACACCATGCCCGGCGGGACCTCCAACTCCGTGGCGTGGCTGGTCTGGCACGCGGCCCGGCAGCAGGACGCGCAGGTGGCCCGTCTGGCCGGCACCGAGGAGGTGTGGACGGATCAGGGCTGGAACGAACGGTTCGGCCTCCGTCTGCCCGACTCCTCGATGGGCTTCGGGCACCGGCCGGAGGACGTGGCGCGGGTCCGGGTGCCGTCCGCGGAGCTGCTCCAGGGCTATCTCGACGCGGTCGTCGAGCGCACCGTGGACTACGTGCGCGGCCTCACGGACGCGCAGCTCGACGAGGTCGTGGACCGGTCCTGGGACCCGCCCGTCACCCGGGGCGTGCGCCTGGTCAGCACGGTCGACGACGCCGCCCAGCACCTCGGCCAGGCCGCCTACGTCCGGGGCCTGGTCGACGGCGGGTGGTCGGGGCCGTACTGACGGCTGCCAGGAGCCCGTGCGGCCCGGCGCCGCCGGTCCAAGCGGTTGTCTTTGCATCGAGACGTTGTGTGACAAGGCGCCGATGTGGGGACGGCCCTTTCCTCGGTGGTCACCGTCCGTTCGCTTAAGCTGAGCACGCTGGGTCCCAGCACCTCGTTCCGCCGCTCCGTTCCTGCCGTCGCCGTCGGCGACTCCCTGGGGGAAACACCGTCATGCCCCGCAACTCCTCTCACCGTCCGTCCACCGCCGGCCTGCGCCGGCGCGCCGCCTCGCCGGTCACCGCCCTGACCGCGTTCTCGGCGCTGGTCGCCGTCAGTGTGGCGGTCAGCTCCGGCATCGCCCCGGACGCCGGCCCGGCGCGCGGCTCGGCCTTCGGCACGCCCTCGGAGGCCGCGGAACAGGTGGAGCGGACCGAGAGCCGGTGGAGCCTGATGGCCGCCGCGCCCGGCCGGCCGCAGCCGGCCGGGCCGCTGCGGGAGGTCCGTTCGGTCTCCCCGGTCCGGGACGGCGGCGCCGGCGAGGGATCGTGGCGGGAGGGGGCGGGCCGCGGCGAGGGCGGCCGCGACGGGGTCTCCACCGTGCGTCCGGGACGGCAGCCGCCGCGGCTCTACCAGGGGGAGCTGCCCGTCAACACGCTCATCGCCCCCACGTCCCCGGGGGCCGTGCTGCCCGGTGGGCAGTTCGGCTGGCGGATCGCCCCCGACCGCGGCGGGCGGGAGTTCCACAACGGCACCGACGTCTCCGCCCCGGCGGGTCTGCCGGTCGTGGCGGCCCTGGACGGGGAGGTGACGGCAGTGTTCTGGGACGTGTGGGGCGGCAACCGCGTGGAGGTCACCCACGCGGACGGGCTGAAGACCACCTACAACCACCTCGAGGACGTCCGGGTGCGGGTCGGGGACCGGCTGGCCGCCTCCGAGCAGCTGGGCGCGGTCGGGGCCACGGGCATCCGCGTCACCGGCCCGCACCTGCACTTCGAGACCTGGGTGGACGGACAGGCCGTGGACCCGCAGTCCTTCGACTGGGTCGACGGCATGCGCGTGATCCCCGCGTCCCGCAGCAAGTACTCCCTGGAGGTCCCCGTCCCGCAGACCGACGAGGAGCGGGCCGCCGCGGACCGGAAGGCGGCCGCCGATAAGGTCGCCGCAAAGCAGAAAGCTGCCCAGAAGAAGGCTGCCCAGAAGAAGGCCGCCGAGAAGAAGGCCGCCGAGAAGAAGGCGGCCGAGCAGAAGACCGCGCAGCAGAAGGCGGCCGCCGAGAAGCGTGCCGCGGCGCGGAAGGCCGCCGCCGACAAGGCCGCTGCCGACAAGGCCGCCGAGTCGACGAAGGCCACGGCGCCGCCACCGCCTGCTCCCGCGCCGGAGCAGCCCGACGACGGCCCGGCGACAGTGCCCTCCACCCCACCGGCGCCGCCCAGGGGTACGGAGCCGCTGACGGGCACAGAGCAGCCGTTGCCGCCTGTTTCCTCACCGACCACGCCGCCGGCGCCCGAGCTCCAACCTGCCCCGGAGCCCGGCACGAAGCCGTTGGGGCCTCCGGAAGCGGCGCCGGCCCCGACCCCGACTCCGACCCCGACACCGACCGCTCCCGGGGGGATCTCGCCGACCCCTGAACCCGGAGTCGCTCCCGTCGTGGCGGACACAGTGCGGGACACCGACAAGGACGGGATTCCGGACGTCGACGACGACAACCTCGACGGCGACTTCCACTCCGACCGCACGGACATCTTCAACCACGAGGACACGGACCTGGACGGCGACGGCATCGACAACGAGAAGGACCCCGACCTGGACGGCGACGGCCTGCGCAACGAGGCCGATCCGGACATGGACGGGGACGGACTGCCCAACGACGAGGACGACGACCGCATGCGACCCGCCCGACGCGCGGCCGCGCCCGGGGTCGGCGATGGTGTCGTGCCCGTCGAGGAGACGGGCGCGCCCGGTCCTGCCGCCGCCGGTCCGGCGGCGCCGGTCGGCGACACCGGTGCGGAGGTCCCGGCCCCCTGACCGGGAGCCGGGTCCGTGCGCGTTCCCGGGAGCGGCCCGGAGTTATCCAGCAGTGACGCGGCCCCCGGCCCGGACGGCCCCGGGGCGCACTAGAATTCTGCCGCCGGTGTTCGCATTTCCGCGCGGGGGTGATGGCGATGAGCACCACGCACCGGAGGGTCCCGGAGGACACGACGGCCCGGGCGCTCCGGGAGCTGGCGGAACGGCTGACGGGTCGGTTGGTCGCACCCGGGGACCCCGACTACGACCGCGCCCGGCGGTTCTGGAACAGCCTGCTGGACGTCCGCCCCCGAGCGGTCGTGCGGGCCGGCTCCGTGCAGGACATCGATCTCGCGGTGGCCGCCGCGCAGCGCATGCGCCTGCCCCTGGCGGTCCGCGGCGGGGGGCACGGGGTGGCCGGCTCCGGCGCTATGGAGGACTGCCTGCTGCTGGACCTCGGGCGGCTGCGGCAGATCGTCGTCGACCCGGCGAACCAGCTCGTGAGCGTGGAGCCGGGCACCACCATCGGCGCTCTGGACCGGGCCACCACGGTCCACGGGCTCGCCGTCCCGCTGGGGGCGGTCAGCACGGCGGGGGTCTCGGGCCTCGCTCTCGGCGGGGGCATGGGCTGGTTGACCCGCAGCAACGGGCTGACCCTCGACAACCTCGACTCCGCGGACGTCGTGACCGCCACGGGGGACCACCTGCACGCCAGCGAGGAGGAGAACCCCGAGCTGTTCTGGGGGCTGCGCGGGGGAGGGGGCAACTTCGGGGTGGTGTCCTCCTTCACCTTCGGCGCCCGCAGGATGCCGGCCCTCGTGCTCGCGGGCAGCCTCCGCTACCGCCGGCCGCACTGGACGGGCGCCCTGCGGGCCTTCGCCCGGTGGGCGCACGACCTGCCCGACGAGCTGAACCCGATCGTCACCTTCGGGCTCGGGCCACCGGGGGACGCGGCCGGCGACGAGCCGGCGATGGCGGTGCGGTTCTGCTGGGTCGTGGAGGACCACGTCGCAGGCCGCGCCCTGGTCGACGAGCTGCGGGTCGACGCCCCGCCCGATGCGGAGGACGTGGCGGCGGTGCCGTGGCTCGACTGGCAGAGCGCCCGGGACGGGGCCTTCCCGAAGGGCTCGCGCGGGCGCTGGCAGAACCTGCCCCTCGGCCGGCTGGACGACGAGGTCATCGACGTCGTCGTCCGCCTGGCGTCCGGGATCGCCGACCGGGGCGCCGGCCTCGACCTCCACCGCCTGGGAGGCGCGTTCGGGCGGGTCGCCGAGGAGGCCACCGCCTTCCCCAACCGCTCCGCGCCGTACTGGGTGACGTCCCACGGCGTTCGGCAGGACCCCGCGGAGGACGAGGATCTCACCGCGTTCACCCGGAGGGTCCACGCGGAGCTGCAGCCGTTCGCCGAGCACGGCCAGTACCTCAACCTCCTCGGTCCCGACTCCGCGGTGCCGGGGAACGCGGACCGGGCCGTGCGTCAGGTGTACGGGCGGGAGAAGCTGCAGCGGCTGGTCCGGCTCAAGGACCGCTACGACCCGGGCAACCTGTTCCGGCTCAACCTCAACGTCGCACCGAGCCGCCGCTGAGCCGCCGCTGCCCCTCCGGCGGGCCCGGGCGCGGCCGCGTCATCTTCCGCGGCCACTCGGTCCGCGCCCTTCCGCGGGACCGGGGCCGAGCGCTACGGTCGGGGACATCCGGTCCCGGCGCCGAGAGGTGACGCGCATGCCGCTCTACGAGTACCGCTGCCCCGCGTGCGGGGTGTTCGAGCTCCTGCTGGGGATGGGCGCGGCCGGGCGCGAGGCGTCCTGTCCCGAGTGCGGGACCGCGGCGCGCCGGCTGCCGGGCGCGCCCGGGCTCTCCCGGGCCGGGTCCCCCGAGGCACGGCTCATCGAGCGCACCGAGGCCACCGCGGGCGAACCGGACGTCGTCGCCGCCCTGCCGTCCGGGCCCCGGCGGCCCGCCCGGCACAGCACGAACCCCCTCCACCGCAGACTTCCCCGCCCCTGAGGGGGCACCGCACCGTCCGCCACGCACGCCAGGAGGCACGTCATGCCGGAGCTCATCTTTCCCCTCGACTCCTCGCGGTCCTTCGAGGACCAGCAGCTCGTCGGGCACAACCGCTGGCATCCCGAGATCCCTCCGGTGGCGACCGTGCGGCCCGGGGACACCTTCCGGGTGCACTGCCGGGAGTGGTTCGACGGCGCGATCGTCAACGACGACTCGGCGGAGGACGTCCTCAACGCTCCGCTGCGGACCGTGCACAAGCTCTCCGGCCCGTTCGCGGTGGAGGGGGCCCGGCCCGGCGACCTGCTCGTCGTCGACATCCTCGACGTCGGGCCGATCCCGCAGGAGGACTCCGGGCCGCTGGCCGGACAGGGCTGGGGCTACACCGGGATCTTCGCCAGGACCAATGGGGGCGGCTTCCTCACCGACCGGTTCCCGGACGCCTACAAGGCGATCTGGGACTTCCGCGGTCAGACGGCCACCTCCCGGCACGTCCCGGAGGTGTCCTTCACGGGCATCGTCCACCCCGGCCTGATGGGGACCGCGCCCTCCGCGCAGCTGCTGGCACGGTGGAACGAGCGCGAGGGCGCGCTCATCGCGACCGATCCGGACCGGGTCCCGCCCCTCGCGCTGCCCCCGGAGCCGCAGGACGCACTGCTGGGCGGGGTCCCGGACTCCGACGTCGACCGGGTGGCAGGAGAGGCCGCCCGCACCGCCCCGCCGAGGGAGAACGGCGGCAACCAGGACATCAAGAACCTCACCAAGGGCACACGCGTGTTCTACCCCGTGTTCGTGGACGGCGCGAACTTCTCGGTGGGGGACCTGCACTTCTCCCAGGGCGACGGTGAGATCACCTTCTGCGGCGCCATCGAGATGGGCGGGTTCATCGACTTCCACGTGGACGTCATCAAGGGCGGGATGGAGACCTACGGGGTCTCGGAGAACGCGATCTTCCTGCCGGGCAACACGGACCCGCAGTACAGCGAGTGGATCTCCTTCTCCGGCACGTCGGTGACCCTCGACGGCGAGCAGCGCTACCTCGACGCGCAGCTGTCCTACCAGCGGGCCTGCCTGCACGCGGTCGACTACCTCACGAAGTTCGGGTACTCCCCGGAGCAGGCGTACCTGCTGCTAGGCGCCGCGCCGATCGAGGGCCGCTTCTCCGGGGTGGTGGACATCCCCAACTCGTGCGCGACCGTGTACATCCCCACCGCGATCTTCGACTTCGACGTCCGGCCCTCGGCGGCGGGACCCCACCAGGTGGACCGCGGCATGGGCGCGCCCCACGCGGCAGCCTGACCCGCGGGTGGTGCGGGTGCCCGTCGGCGGCCTCCCGCGCCTGCGTCCGGCGGGGACCGGAGGGTTCGTTCGGCGGGGACCTGGACCGGCTCAGGTCAGGGCAGGAGGTCCTGCTCCGTCCAGGACGTGGGCAGGTGCCCGCCGGCGGGGAGCAGCACGAGTCTTGCCGAGGGCAGGTGCTCGGCGAGGCGGCGCGCGTGGACGGGCGGGACCACGTCGTCGTCCTCGGCGTGGACCACCACGATCTCCAGGTCCGCGAGCCGGCGGCCCACGGTGGGCGGCAGCGGGAAGCCGGGGGCGCTCCAGTCGGGGTCCTCCGCGTCCCAGAAGGGGGCGGCCACGGTCACGACCCGCTGCAGCAGCGTGGGGACGCGGTGGCAGAGGAAGCGCAGGACCTCGGACCCGCCGAGGGAGTGGCCCACGATCGCCCACGGCTCGTCCGGGATGGCCCGCACGGCCCGCCCGATCGCCTCCTGCCACAGCTCGGGGTCGGGGTCCTCGGGGCGGGGCAGGTCGGGAGCGACGACGTCGGCCTCGGGCCACTGCCTGCGCACCGCCTCGAGGAGCGGATTGCCGCCGGGGGCGGGCTGGGAGCCGGCACCGTGCAGGAAGAGGATGCGCTGGACCATGGGTCACCTCGGGAACGGGGGAGGCGACGGCGGACGCCGCCTGTTCCAGCGTCCCCGCCGCCGCGGCGGGGTGTCAAGCGTCCCGGGCCGCTCCCGGGGCCGCTCCCGGGGTCGCTGCGAGGAGCGGCAGGCCCGGGCCCTCCAGCCGGTCGAGGGCGGCGGTGCGGCCGGTCAGCAGCAGCAGGAGCGCCTCCATGCTCCCCCGGACCTCCGGGCCCTCGCCCGCGCGCCAGGCGACGTCGGTGGCCACCATCGTCAGCCCGCGCAGCCTCCGGCGGGCCCGGAACGGGAACGGCATCGACCACACCCGCTCCGCGGCCGCCCGGGCCGCCTCGGGCGGCATGGCGTGCCGGCGCCCCAGGGGCAGGACGATGTCCTGGGTGTGCACCAGCACGTCCAGCAGCGGTTCCCGGACGCTCGTGCCCGGTGGGTGACGCCTCGACCCGTCCAGCCGCCGGTAGTCGGCCACGATCTCCGCGGCGGGCCGCCGGCCGCGGTCCCGGGCGTCCAGGCGCATCGCCCGGTCGAAGTCGCCGCGCCCGCGCCACAGCGCCCGCACGAGGTCGGCGGGACCGTACTGCGCCGAGGAGATGACGTGGGCGGCGACGTCCCGCACGGCCCAGCCCGGGCAGAGCGTGGGGTGGTCCCACTCCTGCGGGCTCAGCGTCTCGAGCAGGTCCGCCAGTGCGGAGCGCTCGCGGTGGACGGCGTCCCAGACGGCGTCGCGGTCCATGGTAATCTCCCCCAGAAGTCAGTTTTCCTGACTAAATTTTCCGGCGCTGACGGCCGCGCCGTCAAGGGGTGGGCATGCACGAGGACACGGGCACGAACACGGGGCTGCTGCTGTACTACCCGTACCGGGACATGGAGATCCGGGTGATGGAGGCCCTGCACGCCGGCGGGTTCGAGGACCTCACCTACGCCCAGGCCCGGATCTTCCAGCGCATCGACCCCCAGGGCTCCCGGCTGGCCCGGCTGGCCGAGCAGGCCCGTGTGACCAAGCAGACCGCCAGCGTGCTCGTCCAGGCCCTCGAGCAGGAGGGCTACGTGGAGCGCCGCCCCGATCCGGCCGACGCCCGGGCCCGCGTCGTGACGATCGCCGCCCGCGGCCGGGCGGCCCAGGCCGCGGCGGCCGCCGTGGTCGCCGAGGTGGAGGCGCAGTGGCGCCGACGGCTCGGCGCACGGCGCTATGCCGAGCTGCGCCGGGCGCTCGCAGAGCTGCACGAGGACCCCGGCGCCGACTGACCGCGCGTCACCGAGCGACCACGGGCCCGAGCGACCACGGGCCCGAGCGAGCACGGGCCCCGAGCGAGCACGGAAAAAGGCGGTCACTCGAGCGGACCCCGGTCGCTCGGTGGCGCGGAGCCCGCCGCGCGCCACAATGGGAGCATGACCGACGCCGCTCAGCAGCCCAGGACCAACCGCGCCTACTGGACCGTGGAGCCCGGCCGGGGCGAGCTGCGCACCGCGCCGCTGCCCGCGCCGGGCCCGGACGAGGTCCTGGTGCGGGCGCTGCGCTCCGGGATCAGCCGCGGCACGGAGCGGCTCGTCCACCGCGGCCTCGTCCCGGCCCGCGTGCACGAGCGCATGCGGGCCCCCTTCCAGGAGGGGACGTTCCCCGGCCCGGTGAAGTACGGGTACCTGTCGGTCGGCGTCGTGGAGCAGGGCCCGCAGCCGCTCGTGGGCCGGCGCGTGTTCGCGCTGCACCCCCACCAGGATCGCTACGTGGTCCCCGCCGCGGACGTGACCCCCGTGCCCGACGGCGTGCCCTCCGACCGTGCGGTGCTCGCCGGACCGGTGGAGACCGCCGTCAACGCGCTGTGGGAGGCGGCGCCGCGCTTCGGGGACCGCGTGGCCGTGGTCGGCGCGGGGATGATCGGGGCCTGCACGGCCGCGCTGCTGGCCCGGTTCCCGCTCGCCCGGCTCCAGCTGGTGGACCCGCAGCCGTCCCGGGCCGGGCTCGCCCGCGCGCTCGGCGTGGAGCACGTGCGCCCGGAGGACGCGGCGGGGGAGTGCGACGTCGTCGTGCACGCCTCCTCCACCGCCGCAGGACTGGCCCGGGGGCTCGAGCTGCTCGGCGACGAGGGCGAGCTGATCGAGATGTCCTGGTACGGCGACGAGGACCCCGCGGTGCCCCTGGGCGCGGACTTCCACGCCCGCCGGCTGCAGATCCGCGCCAGCCAGGTGGGGGTCGTCGCCCCTGCCCGCCGGGCCCGCCGCACTCCCGCCGACCGGCGCGCCGCCGCCCTGGACGCCCTGCGCGACCCCCGCTTCGACGCCCTGCTCACCGGGAGCTCGCCCTTCGAGGAGCTGCCCGCGACGATGGCGCGGCTCGCCGGGGACGCCCCCGAGGCGCTGTGCCACGTGGTGCGCTACGACTGACCACCGACCGCCCGATCCGAGGAGCACCGTGTTCACCCTGACCGTCCGAGACCACATCATGATCGCCCACAGCCTCCCGGACCCCTTCTTCGGCCCGGCCCAGAACCTGCACGGGGCCACCTTCACCGTGGAGACCACCTGGGCCCGGCCCGTGCTGGACGAGCACGGCGTGGTCCTGGACATCGGCGTGGCCTCCCAGCTGCTCTCGGGCGTGCTCGACGGGCTGCGCTACCGCAACCTCGACGACCACCCGGACTTCACGGGCCGGCTGTCCACCACGGAGGTCCTCGCCCAGTACATCGCCGAGCGGCTCGCCGCCGGGGCGGCCGGGATCGCGGGGCTCGACCGGCTGACCGTCACCCTGCGGGAGAACCCCGACGCCTGGGCCTCCTACACCCTCGAGCTGCCCGTGCTGACCGAGCGCGGCGGGCCCACCTCCCGGTGAGCACGGGCTCCGCGGTGGTCGACGTGGTGGTGCCCGACGACGGCGGGCGGCCCACCGGCGGCTCGCTCTACGACCGCCGGCTCGTGGCGGCGCTGGGCGGGCTCGGCCGCCCGGCCCGGCTCGTGCCGGTGGCCGGGGACTGGCCCGCAGCCGACGCCGGCGCCCGGACCCGGCTGCGCACCGCCCTGGGCGAGCCCGCTCCCGGGCGCACGGTCGTGCTCGACGGCCTCGTCGGCTGCGCGGCCCCCGGGGTCGTGGGCGACGCCGTGCGCCGCGGCGTGCCGGTGCACCTGCTCGTGCACCTGCCGCTGCCGGCCGAGACCGGTCTGGCCCCGGGGGCGGCCGCCCGGCTCGCCCGGGCCGAGGCCGCCGCGCTCGCGGCCGCCACCGGGGTGCTGACCACGAGCACCTGGGCGGCCCGCGACCTGTCCCGCCGCTACGGCACCACGGACGTGGCGGTGGCCGAACCGGGAGCGCCCCGCGGGCCGGTGTCGGCCGGGTCGGCCGTGCCGCGCCTGGTCTGCGTCGCGTCCCTGACCCCCCGCAAGAACCAGCTGCTCCTGCTGCAGGCCCTCGCCCCGCTCAGCGGGCTGCCCTGGACCCTCGAGCTCGTCGGTCCCGCGGGCGGTCCCGCCTACGGGCAGCGGCTCCGGGCCGCCGTGCGCGAGCTCCCGGACGCCTCCCGGGTGCGCCTGCACGGCCCCCTGCACGGCCCTGCGCTGGAGCGGCTGTGGACCGGCGCGGACCTGCTGCTGCTGCCCTCGAGCGCCGAGACCTACGGCATGGTCGTCACCGAGGCCCTCGGCCACGGCGTGCCCGCGGTGGTGGGGGCCGGCACCGGCGCCGTCGAGGCGCTCGACGGCGGGCCGGCCCCCACCGCGGCGCCCCGACCCGGTGCCGCCCTCCCCCCGGACGACCCGTCCGCCTGGACCGGGGCGCTCCGCGCCTGGCTGACCGACCCCGCCGTGCGCGAGCAGTGGCGGACCGCTGCGCTGGCCCGTCGCGAGCGCCTGCGCGGCTGGGAGGACACCGCCCGCGACGTCCTCACGGCGATCGGGCGGCCCCTCGGCCGGCCGGACGCCGCCGAGCACGACCCCGACCCCGACCCCGTCACCGCGCTCGACCCCGACCCTGTCACCGCCGTCGACCCCGTCACCGCCACCCACCGAACCAGGAGACCGTCATGACGAACCACTCCGCACCCCACCGGCCCGTCGCCGGCGACTGGCTGGCCCTGCGCGAGCCCGCCGACGCCGCGGCCCGCGAGGACTCCCTGCCGCTGATCGCCCGTCTCGTCCGGCACTGGGAGGAGCTGCCGCCGGGCGACGACCCCGGTGCCGCGGGCGCCGAGCCCGTCGTGGTCGTGGACCTCGGCGCCGGGACGGGCGCGAACCGGGCGTGGCTGGCCCGCCATCTCCCCGGCCCCCAGCGCTGGGTCCTGCTCGACCACGACCGCGAGCTGCTCGAGCAGGCCGTGTCCGCCGCCCGGGCGGAGGGGGCCGACGTCGTGCCCGTGCTCGCCGGGATCGAGGAGCTCGGCCGGGTGCTCTCGGAGCACCCGGCGGCCCGGCGGCTCGTGACGTGCTCCGCCCTGCTCGACCTGCTGACCCGGGAGCAGGTGCGGGAGCTGGCCCGGGTGCTGGCCGAGGAGGCCGTCCCGGCGCTGCTGGCCCTGACCGTCGACGGCGAGGTCCTGATCGACCCGCCCCACCACCTGGACCCCTCGGTGCTGGGTGCCTTCGAGGACCACCAGCACCGCGGTGAGCTCGCCGGCACGGACGCCGTGCGGCTGGCCGCGGAGGCCCTGCGGGAGCGCGGCATGGTCGTGGACGTCACCCCCACTCCCTGGTGGATCTCCGACCAGCCGTGGGCGCGGCCCCTCCTGGAGCGGTTCCTCGGCGACCGCGCGGACGCCGCCGTGGAGCACCGGCCCGATCTCACCGCGGAGGCGCACGCCTGGCTGCGGACCCGCCTGGTGGACTGTGCCCGGGGACGGCTGCGGGCCACGGTCGGGCACGCTGACGTGCTCGCCCTGCCGCCGGTCAGCTGAGGCCGCGGGCGCTCCGCTCCAGCCACAGCACGTCCCGCCCGAAGGACACCAGGAGCAGGGCCAGGGCCGCCGCCGTGGCCCCGGCGGCGAGCGGCAGGGGGATCAGCGGGACCAGGGCGCCGAGCAGCACCCCGCCCTGGATCCCGGCCACCACCCGGCGATAGGGCGAGTAGGGCAGCGGGCGGCGCCAGGCGGGCCGGGCCCGCAGGCCCAGCAGGAACAGGTAGCGCAGCGCGCCGATCAGCAGCACCCACCACGCCCCGGGCAGTCCGAGCCTGGCGGCCACCGCCAGGGAGAGGACGAGCAGCAGCGCGGCGTCGACCTCCTGGTCGAACCGTGCCCCGGCACGGGTGGCGGTGCCGGTGCGGCGGGCCACGCGGCCGTCGATGCCGTCGAGCAGCCAGGCGGGCAGGGCGAGGGCGACCACGGCCCAGCACCAGGCCCCGGCCGGACCCTGCGCCTGCCCCGCGAGCACGGGCGTCAGCCCCACGGGCAGCAGTGCCGCGCACAGGGCGACCAGCACGGAGCGCGCCACCGTGACGCGGTCGGCGGGCCCGTAGGGCTCGGTGCGGCGGCGCAGCGTGCTGCGCACCACCGCCCCCAGCCCCGCGAGGCCCAGCAGCGCGGAGACCGCCAGCACGGCGGCCGGCGCCTGCGAGGCCGCACCGAGCGCGACGAGGCCGGCCCCCAGTCCCGCGAAGGCCAGGAGGCCGTCCCGGCGGGCCGAGGGGACGGACGCGGTGGAGTGGTCCAGCGGCATGGGGTCGCCTTCCGGGTGGGGGTCTTCATCCTGGGCGGGACGGCTCGCCACGTCAATCCGGGCCGCACCGGGCGGTGGCTAGACTGCGCCCATGCCCGCCGAGACCGCACCCCCGCGCCGCGGGCGAGGTCCCCTCCGCCGGATCCTGCTGGCGGTCGCGCAGGCGGTGGCCGGGCTCGTCCTGCTGGCGGTGCTCTTCCGGACCCTCGGCACGGACTCCGCCCGCAGCGCCGTGGGCGTGCTCAGCCCCCTCACCGTGGTCCTGGCGCTGCTCGCCGGGCTCGTGGCCACGGCGGCCCAGGCCCAGCGGTGGCGGCTCGTGGCCCGCGGCCGCGGAGCACGGTTCGGTCTCCGCGAGGCCCTGGGCGAGTGCTGGGCGGCCGGGCTCGTCAACCTGCTGCTGCCCGGCGGCGTGACCGGGGACGCGGTGCGGGTCCTGCGCCGGCGCCGGCGCGGCGACTCCTGGCCCGGGGCAGGGGGCTCCGTGGTGGGCGAGCGGCTGGCCGGGACCTCCGTGCTCCTTGCGGCCGGCGTCGTCCCGGCCCTGGCGGTCGGGCCCTGGGTGGCCGCGGCCTTCGGCGCGGGCGCCCTCGCCGTGGGGGCGGTCGCCTGGCGCGCCACGAGCAGGTCCCCGGTCCGGGACCGGGCCGCCGTGTGGTCCCTGTCGGTGCTCGCCTGGGCCTGCTACCAGGGGCTGTTCCTGCTGGCGGCCCTGCGCACCGCTCCGCAGGCACCCCTGCCGGACCTGTGGGGGACCACGGTGCTCGGCCTGGCCGGCATGTCGGTGCCCGTGGGCGTGGGCGGCTGGGGTCCGCGCGAGGGGATCACGACCCTCGCCGCGATGGCCCACGGCCTGCCCGCCGGGACGGGATTCGCGATCTCCCTCGGCTACGGGCTGCTCGCCCTGATCTCCGCCCTGCCGGGAGCCGTGGTCCTGGCCCGCTGGCTCCTGCCCCGGCGCGCGGCAGCGGGCACGGCTCGACCTCCTCGTGGGAGCGCAGGACGGAGCGGGCCCGGTCCCCGGCGGCAGTTCCGTCGGCCGCGCTGAGGGCCCCGCTCCCGGCCACGGGGTCGGTCCGGCCGCGGCGGCCCCGGGGAAGCACGCCTCACACCGCCTCGACCGCCTCGGCCGGGCGGCCGAGGCCCGGGGGCGCTGCCGCCGGTGAGCCGGCCAGGTCCCGGAGCAGGCCGGCGGCGACACTGATGGCGATCACCGCGGGGGCCTTGCCGGGGATGTCGGGGAGCCCGATGGGGCACGTGATGCCGTCCACGGCGCTCTCCGGGTGCCCCTCCGCGCGCAGGCGCTGCCGGAAGCGGGCCCACTTGGCCCGGGAGCCGATCAGGCCCACGGTGCCCAGGTCCGCCCGGCGCAGCGCCGCGTCGCACAGCACGAAGTCCTCGGCGTGGTCGTGGCTCATGATCAGCACGTGCGCTCCGGCCGGCAGCCCGGCCAGGACGTGCTCCGGGACGGGGCTGTGGTGGAGGTGGACCTGTGCGGTCCCGTCGGTGACGTCGGCGAGCCGGGCGGCGTCCAGCTGGCCTTCCCGGCTGTCCACCAGGTGCAGGTGCAGGGGCAGCCGGGACAGCACCCGGGCGAGCTCGTGCCCCACGTGCCCCACGCCGAACACCGCCACCGCGGGCCGGGCGCCCTGGGGCTCGAGCAGGACGCTGACCACGCCCCCGCAGCACTGCCGCCCGTGCTCCACGGCGGCGTGCTCGTTGAGCGAGAAGGTCAGCGTCTCCGGGACCGTGGCCCCGCCGGCGAGGAGGACGCGCGCCCGCTCGACCACGGTGGCCTCGAGGTTGCCCCCGCCCACGGTGTCCCACGTGGCGGTCTCGGCCACGACCATCTTGGCCCCGGCCTCCCGGGGGGCGTGCCCGCGCACCTCCGTGACGGTGGCGAGCACCCCCGGCGCGCCCGCCGCGCGCAGGTGCTGCAGCGCGTCCAGCCAGTCCACGTCAGTGCGCCGCCGTGGTGGCCGGCGCCGGAGTTCCCTCCGCGTCGGCGGTCAGGGCCCGGCGCCCCTCCTGGACGGCCCAGAACACCGCCTCCGGGGTGGCCGGGCTGGCGAGCCCGACGCTCCGGCCGCCGGGGCCGAAGGCGGCCGCCGCCTCCCGCAGCGCCTCGCGCACGCTGAAGGCCAGCATGAGGGGCGGTTCCCCCACGGCCTTGGACCCGTAGACGACCCCGCTCTCGGTGGCCTGCTCGAAGAGGTGCACGTTGAACTCCTCGGGCATCTCCGAGAAGCTCGGCAGCTTGTAGGTGCTCGCCGCCTGCGTGGCCAGCCGGCCCCGGTGCGGGCCGTCGGAGACGTCCCAGCGCAGGTCCTCGAGCGTGAGCCAGCCGGCCCCCTGCACGAAGCCGCCCTCGATCTGCCCCACGTCGATCAGCGGGGAGAGGCTGTCCCCGACGTCGTGCACGATGTCGGTGCGCAGCAGCCGGTAGGCGCCGGTGAACCCGTCGACCTCCACCTCGGAGACGGAGGCGCCGTAGGAGAAGTACTTGAACGGCTCGCCCTGCATCCTGGCGCCGTCCCAGTGCAGCCCCTCGGTGCGGTAGTACCCGGCCGCCCACAGCGAGATCCGCTGGAAGTAGGCGTCGTGCGCGAGCTCCGCGAAGGACATCTGCCGGTCGTGGAAGCCGATCCCGGTCACCGTGCCGTCCACGAACCGGACGTCGTCGGGGTGGATGTCGAACTTGCGGGCGGCGACCTCGGCCAGGCGGTCGCGGATCTGCTCGCAGGCGTTCTTCACGGCCCCGCCGTTGAGGTCCGCCCCGGAACTGGCGGCCGTCGCGGAGGTGTTGGGCACCTTGTCGGTGCGGGTGGGCGCGAGCCGGACGGTCTCCAGGGGCACGCCCAGGGCCGTGGCCGCGACCTGGCGCATCTTGGTGTGCAGGCCCTGCCCCATCTCGGTGCCGCCGTGGTTGATCAGCACGGACCCGTCCTTGTAGACGTGCACGAGGGCGCCGGCCTGGTTGAAGGCGGTGAGGTTGAACGAGATGCCGAACTTCACGGGGGTGACCGCGAGCGCCCGCTTGGTGTCGGGGTGGGCGGCGTTGAACGCCGCGATCTCCTCGCGGCGGCGCTCGACCTCGGCCCGGTCGAGCAGCTGCGTCCAGATGGTGCGCAGCCGCTCGGCGTGCCGGACGGGCTGACCGTAGGGGGTGGACTGGCCGGGGACGTAGAGGTTGCGGTGGCGCAGCTCCGTGGGGTCCACCCCGAGCAGCGGGGCGCAGCGGCCCAGCACCTCCTCGATCACCAGCATGCCCTGGGGGCCGCCGAAGCCGCGGAACGCGGTCTGGGAGGTCTTGTGGGTCTTCGCGATCCGCCCGTGGACCTGCACGTTCGGGATCCAGTAGGCGTTGTCGATGTGGCACAGCGTCCGCTGCAGCACGGGCTCGGAGAGGTCCAGGCTCCACCCGCCGTCGCTGGTGACGGTGGCCTCCAGGGCCTGCAGGCGACCGCTCTCGTCGAAACCGGCCTCCCAGCGGGCGTGGTAGGGGTGGCGCTTGCCGGACAGGGTGATGTCCTGGGTGCGGTTGAGCCGCAGCCGGACCGGCCGTCCCGTGAGCACCGACCCGAGGGCGGCGACGGCGGCGAAGCCGTGCGGCTGCATCTCCTTGCCGCCGAACCCGCCGCCCATGCGCAGGCACTGCACGGTGACCTCGTGGCTGTGCAGGCCCAGGACGTGGGCGACGATCTCCTGGGTCTCGGTGGGGTGCTGGGTGCTGCAGTGCACCAGCACCTGCCCGCCCTCGTCGACGTAGGCGAAGGAGGCGTGGGTCTCCAGGCAGAAGTGCTCCTGGCCGCCGAACTCGAGCTCCCCGCTGAAGCGGTGGGCGGCGGTGGCCAGCGCCGTGGCGGTGTCCCCGCGGCTGACGGTGGGCTGACCGCCCTGGAAGCTCCCGGCCCCGACGGCCTCCGCCACGGTGACCAGCGACGGCAGCGGCTCGTAGTCGACCTCGACGGCCTCGGCCCCCAGCCGGGCGGCCTCCAGGGTCTCGCCCAGCACCCAGCACACCGCGTGCCCGTGGAACATGACCTCGGAGGGGAACAGCGGCTCGTCGTGCTTGGTGCCGGCGTCGTTGACCCCGGGCACGTCCGCGGCGGTGAGCACCCGGACCACGCCGGGGACCGCCAGGGCCGGGGCCGTGCGCAGGTCCCGCACCAGGGCGTGGGCGTGCGGGGCCTGCACCGGCCAGGCGTGCAGCACGTCCTGGTGGCGCACGATCAGGTCGTCGGTGTACAGGGCCGTGCCCGTGACGTGCAGGGCGGCGCTCTCGTGCGCGACGGGCACGCCCACCACGGGGTTGACGGGGCGGTCGGCGAGGGACGTCATCGGGACTCCTCCAGATCGGGAGCGGGCGCGTGCTGCGCCCAGAACTTGAGCAGGGCCTGCTCGAGCATGGCCGAGCGGTAGCGGGCGCTGGCCCGGTGGTCGTCGATCGGGGTGCCCTCGCCGGCCAGCGCGGCCGCCGCGGCGAGGACCGTGTCGCGGCTCCACGGCGCGCCGCTGAGGATGCGCTCCGGGCCGTGCGCCCGGATCGGGGTGGCGGCCACGCCGCCCAGGCCGATCCGCGCCGAGGTGACCGTGCCGGCCTCCACGTGCACGGCGATGCCGACGGCCACGCTGGAGATGTCGTCGAAGCGCCGCTTGGCGATCTTGTGGAACGCGGTGTGCCGGGCCGGCGGCAGCGGGATCCGCACCGCGCGGATGATCTCCCCGGGGCGGCGGACGCTCTGCCGGTACCCGGTGTAGTACTCGTCCAGGGGGACCTCGCGCTCGCCCCCGGCGGAGGCCAGCACCACGGACGCCCCCAGGGCCAGCAGCGCCGGGGCCGAGTCCCCGATGGGCGAGCCGGTCCCCAGGTTGCCGCCGAACGTCGCGGCGTTGCGGATCAGGCGGGAGGCGAACTGCGGGAAGAGCTGGTCCAGCAGCGGCACCCGCCCGGCCAGGCCGCGCTCCACCTCGGACAGGCTCAGGGCCGCCCCGATCTCGACCCGCTCCGGTCCCACCTCGAGCGTGCGCAGCTGCTCGAGCCGGTCCACCGCCAGGGCCAGCGGCGGGCGGGCGTGCTGGATGTTGACGCCCACGCCCGCGTCCGTGGACCCGGCGACCAGCTGGGCCTCCGGGGTGCGCTCCAGGTGCTCGAAGAGCTCCTCCAGGGAGCCGGGGCGGACGAACCGTGCGCCGTCGGCCTCCACCCGCGTGGGCGGGGCCGGCTGCGCGGGCCGGTCCTGGCGCCGCAGCAGCGGGTCGGCCTCGGCCGGGGTGCCCAGCGCGTAGGCGGCGTCGCGGATGGGCCGGTAGCCGGTGCAGCGGCAGAGGTTGCCGCTGAGGGCGTGCAGGTCGAAACCGTTGGGCCCGCACTCGTGGCCGGCCGCGTGCTCCTCGCCGGCGACCTCGGTGCCGGTCTGCGCCTCGGGGGCCGCGCCGTGGTCCGCACCCAGGGCCTCGCGCTCGGGGCGGTAGTACTCGGCGGCCATGGAGCAGACGAAGCCGGGGGTGCAGTAGCCGCACTGGGAGCCTCCCCGGAACGCCATCTCCTGCTGGACGGGGTGCAGGGCCGCCGGCGCGCCGGTGCCGCCCGCCGCGCCGAGGCCTTCGGCGGTGACGACCTCCTGGCCGTCGAAGGCGGCGGCGGGGGGCAGGCACGCGTTGACCGAGGTCCACCGGCTGCGCCCTTCGCCGTCCGGCCGGGCGACCAGCACCGCGCAGGCCCCGCACTCGCCCTCGGCGCAGCCCTCCTTGGCGCCGGTCAGTCCCTCGCCGCGCAGCCAGTCCAGCAGCCGGGTGTGCGGGCCGACCCCGGCACCGTCCCGGGTCCGACCGTTGACCGTGACTCGGATCTCACTCATGCCTTGTCCTCCATGGCTTCGCGGAAAGGGTGTCGCCGACGGGCACGGGGCGACCGCCCCTCGGCGCTCGGGTGCTGCGGGTCCTGCGCCGGCGGGATGGGCGGCCGGGCGTCCGGCGTCCCGGGCGGCCCGGTGATGGCGGACCGGGCGACAGTGGACCCGGTGACAGTGGGCCCGGCGGCGGACCGGGCGCCGGCGGCCTCTGTCCGCGTGGGCGCGACGAGTGCCACCGAGATGACGGGTGCCACCACGACGACGGGCGACCCGCTCGACGACGCGGCCCGTCGGGCATTCCTCGGTGGAGGCGCGGTGCTCCTCACGGGGCGCGGGTCCGCAGGCCCGAGACCAGGCTGCCGGTGGGGGGCGTCGATGCCCGCCGGGCCGGTGCCCGTCCACGCCGGGCGCCGGTCTGCCGGCCACCTCCGGACGTGGCCGTGCTGACCGGGCGGCGGCACGGTGTCGATCATGGCGATGAACTCCTCGATGCGGGCCACTGGCCGCGACGTGGAGTCAGGTGGTTCCCCTGGGGTACCGGGAGCTCTCTGGCGGCGGGCCAGTGCGATTCGTGGTTGCTCGCCCGGTAGATAGTCCGTTGAGGACCCGCCGTGGGCTGTCTCACACCCTAATCACGCCGCCGTGCGGCCGCAACAGGTTCGCCGCCGCACGGAGTCATGGGTGATCGCGGAAGAATTCTTCCACGATGTGTTGTAGATCACGTCGAGCTGCTCTACGTTGGCCTCAGCCAATGGCGGGTCCCGGTTGCACGGGGCTATCTACCGGGCATGATCTGACAGCCGGGCGGGCCCGCCGACGGACAAGCCGTTCCCCGGGTCCATCCACGATCCGTGAGGACCTGAGCATCATGTCGACCATCCACGAAACCACTCCGCGCACCAGCACCCACCTGGAGCGGGCCGTCGATCTCGCGGCGGAGAGCGCCGCCGGCGACGGCGGGCCGTTCGGCGCCGTCGTCGTGACCGCCGACGGGCGGGAGTTCCCCGCCGTCAACCGCGTGACCGCGGAGCACGACCCCACGGCGCACGCGGAGGTCATGGCCATC
This sequence comes from Kocuria oceani, assembly GCF_029524215.1. Classification (NCBI taxonomy): domain Bacteria; kingdom Bacillati; phylum Actinomycetota; class Actinomycetes; order Micrococcales; family Micrococcaceae; genus Kocuria; species Kocuria oceani. The sequence goes on along the minus strand of NZ_JARAMH010000012.1, from coordinate 93,082 downwards.
CGCAGCGCCTGCCGCGAGCTGGGCACCTTCGACCTCAGCGGCGCCGTGCTCTACAGCAGCTGCGAGCCCTGCCCGCTGTGCCTGTCGGCGTCCCTGTGGGCCCGGCTGGACGCGGTGTACTTCGCCGCCGACCGCCACGACGCGGCGGCCGGCGGCTTCGACGACGCGCAGTTCCACGAGTTCTTCGCCCAGAGCGCGCAGGAGCGGGACCGGGCCCTCCCCGTCCGCCACGTCGCCCTCGCCACGCGCACGGAACCGTTCGAGGCCTGGGCCGGCAACGCCCTGCGCACCGCGTACTGAGCCGAGCACCCCGCCGCCCCGGTCGGCTCCCACCGGGACCATCAGATCTGGACACTTCACGGGGGATCCGCCCACACCGGACGGCCCGGGAAAAACAGAGGATCGCCGGACCTTGCGCAGCAGTGCCGACGCCTGCGCGCTGAAGGAGGCTCCTGCCATGTCATCGACCGCATCTGGCCACCAGGACAACGACCACCGGATCCGCCGCGACCGCTCGGCGCGACCGGCACCTGCACCCGGCCCCGAGGACGAGAGGCTCCCGCTGGGGCGCACCACGGCCTACGGCTTCCAGCACGTCCTCACCATGTACGGGGCCATCGTCGCCGTGCCCCTCATCATCGGGCAGGCCGCCGGCGTCTCCGGCGAGGAGATCGCCCTGCTCATCAGCTCCTGCCTGCTCATGGGCGGGATCGCCACGATCCTGCAGAGCTTCGGGGCCCCCTACCTCGGCTCCCGGCTGCCGCTGGTCCAGGGGGTCTCCTTCGCCGGGGTGGCCCCCATGCTGGCGATCCTCGCCGGGGGCGGCGACCTGTCCACCATTTTCGGGGCCGTCCTCGTCTCCTCGGTGGTGGGGTTCCTGCTCGCCGGTGCCTTCTCCCGCGTCCTGCGGCTGTTCCCGCCGGTGGTCACGGGCACGGTCATCACGGTCATCGGCATCTCCCTGCTCCCGGTGGCGATCTCCTGGGCCGCCGGCAGCGGGGAGGGTGGAGCCGCCGATCCCCGCAGCCTGGCGCTGGCCGGCATCACCCTGCTCATCGTGCTGGTGCTCTCCAAGGTGGGCGTGGGGATGATCTCGCGCCTGTCCATCCTGCTCTCCTTCGTGCTGGGCACGGCGATCGCCACCGCGATGGGGATGGTGGACTTCTCCGGCGTGGGGGAGGGCGGCATCGTGACCTTCCCGACGCCGCTGGCCTTCGGCCCCCCGAGCTTCGAGGTCGCCTCGATCATCTCGATGCTGATCGTGGTGCTGGTGACGATGACCGAGACCACGGCGGACATCCTGGCCGTGGGCGAGATCACCGGGGCCAAGGTGGACTCCCGGCGCGTGGCCGACGGCCTGCGGGCGGACATGCTGTCCTCCGCGGGAGCGCCGCTGCTCAACTCGTTCACCCAGACGGCCTTCGCGGCCAACGTCGGTCTCGTGGCGGTGACGGGCATCCGCAGCCGCTACGTGGTCACGGCGGCGGGGATCATCATGGTCGGGCTGGGCATGTTCCCCGTCGTCGGGGAGGTCGTCGCGGCCATCCCCACGCCGGTGCTGGGCGGGGCGTCGATCGTGCTCTTCGGCACGGTGGCCTCGTCCGGGGTCCGCACGCTGGCGAAGGTGGACTTCAACCACTCCATGAACCTCGTCATCGTGGCGGTCGCCTTCGCCTTCGGTCTCATCCCGGTGGCCGCGCCCCAGTTCTACGCCGGCTTCCCCTCCTGGGCCCAGACCGTCCTCGGCTCGGGCATCAGCGCCGCGGCGGTCGTGGCCATCGCGCTCAACCTCCTGTTCAACGAACTGGCCGCCGGCAACTCCGAGCACCAGTCCGCCGTGGCGGCGGCCCCGGTCCGGGTCGTCCGGGCGGACACCCTGGCGCACCTGCGGGAGGGCGACCGGATCCAGAACGGCACCGTGGTGGGCAGCGACGGGGCCGAGGTGGCGGTCGTGGCGGAGCGTCACTTCGACGACGTCCGGAGAATGATCGACGAGGGGGAGATCACCCACACGGGGCAGATCCGGATGGTCCTCGAGGCGAAGGACGCCAGGTCCTGAGCACGCCGGTCCGCCCCGGCCTGCCGAGGCCTCGACCCCGGGGTGTCCCCGCCCCCGCCCGGCGAGCCGCCGGGCGGGGCGGGGCACAGCCGGGGTGACTCAGACGTTCACCAGGCGGTGGGCCGCCGCGGTGTGCTCGGCCGTGAGCGCCTCCACGTCCAGTCCGGTGATCGCCCCGTCCTCCACGAGCCAACGCCCGGCCACCATGACCCGGTCCGCCCGCTCCGCGCCGCACAGCAGCAGCGCGGAGAGCGGGTCGTGCGCCCCGGAGAAGCGCAGCCCGTCGAGGCGGAACATCGCGAGGTCCGCCTGGGCGCCCGGGCGGAGCGCGCCGAGGTCCGGGCGGCCGAGCAGGCGCGCGGAGCCGGCCGTGGCCCAGCCGAGCGCACGCTGCGGGGTCACGGCCTCGGCCCCGTAGCGCAGCCGCTGCACGTACAGGGCCTGACGGGCCTCCAGCACCAGGTTGGAGGCGTCGTTGGAGGCCGACCCGTCCACGCCGAGACCCACGGGGGAGCCTGCGTCCTCGAGCTCCACGGCCCGGCAGATCCCGGAGGCCAGGCGCATGTTGGACGTGGGGCAGTGGGCCACGCCCACCCCGGCCGCGCCCAGACGGGCCAGCTCGGCGTCGTCGAAGTGGATGCCGTGGGCCAGCCAGGTCCGGTCGGTGAGCCACCCCGTGGACTCGAGGTAGTCCACCGTCCGCAGCCCGAAGCGCTCCCGGCAGAAGTCCTCCTCGTCGATGGTCTCGGCCAGGTGGGTGTGCAGCCGCACGTCGAGCTCGCCGGCCAGCACGGCGGTGTCCCGCATGATCTCCCGCGTGACCGAGAAGGGGGAGCACGGGGCCAGGGCGATCTGGGTCCGCGCGCCGTCGCCGCGCTCGTGGTGGGTCTCCACGAGCCGGGCGCTGTCGGCGAGGATGACCTCCGCCTCCTGCACCGTGTGCTGCGGGGGCAGTCCGCCGTCGCGCTCACCCAGGCTCATGGACCCGCGGGAGAGCACGGCCCGCATACCGAGGCTGCGCGCGGCCTCCACCTGCACGTCGATCGAGTCCTCCATGCCGCCGGGGAACAGGTAGTGGTGGTCGGCGGCCGTGGTGCAGCCCGAGAGCAGCAGCTCCGCCATCGCCACCGTGGTGGCCAGCTGCAGGTCGCGGGGGCGCAGGCGGGCCCAGACCGGATAGAGGTCCCGCAGCCACGGGAAAAGGGGCACGCTGACCACGGGCGCCCAGGCCCGGGTGAGGGTCTGGTAGAAGTGGTGGTGCGTGTTGATCAGCCCGGGCACCACCACGTGCTCCCGGGCGTCGAGGACCGCGCACGGCGCGGCCGGGACGCCGCCCGCGGGGACCAGCTCCACCACGGTGCCGGAGGCGGTGTCCACCACCACGCCGCCGGCCGTCCGCTCGGTGGTGTCCTCGCCGGCGTCCTCGCCGGTGTACAGGGCCAGGGGATCGCGCAGCCACAGCAGGTGGGAGCCGGGGTCGGTGGTGTGGGTGTGCACGGGGTGCTCCGATCGGTCGCAGGATCTCGTCGCCGGCGCCGTGGCCCCGGGTCCTTCCGAGGGCGGCACACGGCGCCGCCAGCTCAGTGAGGTCCTGTCTGCTGATCCAGGAGACCGCTCGTGCAGTCCCGGCGACCTTAACACCGCTGCGCGCCGCCCGACAAGCAGGTGGCCGCGGTGACGGCGCCGTGCACGGTGGAGCTCGCAGATCCTCGGGGGGCATTTGCTCGACGACCCGAGCGGAAGGCGCCGCCCCGGTGGCTGCCGCCGGCCGCGCTCACCCCGGCGGATGCCGACCTCGGTGGACGGGTTCCCCGCCCGGCCTCCGCCGGGGACCCGGGCCGGGAATAACCTCGCGCGGGCACGGCTTGTACGGGATGGTTCAAATTTGTAGAACTTGCGGTGCTCGCCGACACGGGTGCCGCGGGAGACCAGGAGGACGGCATGCAGTTCGGCATCTTCACCATCGGGGACGTCACCGAGGACCCCACCACGGGACGCGTCCCCACCGAGCACGAGCGGATCAAGGCCACGGTCGAGATCGCGAAGAAGGCCGAGGAGGTGGGGCTGGACGTCTTCGCCACGGGTCAGCACCACAATCCGCCGTTCGTGGCCCCGGCCAACCCGCCCATCCTGCTCGCCGCCGTCGCGGCGCAGACCGAACGGCTGCTGCTGTCCACGGCCACGACGCTCATCACCACGACCGACCCGGTGCGCATCGCCGAGGACTACGCCTACCTGCAGCACCTGACCGACGGGCGGGTGGACCTGACGATGGGCCGCGGCAACACGGGCCCGGTCTACCCGTGGTTCGGCAAGGACATCCGCCAGGGCATCCCCCTGGCGGTCGAGAACTACAACCTGCTCCACCGGCTGTGGCGGGAGGACGTGGTCGACTGGCAGGGGAAGTTCCGCTCTGCTCTGCAGGGCTTCACCTCGACCCCGCGCCCGCTCGACGACGTGGCTCCCTTCATGTGGCACGGGTCGATCCGCTCGCCCGAGATCCCGGAGCAGGCCGCCTACTACGGTGACGGGTTCTTCCACAACAACATCTTCTGGCCCGCCGAGCACACCCGGCGGATGGTCGACTTCTACCGGCAGCGCTACGAGCACTACGGCCACGGGTCCTACGACCAGGCGATCGTGGGGCTGGGCGGGCAGGTGTTCATGCGGCGGAACTCCCAGGACGCGGTGCGGGAGTTCCGGCCCTACTTCGACAACGCCCCGGTTTACGGCCACGGCCCCTCCCTGGAGGACTTCACGGCCCAGACCCCGCTGACCGTCGGCACCCCGGAGCAGGTGGTCGAGAAGACCCTCGCCTTCCGGGACTACGCCGGCGACTACCAGCGCCAGCTGTTCCTCATCGACCACGCGGGCCTGCCCCTGAAGACCGCCCTGGAGCAGATCGACCTGCTGGGCGAGGAGGTCGTGCCGGTGCTGCGCCGGGAGTTCGCCGCGCTCAAGCCCGCCCACGTGCCGGAGGCGCCGACCCACGCCTCGCTGGTGGCCCGCCACCGCGCCGGCCAGGACCCGGTGCCCGGGGGTGCCGCGGACTCGCCCGCCGGGCGGGCCCGTGCCGAGCAGGAGAGCCGCGCAGGCCAGGGAAGCCGCACCGGGCAGGAAAGCCGCACCGAGCAGGAGGCCCGCCGATGAGCACGCACACGCCCTCCCGGACGGCCTCGGCCCCCGGGGCTGCCCGCCCGGTCCGTCTGGTCGTGGTGTCGGCCGGGATGTCCGACGCCTCCTCGACCCGGCTGCTGGCCGACCGGCTTACCGAGGCGACCCGCGACGCCCTGGGTCCGGCCCCGGTACGGATCACCCGCGTGGACCTGCGCCCGCTGGCCCACGCCATCACCGACCACCTGCTGACCGGCTTCCCCGCCCCGGCCTTGCAGGAGGCGCTCGAGGCGGTCTCCGGCGCGGACGCCCTGATCGCGGCGACCCCGACCTTCAAGGCCTCCTACGCCGGGCTGTTCAAGTCCTTCTTCGACCTCGTCGAGGAGGACGCGCTGGAGGACCTGCCGGTGCTCGTGGCCGCCACCGGGGGCACCGCACGGCACTCGTTGATGCTCGACACCGCCCTGCGCCCCCTCTTCGCCCACCTCAAGGCGTTCGTACTGCCCGTGGGGGTCTACGCGGCCACCGAGGACTGGGCCGGGGAGGAGCTCCAGGCGCGCATCCGGCGCGCCGGCGCGCACCTGGCGTCACAGCTCGCACCCGGCCGCGCCCCGGAAGTTCCGGCCGCCGGGGAGGCGCCGGCCGGGGCGTCGGGCCGGCCGGGGGGCGACGGGTTCGCCGACGTCCCGGACTTCGCCGACCTGCTCGCCCGGACCGGGCAGTGAGCGGTCCGGCAGTGAGCGGCCCGGCAGTGAGCGGCCGGGGCACGGGCGGTCGGGGCACGGGCGAGCACCCATGGGACGTGTGGCAGCTGTTCTTCGAGACCTCCGCCCGGCTGACCATCGAGCTGGAGACCCGGCTGAAGGAGCACGGCTGCTCGCTGATGGACTACCAGGTGCTCCTGCTGCTGCGCAACGCGGCCCACCACCGCCTCCGGATGGGAGAGCTCGCCCAGCGGATGGTCTTCTCCCCGAGCCGGCTCAGCTACCAGATCGGAGTGCTGGAGAAGCGCGGGTGGGTCCGGCGCCGGCCGTGCCCGCAGGACAGGCGCGGGCTGGAGGCCGAGCTCACCGGCGAGGGGCTGGCCGCCTTCCGCCGTCTCCGGCCCGCCCACGCCCGCGACGTCGAGGAACTGTTCTTCGACGCCCTGGAGGGCGACGACGCGCAGCGGCTGCACGCCATCATGGAGCGCCTCGCGCGGACGGTGCACCCCTCCTGAGGCCGTCCGCCTCGATCAGTCCTCGGGGAGGTCGGCGAAGGCCTGCTTCATGTCGCGGTACCAGCCCAGCGACTGCTTCGGGTGCCGCCAGCGGCCCTTCATGGCGTCGCGCGCCTCCTGGTGGTCGGCGTCCCCGCTCCGCACCGCATCCTTGAGGTGGCGGTCCTGGGCGGTGATGACGTCGTCGGCCGTCTCGCCGCGGTGCGCGAGGTCGCAGGGCCCTCCCAGCTGGCGGCAGGTCATGGTCTTCATCGTCGGTTCCCTCTCTCTGATCCGGTGGTCCGGTTCGTGTGCTGGTGTTCGACTGTCCGACGATCGGCGCGCGGGGGATGTGACCGGCGCCGGGATCAGGCCCGTGGGCGCTGCCCGTCGCGCCGGACCACCTGCGCCAGCACCTCGGGTGCGGCACGGAAGGTGATGTGGGCGACGAGGCCGTCGACGACGGTGATGTCGAAGAGGACCCGGGCCCGGCCGCGGTGGAACCACGCCGCAGCGGGGCGGCTGCCGACGAACACCGGAAGCGCGGCGTGGGCGCTGCCGTCGAAGAACGCCGCCACCTCCTCCCGGCCGTCGATCCGCTGGGGGGTCCCGGCCAGGATCGCGGCGTCGTCGGCCGTCACGGTGACGCCCGGCGCCAGGAGGCGCACCAGGCGCTGGAGGTCGCCCTGCCGGGCAGCGGCCATGAAGGCGTCGACGACCTCCCCGTCGGCCGCCCGGCCCTCGGGGGCGGACCGGCCGACCTCGGCCCGGGCGCGGGAGGCCAGCTTGCGCGCGGCCGCCGGCGTGGTGTCCAGGACGGCGGCGATCGTGGAGAACTCGACCCCGAAGCTCTCGTGCAGGACGAACGCGACCCGCTGCTGCGGCGAGAGCCGGTCGAGCACCAGCTGGAGGGCGACGCCGACGGCATCGGCGAGCACGACCTCGTCGGCCGGGTCCGGGGCGGTGTCCGGCGGCCCGATCTCGGGGGCGGGGACCGGGGTCCGCGCCTTCAGCCGGTCCAGGCACAGACGGGTGGTCACCGTGGTCAGCCAGGCGGGCGGGTTCTCGATCTCGGCCTCCGTCCGGTGCAGCCGGAGCCAGGCCTGCTGCACCACGTCCTCGGCCTCGGCGTGATCGGCCAGGACGCCGGCCGCGAGGCGCAGCAGACGCGGCCGCTCCGCCTCGAAGATCTTCGTGCGCTCCACCGTGCTCACCGTGCCATTCTCCACCGTTCGCCCTGTGCGCTGTGGGGCCGCGGCGCCGGCGGTCAGCGGCTGCGCCGGACGGTGCGCACGCCGTACAGCACGGCGGCGAGGACCAGCAGGACGCCCAGCCCCTGGAGGCCGGGGGAGTCGTCGGCCTCTCCGTGGACGATGCCGGCGGCACCGATCGCCAGGCCGAGGACGACGAGCAGGACGGGGAGGACGTGTTTCACGGGTTTCCTCTCACAGGCTTCCGTTCACGGGAGTGGGGCGGCGGGGCAGGTCAGTCCTCGACCCACTCGAGCAGATCCCCGGGCTGGCACTCGAGCACCCGGCACATGGCGTCCAGGGTCGCGAAGCGCACCGCCTTGGCCCGGCCGTTCTTCAGCACGGCGACATTGGCGGGGGTGAGCCCGACCCGTTCGGCGAACTCGCCGACGCTCATCTTGCGCTTGGCCAGCTCGACGTCGAGGCGCACGACGATCGGCATCAGATCACCGCTTCCATGTCGGTGCGCAGGGCCGTGGCCTGGCGCAGCAGCGCCCGCATCACCACCATGAGCAGCCCCAGCACGGTGACCCCGGTCAGCATCAGGAACAGCAGCAGCGGCAGCCCGGGGTCGCCGGCGTTGAAGCCGACGAACAGGAACACGCCCAGCAGCACCGCCCACGCCGCGGCCACGGCCCACACGATCGCGTCCACCCACACCAGGGACGCCGGGCTGAAGATGCGGTCCTTCTTGACCAGGGTGAGCAGCTTCCAGGTGCACACGATCACCACCTGCGCGCACAGCACCCAGAACACCGTCACGGCGGTCGCCGGCCACCTCAGGTAGGCCATCTCGGGGTTCTCCTGGGCCATGTGCGCGAACTGCCCGGGCAGGGACATGACCTGGAACAGCACCAGGATCCCGAAGAGCAGCGCGAGGAAGACGCGGAGGGCGGCGACCGCCCGGTGTTCACGAATCATGCATCGAGTCTCGCTCGGTATCTATCGAATGTCAATAGGCGGGCGTGGGTGTGGCCCCGCCGGTGGACATCACCAGATGACGGGGAGCTCGTGCAGGCCGTAGATGTCGGCGTCGTTCTTGAAGGGCAGCTCGTCGACGGGCACGGTGCACCGGAGGTGGGGGATGCGCCGGAACAGGGTGTCGAGGACGATCTGCAGCTCCAGGCGGGCGAGGTGCTGGCCCAGGCACTGGTGCGGGCCGTAGCCGAAGGCGAGGTGGTGGCGTCCGCCGCGGTCGATGTCGAAGGAGCCCGGGTCGGTGAACACCTCCGGATCGCGGTCGGCGGTGTTGGACAGGCCGAGAACGCCGTCCCCGGCGCGGACGAGCACCCCGCCGATCTCCACGTCCTCCAGGGCCACGCGCGAGGTGCCCAGCTCGGCGATCGTGAACCAGCGCAGCAGCTCCTCCACGGCGTCCGGGGTCCTGCTGGGATCCCGGCGGATCACGGCCAGGTCCTCGGGGTGGTCGAGCAGCGCCAGGACGCCCAGGGAGATCATGTTCGCGGTGGTCTCGTGGCCGGCCACCAGCAGCAGGAAGGCCAGGCTGATCAGCGCCTCGTGGTCGACCGGGCCCTGCTCCTGCTGCCTGCGGACCTGGCGGCCCAGCAGATCGTCTGTGGGCTCCTGCTCCTTCGCGGCGATCAGCCGGTCGAGGTAGGACAGCAGTTCGCCCAGTGCCTGCTGGATCTGCTGCACGGAGATGCCGCGGGAGAGCAGCGTGGCCGAGCGGCTCTGGAAGAAGTCGTGCTCGGCGTAGGGCACGCCGAGCAGTTCGCAGGTCACCAGCGATGGCACCGGCAGGGACAGCGCCGGCACCAGGTCCACCGGGCGGGGCCCGGCCAGCAGGGCATCGACGCGTTCGTCCACGATCTGCTGGATGCGCGGGCGCAGGGCGGTGATCCGCTTGAGCGTGAACTCTCCCATGACGGCCCGGCGGGCGGGGCCGTGCTCGGGCGGGTCCATGCCGAGCAGGCTCAGGGAGACCGGGATCGGGTCGTGCGTGAACGCCGGGAACCCGGGGCGGTTGCGGTCGGAGCTGAACCGCGGATCGGTCAGCATGGCCCGGATGTCCTCGTGGCGGGTCAGCGCCCACACGGTCATCCCGGAGGGCAGCCTGACCCGGGCGACGGGTTGCTCGTCGCGTAGCCGCAGGTGCTCGGGCGGTGGGGCGTAGGGGCACTGCCGGGTGAGCGGCAGGGCGACGGGTTCGGTGGAGGTCATGGTGCACCCCGTCCTGGTGGCCGTACCACGTGACGTCTTCCGTGGTGTTCCACGCTACAGAGCTGCCGGAAACCCGTCCATATGCGTCATGACCAGGGGCGACGGGAGTCCGGGGGAGCGGCGGCCCGGGGGCCGCTGGTACGTTCGGCACCAGAGGGCACCAAAGGGCATCAGGCGGCACCGGACGATCCACGGGACGGGGACGTCCGGGTCCGGCCGGACGAGGAGGCGGACATGCGGGTCAGCGTGGACCGGACCAGGTGCGCCGGCTCCGGGCAGTGCTCCGCCCTGGCGCCGGCGGTCTTCGACCAGCAGGAGGACGACGGCGTGGTCCTCCTGCTCGACGCCGAACCGCCCGAGGCGCTGCACAGCGCCGTCCGCGAGGCCGCCCTGGCCTGTCCGGTCGCCGCGATCCTGCTCGACCCCTGACGGGCCGGGGTCCCTCGGCGGTGCCGGCTCCCGCGCGAGGGGGTGGTACCGGACGAGGGCCGGCCCCGGCGGGCACCGTCCGGCTCCGGGCCGCGTCACCGCGGCGTGCGCACCGGGTCAGCTCTCCCCGCGCCGGATGAGCCGGCCGCGCGGCGTCTCGAAGTCCACGGGCACCCCGCGCAGATAGGTTCGGCGCACCTTCCCGGACAGCGCCTTGCCCTGGTACGGGGTGATCGGGTTCCTGTGGTGCAGCCGTCCGGCGTCGACCACGAACGCGTCGTCGGGGGCGAAGACCACCAGGTCCGCGTCGTAGCCGAGAGCCAGCTTCCCCTTGGACCGCAGGCCGGCCCGCTGGGCGGGCCTCGTGGACATCCACTCCACCACGCGTCCCAGGTCGATCCCGCGACGGCGTGCCTCGGTCCAGATCAGGGACAGCCCCAGCTGCAGGGAGGAGACCCCGCCCCAGGCCACGCCGAAGTCGCCGTTGTCCAGGTCCTTGAGGTCCAGGGTCGAGGGGGAGTGGTCGGAGACGATGAAGTCGATGGTCCCGTCGACCAGCCCCTCCCACAGCAGCTCGCGGTTGCCGACCTCCCGCACGGGCGGGCAGCACTTGAACGCGGTGGCGCCGTTGGGCACCTCCTCGGCCAGCAGGGTCAGGTAGTGCGGGCAGGTCTCCACCGTGATGTCCAGGCCGTCCCGCTTGGCGGTGGCCAGCATGGGCAGCGCGTCCGAGGAGGACAGGTGCAGGATGTGCGAGCGCGCCCCGGTCCACCGGGTGCGCTCGATGACCTCGGCGATCGCCAGGTTCTCGGCGCCGCGGGGACGGGACCTCAGGAAGTTCTCGTAGACGTCGCCCTCGGGGTGGGGGGCGCGGTCGATGGCGCGGGAGTCCTCGGCGTGCACGATCATCAGGGAGTCGAAGGTCTTGATCTCGGCGAGGTCCTCCTCCATCTCGTCGGCCTCGAGGTGCGGGAACTCGTCCACCCCCGAGTGCAGCAGGAAGCACTTGAAGCCGAAGACGCCGTCGTCGTGCAGCTCGCGCAGGTCCGGGGTGTTTCCGGGGATCGCCCCGCCCCAGAAGCCGACGTCCACGAAGACGTTGTCCTGGGCGAAGAGCCGCTTGTACTCCAGCGCCGGCACGTTCACCGTGGCGGGGATCGAGTTGAGCGGCATGTCCAGGACCGTGGTCACCCCGCCGGCCGCGGCGGCCCGGGTCGCGGAGGCGAAGCCCTCCCACTCGGTGCGGCCGGGCTCGTTGATGTGGACGTGGGTGTCCACCAGTCCCGGCAGCAGCCTCTCGTCGTCGGCCAGCTCCAGGACCTCGCGGCCGCGCAGACCGGCGCCGAGGGGCTCGACGGCCACGATCCGGCCGCCGCGCACGCCGACCTCCCGGGGGGCGAAGTGGTCCCCGCACGAGACGTTCCTCCCGCGCACCACGAGGTCGAACTCCCGGTGGTCGCGGGCGTTGGTTCCCTGCTCGTCCGCTCCCGTGCGCGGGGCGTCGCCGGTGTCGTCGGGCAGCCCGTGCTCGCGGCGGTGGTCGGCGATCAGACGGCGGATGCGCTCGGGGTCGTTGACGTTCTCGCTGACCTCGAGCTTGTGGGCCTGTTCGGCCTCGAAGGCGTGCTGCGCGGCGGCGGGCTTGGTGGCCGCACGCGCGGAGTCCTCCTGGGCGATCGCCGCGGGGTCCTCGGGCAGCCGCTGCGGGCGCCCCGTGGGATCTGCGGCGTCGTCCCCGCCCTCGACGGGCGGCTGCCGGGGCGGCGTCTTCTCGGTCATCGAGGTTCCTTCGGGTCGTCGGCGTCCGCACCGGCCGCCGGATCGGTGAGGTCGGGCTGGGTCCCGGCGAGCAGCTCGGGAAGGTCGTGGGCCAGGCGGGCGCCCACCTGTTCGAGCAGCCGCCTCGCCTCCCGCATGCACGTGCGGGGGTCCGGCTCGAAATCGGTCAGAGCATAGGTCCGCCGGAAGCCGGCCTCGTGCAGCACGCGCGGCTCCAGGGTGGTCCGCCCGCAGACCGCGACCGCGGGCACGCCCGCGGACCGTGCGGTCTCCAGCACGCCCAGCGGCGTCTTGCCGCCGAGGGACTGCTCGTCCAGGCTGCCCTCGCCGGTGACCACGAGGTCCGCGCCGGCGAGCCGGTCCGCGAGGCCGACGAACTCGAGCACCACCGCGACGCCGGGGCGGCGCCGGGCGCCGAGCACGGCGAGGGCCGCGAAGCCCACGCCGCCGGCGGCACCGGCCCCGGGCGCCTCGGCGGCGCGTGCCGCGCCGTCCCCGAGGGCGTCGGCGAGCCGGTCCCGGAGGACCGTCAGGGCGGCGTCGAGCGCCCGCACCTGATCCGGGTCCGCGCCCTTCTGCGGGCCGAAGACCGCGGCGGCGCCGCGCTCGCCCAGCAGCGGGTGGTCGACGTCGGCGGCCAGGACGAACTCGGTGCCCGCCAGGCGCGGGTCGAGGTCGGTGAGGTCCACGCGGGACAGGCCGGCCAGGGCGGTCCCGCCCCGGCCCAGCTCCTCGCCCACGGCGTCCAGCAGACGGGCGCCCAGGGCCTGCAGCAGCCCGGCCCCGCCGTCGGTGCAGGCGCTGCCCCCGACGCCGAGGACCACGCGCTCGGCCCCGGCGTCGAGGGCGGCGCGGACCAGTTCGCCGGTGCCGCGGCTCGTCGCGCCGCCGGCGTCGAGGACGGGCTGCCCGGTTTCGTCCACGGGCAGGGCGGCGAGCCCCGAGGCGAGGGCCATCTCGACCACCGCGGTGCGGTCCCGCAGGGCGAACTCCGCCTCGACGGGCTCCCCGACAGGGCCGGTGACGGTGACGGGCGAGGGGACGAACCCGGCGCCGAGGGCGGCCTCGAGGGTGCCCTCCCCGCCGTCGGCCACGGGCAGGCGGACCACCTCTGCGGTGGGGTCCACCGAGTGGATCCCCTCCTCCAGGGCCGCGGCCACGTCGGGGGCCTCGAGAGAGCCCTTGAACTTGTCCGGGGCGACGACGATGCGCACGTCCGTCCTCCTGTCTGGTCGGTGCCGGCGCGGTGCCGGCGGGTCAGTCGAGCAGGGCGATCGCGGTGGGGGCGTCCTCGCCGCGCTCGGCCAGCTGCTCGAACTCCACCACATTGTCGATCTCCGTGCCCATGGAGATGTTGGTGACCTTCTCCAGGATGACCTCCACGACCACCGGGACCCGGAACTGCTGCATCAGCTCGTGGGCCTCGGCGAAGGACTCCTGCAGCCTCTCCGGGTCGGTCACCCGCACGGCCTTGCAGCCGAGGCCCTCGGCCACCTTCACGTGATCCACACCGTAACCCTCCGTCTCCGGGGAATTGACGTTCTCGAACGCCAGCGACACGTTCTGCTCCATCTCGAACCCGCGCTGGGACTGGCGGATCAGGCCCAGGTAGGAGTTGTTCACGACCACGTGCAGATAGGGCAGGTTGAACTGGGCGCCGACGGCCAGCTCTTCGATCATGAACTGGAAGTCGTAGTCCCCCGAGAGGGCCACCACGGTCCGCTCCGGCTGGGCGCGCACCACGCCGAGGGCCGCGGGGGCGGTCCAGCCCAGGGGCCCGGCCTGGCCGGCGTTGATCCACCGGCGCGGGCCGTACACGTGCAGCAGCTGCCCGCCGGCGATCTGGGAGAGCCCGATCGTGGAGACGTAGGTGACGTCCTTGCCGAAGGCGGAGTTCATCTCCTCGTACACGCGTTGCGGCTTGATCGGCACCTGCGTGAAGTGCGTCTTGCGGTGCAGGGAGCCCTTGCGCCGGGCGCAGTCCAGCACCCACCGGCCCCGGTCCGGCACCAGCCCGCGGTCCTTGCGCTCGCGGGCGACCTCGAGCAGGACGTCCAGGGCGGCGCCCGCGTCGGAGACGATGCCCAGGTCCGGGGCGAAGACGCGCCCGATCTGGGTCGGCTCGATGTCGACGTGCACGAACGTGCGGCCGGCGGTGTAGACGTCCAGGCTGCCGGTGTGCCGGTTGGCCCACCGGTTGCCGATGCCCAGCACGAAGTCCGACTCCAGGAACGTCGCGTTGCCGTAGCGGTGGGAGGTCTGCAGGCCGACCATGCCCGCCATCAGCGGGTGGTCGTCGGGGATGGCGCCCCAGCCCATCAGCGTGGGGATCACGGGGACGTCGAGCAGCTCGGCCAGCTGGACCAGCCGCTCCGAGGCGTCGGCGTTGATGATCCCGCCGCCGGCCACGATCAGCGGGCGCTGCGCGGCGAACATCAGGTCCAGGGCCTTCTCGGCCTGGATCCGGGTGGCCGCCGGGCGCTCGGGGCGCATCGGCTCGTAGGCCTCGATGTCGAACTCGATCTCGGCCAGCTGGACTTCCAGCGGCAGGTCCAGCAGGACCGGTCCGGGGCGGCCGGAGCGCATGAGGTGGAAGGCCTTCTGGAACGCCCCGGGGACCTGGCCGGGCTCCAGCACGGTCATCGCCATCTTGGTCACCGGCGCCGCGATGGCGGCGATGTCCACGGCCTGGAAGTCCTCCTTGTGCAGCTTCGCCACGGGGGCCTGGCCGGTGATGCACAGGATCGGCACGGAGTCCGCCCAGGCGGCGTAGAGGCCGGTGACCATGTCGGTGCCGGCGGGGCCGGAGGTGCCCACGCAGATCCCGATGTTGCCCGGGGCCGCCCGGGTGTAGCCGTCGGCCATGTGCGAGGCCCCCTCGACGTGCCGGGCGAGGGTGTGGCGGATGCCCCCGTGGGCGCGCATCGCCGAGTAGAACGGGTTGATGGCGGCGCCGGGCAGCCCGAAGGCCTCGGTGGCGCCCTCCTTCTCGAGGATGGCGACGACGGCGTCGACCGTGCGCATTCTGGCCATGGTGAACTCCTTGGAAGCAGGACCCGGGGTCGGGTCGGGAAGCGGTGGGGTGGGTGGGTCAGCGGCCGGAGCGGCCGGAGAGCTCCTCGGTGAGCTTGAACAGCCCGGAGTGGTCCAGGCCGCCGTCGCCGCGGGCCACCGTGGCGGCCACGAGCTGGGCGACGAGCGCGCCCAGCGGGACGGTGACCCCGGCCTCGCGGGCGGCGGCGGTCACGATGCCCATGTCCTTGTGGTGCAGCTGGAGCCGGAAGCCGGGGTCGAAGTTGCGCTCCAGCATCTTCCGGCCCTTCTGGTCCAGGACCTTGGAGCCGGCCAGGCCGCCGCCGAGGACCGTCAGCGCGGCGTCCGTGTCGACCCCGTAGGCCTCGAGGAAGACGACGGCCTCCGCGAGCAGCTGGATGTTGCCGGCCACGATGAGCTGGTTGGCGGCCTTGACGGTCTGCCCGGAGCCGGCGGGACCCACGTGGACGACGGTCTTCCCGACGGCCTCGAGGACCGGCCGGGCGGCCTCGAAGTCCGCGGCCTCGCCCCCGACCATGATCGACAGCGCGGCGTCGATCGCGCCCTGCTCGCCGCCGGAGACGGGGGCGTCCAGCGGGCGCAGGCCCGCGCGGGCGGCCTCCTCCGAGAGCCGGGCGGCCACGTCCGGGCGGATGGAGCTCGCGTCGATCCAGATCGCGCCCTGCTTCGCGTGGGCGAGGACGCCGTCCTCGCCGGTGACGACCTCCTCCACGTCGGGGGAGTCCGGGACCATGGTGATCACGACGTCGGCCTCCCGCACGGCCTCGGCCACGCCGGCGGCGCCCCGGCCGCCGGCCTCGACGAGCTGGTCGACCTTGTCCGGGGAGCGGTTGAAGCCGACGACGTCGAAGCCCGCGGAGACGAGGTTGCGGGCCATGGGCAGGCCCATGATGCCGAGGCCGATCACGGTGACGCTGCGGATGGCGGCGGGGGCGGTGCCGCCGGCGGCGGGGGTGTTCGCGGTGCTGGTCATGGTGTGCTCCTCGAGGTGCTGGTGGTGTCGGAGAGGACGGGGCTCAGGCGCCGGTGCGGGTCGCGGACCGGGAGGAGAGCCACGCGAAGGGGTCCTCCTGGGAGGCCTTGTACTCCAGGCCCACGCGGCCGGTGTAGCCGAGCGCCCGGCTGCGGTCGATCCACTGCTGCAGCGGGAGCTCGCCGGTGCCGGGCTCGTGGCGGCCCGGCGCGTCGGCGATCTGGAGGTGCGCGAAGTCCGCCGCGTGCTGCTCGATCACCGCGGCGACGTCGTCGCCGTTGACGGCCAGGTGGTAGAAGTCGGCGAGCAGCCCGATGTTGTCCGCACCGGCCCGCCGGACCTCCGCGATGGTGTCCAGGGCGTCCTGGGCGGTCTTCAGCGGATAGGCGGGCGCGCCGGAGACCGGCTCCAGCAGCACCGTGCCGCCGATGCGCGCGACGCCCTGCGCGGCGGCCACGAGGTTCTGCACGGCCAGCGCGTCCTGGGCCTCGGGGGTGTGCTCGGGCTGCCGGTTGCCGTAGAGGGCGTTGAAGGCCGTGCAGCCGGTGCGCTCGCCGATGGCGGCGACCACGGCCACGTTCTCCGCGAACTCCGCCTCGCGGCCGATCCAGGACACGAGGCCGCGGTCCCCGCCGGGCATGTCGCCGGCGTCGAAGTTCAGCCCGCTCAGCTGCACGCCCGCGTCCTGGACCGCCGCCACGAAGGCGTCCACGTCGCGGTCCGCGGGGGCCGAGGTCGCGAAGGGCCACCAGAACTCGACGGCGTCGAAGCCGGCCGCCCGGGCCGCCGCAGGGCGCTCGAGCAGGGGCAGGTCGGTGAGCAGGATGGAGCAGTTCACGGTGTACGACATCGTTTCCTCCTGGCCGGGAGCGACGCGCTGCAGGCGTCTTTCGTATTGCGGAATTTTGTTTTCTTTGTACGAAAAGACTACGACGGGATGTGATCCAGGTCAACGTACTGCTGAAAATTAAATTTCATAATGCGGAATACTGGGACATCGTGCGGGCGGTGCCGCACGTGGAAGGACCCCGCACCACCACGGCGAGGAGGCGGTGCGGGGTCCGGTCGGGAGGGCGCCGGCCCGTGGGTCAGCGCAGTTTCATCTGCCGGTTGACGTCCTTGTAGAGCAGGTACCGGAAGCGGCCCGGGCCGCCGGCGTAGCACGCCTGCGGGCAGAAGGCCCGCAGCCACATGAAGTCGCCGGCCTCCACCTCCACCCAGTCCTGGTTGAGCCGGTAGACGGCCTTGCCCTCGAGGACGTAGAGGCCGTGCTCCATCACGTGGGTCTCCGCGAACGGGATCACCGCGCCGGGCTCGAAGGTCACGATCGTCACGTGCATGTCGTACCGGACGTCGTCGGGGTCCACGAAGCGGGTGGTCGCCCACCTGCCGTCGGTGCCCGGCATGGGGGTGGGCGCGACCTCCTGGTCGGACGTGACGAACGGCTCGGGGACCTCGACGCCCTGGACGTACTCGTAGGCCTTGCGGATCCAGTGGAAGCGGGCGGGCTCGTCGCCGGTGCCGCGCACGGTCCACTCGCACTCCGGCGGGAGGAACGCGTAGCCGCCCGGGGTCAGCTCGTGCTCCTCGCCCTCCACGGTCAGGGTGAGGGTGCCCTCCATGAGGAACAGGACGCCCTCGACGCCGGACTCGGTCTCGGGGCGGTCGCTGCCGCCGCCGGGGGCGACCTCCACGATGTACTGCGAGAAGGTCTCCGCGAACCCGGACAGGGGCCGGGCGAGGACCCAGACCCGGGTGTCGTCCCAGAAGGGGAGCCGGCTGGTCACGATGTCGCGCATGGTCCCCCGCGGGATCACCGCGTAGGCCTCCGTGAACATCGCCCGGTCGGTGAGCAGCTGGGTCTGGTCCGGGTGCCCGCCGTGCGGGGCGTGGTAGGTGCGGTCGGTCATGTCAGATGCCTCCTGGGGTGGGGGTGGCCGCAGCCGGCCGGGGGTGGGCGAGGGCGGCCAGTTCGTGGTGGTCCAGCCCCGCGGCCGAGGCCAGCTCTCCCGCGCCGATCGCCCCGCACAGCAGGCCGCGGTGGACGAACCGGGCGAGGGCCCGGGCGGTCGCGGGCTCGTCTGCGACGTCCGCGGCCTCGATGCCGGGCACCGAGCGGCTGCGGTACACCTGCAGCCGGTGCGCGGACGCGCCGAACGAGCGCCGGTAGAACGCGTAGTTCGTCAGGAAGCGGGTCGGCAGCTGGTGGGCGTGCAGGTCCCAGCCCTGGTAGAGGGCCCGCTCCAGGGAGCGGCGGACCAGGCGCGCGTGCAGCGCCCAGGCCTCGCGCCGCTGGGCGGCATCGCCCACGGGCAGCCGGTTGGTGGACCCGTCCGAGAGCCGCACCCCGGTGCCGGCCACGGCGACCTGCATGACCTGCTTCGCGTGGTCGGCCACCGGGTGCTCCATGGACTGGAACTCCGCGGCCACGCCGAGGGAGGCGGAGTAGTCGTAGGTGCCGTAGTGCAGGGCCGTGACCCGGCCCTCGGCGACGCGCAGCATCGCCGGGATGGGGCAGGTGCCGTCGAGTCCCAGGATCATCGGGGCCGTCTCCATCTGGATCTCGAAGCGCAGCCGGCCGTGGGCCAGGCCGAGGGCGCTCTCCAGGGCGCGGCAGGCCTCGGTCATCACCTCGACCTGCTCCGCGGTGGAGACCTTCGGCAGGGTCAGCACCAGTCCGGCCGGCAGCCCGTCCGCGGCCGCTCCGGCCTCCGCCAGACCGCCCTCGCGCACGAGGGCGGTCACGAACAGGTCCAGGGAGCGCAGCCCGCGCTCCCGGGTCCCGGCCTCCAGGCACTTGAAGCGGATCCCGGCGAAGGCCGGCTGCGGCGAGTCCCCGCGGTGCCGGGCGAGCGCCATCGCGGCCACGGTGCGGGCGGCGCCGACGGCGGCCTCGTCCTCCTCGGCGTCGGGCCGCTCGCCGTAGCCGTCCTCGAGGTCCAGGCGCAGGTCCTCGATCGGCTCCTCCCGCAGCTTGCGCCCGGTGCGGGTCACGACCTCCTCGCGCAGGTGCTCCTCCACCCCGGCCAGCTCGGCCAGGGCGGTGAGCCCGCCGGCCTCCGCGGCGGCGGCGAGCGCGGCCTCGCCCCACTCCCGGGCGGTGGCCGGGGTGACCAGGTCCGCGGGGACGTAGCAGGTGTGCAGCGGCTGCCGTGACCCGTCGTCGCCCGGGAAGCAGTGCTCCAGGGCCGCGTCGGTGCCCTCGAGCAGCTGGTCGGCGCACCGGGCGAACGAGGCGGGCAGGCTCGTGCGCGCGGCGCTCACCGGCCCTCGATGAGGTCGTAGGCCGGCAGGGTCAGGAAGTCGACGTACTCCTCGCCCAGGACGAGGTCGGCGATGAGCCGGGCGGCGGGCTCGAAGTGGCGCTCGAAGAGCTCCGGGGCGACCTCCCCGCGCAGCACCTCCTTCTGCTGCTCGAGCACCTCGGCGACCAGCTCCCGGGTCGCGGTGCTCCCGGTGTCCTCGTAGACCACGCCGTTGCGGATCTGCTGCCAGACCTGGGAGCGGGAGATCTCGGCGGTCGCGGCGTCCTCCATGAGGTTGTGGATGGCCACCGCCCCGTTGCCGGACAGCCACACGGCGGTGTACCGGATCGCCACGTAGAGGTTGGCGGCCAGCTCCTGCTGCGTGCTGGTGCGGCCGGCGCTGGGGACGTCGAGCAGCTGCTCCGGGCTGACCTGCACCTCCTCGCGGAGCCGGTCGACCTGGTTGGGCCGCTCGCCCAGGACGTCGTCGAAGACCTCCCTGCAGGTCGGCACGAGGTCGGGGTGGGCCACCCACGACCCGTCGAAGCCGTCCTGGGCCTCCCGGGTCTTGTCGGCGCGCACCTTGGCGAAGGCGGCCTCCGTGGCCTCCGGGTCGCGCCGGTTCGGGATGACCGCGGCCATCCCGCCCATCGCGAAGGCTCCCCGGCGGTGGCAGGTCTTCACGAGCAGCTCGGTGTAGGCGCGCATCAGCGGCGCGGTCATGGTGATCGTGGACCGGTCGGCGAGCACGAAGCGCTCGCCGGCGTCCCGGAAGTACTTGATGATGCTGAACAGGTAGTCCCAGCGCCCCGCATTGAGCCCGGAGGCGTGCTCGCGCAGCTCCCAGAGGATCTCCTCCATCTGGAACGCCGCCGGGATCGTCTCGATGAGCACGGTCGCACGGACGGTGCCGTGGTCGATGCCGAGGTACTCCTCGGCGAAGCTGAACACGTCGTTCCACAGCCGCGCCTCGAGGTGGGATTCCATCTTGGGCAGGTAGTAGTACGGGCCGTGGCCGTTGGCCAGCAACAGCTGTGCGGTGTGGAAGAAGTGCAGCCCGAAGTCCACGAGCGAGCCCGAGGCCGGCTGCCCGTCCACGGTGACGTTGTGCTCGGGCAGGTGCCACCCGCGGGGGCGGGTGACGACCACGGCCAGCGGGGCGTCCTGGCGCAGGGCGTAGTGCTTGCCCTCCGGGGAGGTGAAGGAGAGGGTGCCGCGGGCGGCGTCGCGCAGGTTGAGGATGCCGTCCACCTGGTTGTACCAGGTGGGGCTGGAGGCGTCCTCCAGGTCGGCCAGCCAGACCCTCGCCCCGGAGTTCAGGGCGTTGATCGCCATCTTGGCCGGCGAGGCGGGCCCGGTCATCTCCACCCGGCGGTCCTGCAGGGCCGGCGGCGCCGGGGCCACCGTCCACTCGCTCTCGCGGATCTCCCGGGTCTGCGGGAGGAAGTCCAGGGTGCCGCTCCCGGCCGCGGCGCGGCGGTGCTGCTCGCGCGCCCCGAGCAGCTCGGCGCGGCGGGGGGCGAAGCGGCGGTGCAGCTCGGCGACGAACTGGAGGGCGTCCTCGGTGAGGATCTCGCCGGCGCGCTCGAGGCCCTCCGGCAGGGTGTGCTCGACGGTGTTCGTGGTGGTCATGGGAGTGCCTCCTGGTGCGGGTGGGTCGGCGTGCGGGCGGGGGCGGGTCAGGCGTGCGCGGGCTCGGTGACCGGCTCGGCGACGGCGCCGACGGCCTCGGCGCTCGCGCGCACGGAAGCGGCCACGGCCGGGGCGACCGCGGGGTCGAAGACGCTGGGGACGATGTAGCCGGCGTTGAGCTCGTCGTCACCCACGCAGTCGGCGATGGCGCGGGCGGCGGCCACCAGCATCTCGGTGGTGATGTCCGTGGCCCCGGCGTCGAGCAGACCGCGGAACAGCCCCGGGAAGGCCAGCACGTTGTTGATCTGGTTCGGGAAGTCCGAGCGGCCGGTGGCCACGACCTCGGCGTGCTCGGCGGCCGCCCCCGGGTCGACCTCGGGATCGGGGTTCGCCATGGCGAAGACGACGGCGCGGTCGTTCATCGCGGCGATGTCGGCCTCGTCGAGGAGGTTCGGCGCCGAGACGCCGATGAAGACGTCCGCCCCGGCCATCGCCTCCTTGAGGCTGCCGGAGAAGCCCTGCTCGTTGGTGTGCTGGGCGATCCACTGCCGGTGCTGGTCCTGGTAGTCCTCGCCCCGGTGGATGGCGCCGTTGCGGGAGCAGGCGACGATGTCGCCGGCGCCGTTGGCGGTCAGCAGCTGGATGATGGCGTGGCCGGCCGCGCCCACCCCGGAGACGACGATCCGGACGTCCTCGATGCGCTTGTCCACCACCTTCAGGGCGTTGTACAGCGCGGCGAGGGCGACGATGGCGGTGCCGTGCTGGTCGTCGTGGAAGACGGGGATGTCGAGCTCCTCGCGCAGCCGCGCCTCGATCTCGAAGCAGCGGGGGGCCGCGATGTCCTCGAGGTTGACCCCGCCGTAGACGGGCGCCATCGCCTTGACGATCCGCACGATCTCGTCGGTGTCCTTCGTGTCGAGGCAGACCGGCCACGCGTCGACGTCGCCGAAGGCCTTGAAGAGGGCGGCCTTGCCCTCCATTACGGGCAGGGCCGCGGCCGGGCCGATGTCGCCGAGGCCGAGGACGGCGGTGCCGTCCGTGACCACGGCCACGGTGTTGCGCTTGATGGTCAGGCGCCGGGCGTCGGCCGGGTTCTCCGCGATCGCCGTGCACACCCGGGCGACACCGGGGGTGTAGGCGCGGGAGAGGTCGTCGCGGTTGCGCAGCGAGACGCGGGGCGTCACCTCGATCTTGCCGCCGAGGTGGATGAGGAACGTGCGGTCGCTGATCTTGCGGACCGCCACGCCCTCGATCGCCTCGAGGGCGTCCCGCACCTCGTCCCGGTGGGACGCGTCGGAGACGTTGCAGCTGACGTCGACCACCACGTGCTCGGCGTGGGACTCGACGACGTCGAGGGCGGTCACTGCCGCGCCCGCGGTGGCCGCCGCCGTGGCGAGCTCGCTGGTGACGGTCAGACCGGCAGGCGCCTGCACGCGCAGGATCATCGAATATCCGGGACTGGGCGTTGCCATGGTTCCTCCGTGGAAGCTCGAGATGAAGGTTTCACCCGCATAGCGGAATGAAAATTCCGTATTATGGATATTATGGGACACTGGCATTGATGGCAAGACTCGTCCGTGACTCCTGTCACGGTACGTCGCCCTGGAGGGTCGGGTGCGGCGGCGAGCTGTCCCACGACCGACGGAGGACCACGGAACCATGACCACACGACCTGCATCGGGCGGTGTCCAATCGGTGGAGCGGGTGTTCGAGCTCCTCGAGGTGATCACCGCCGCGGGCGGCGAGATGTCGCTGAGCGAGCTCTCCGCCGCCGTCAAGCTGCCGCTGCCCACGATCCACCGGCTGCTGCGCACCCTGGTGCCCTCCGGCTACGTCCGCCAGCTGCCCAACCGCAACTACGCGCTCGGGCCGCGGCTGATCCTGCTGGGGGAGGCCGCCGGGCGCCAGTTCGGCTCCGCGGCCCGGGGCCGGCTCGACGAGCTGGTGCGCGAGCTCGGCGAGTCGGCGAACATGGCCGTGCTCGACGGCCAGGAGGTCGTCTACATCGCCCAGGCGCAGTCCCAGCGCTCGATGCGGATGTTCACCGAGGTGGGCCGCCGCGCGGACACCCACGACACCGGGGTGGGCAAGGCCATGCTCGCGACGCTGCCCGACGACCGGGTCCGGGCCATCGTCACCGCCACCGGCATGGCGACGCCCACGCCCAAGAGCCTCGGCACTCTCGAGGAGCTCTTCGCCGACCTCGAGCGGATCCGGGAGCGCGGCTACGCGATCGACGACGAGGAGCAGGAGCTCGGCGTGCGCTGCTACGCGATGGCGGTGCCCGGCGCGCCGACCCCCACGGCGATCTCCGTCTCCGGGCCCGTGAGCCGGGTGGACGAGGACTTCGGCCGCCGGGCCGTGCCCGTCCTGCGCCGGGCCGCCGAGGCGATCGCCGCGGAGCTCATGCCCGTCAGGGCCTGAGCCGCGGCCCGGGCGCACCGGCCGCCGTGCGGCAGGATCCCTGCGGCGCCGGGGATCCCGGCGCCGCAGGGATCCGGCGGTGAGCCGGCGCCGCGGTGTCAGTGCGCGGACGGCTCGCCGGGGCCGGCCGGGGTCCGGCAGATCCTGGTGTCGACGATCTCGCCGGCGGCGGTGATCACGGGGACCTCGTTGCCGTCGCAGTCCACGAGCTTGCCGTCCCGGACGGTGTCGCCCTCCTGGAGGTGGTCCTGCAGGTGCTCGAGGCTCTCGTAGCGGACGGCGCGCACCGGGGCCTGGGCGAAGACCGAGCCGGTGCCCCGCGGCGGATTGCCGGTGCGGATCTCGTTGAACAGGATGTTCAGCAGGATCGCCATCACGGCCGCCGAGCTGATCCCGGAGTGGAAGATCGTCTCGAACCAGGCCGGGAAGTTCGCATAGATCTCCGGCACGGCGATGGGCAGCATGCCGAAGCCGAGGGAGGTGGCCACGATGATCAGGTTGGCGCCGTTGCCGAAGTCCACCTTCGCCAGGGTCCGGATGCCGGAGGCGGCCACGCTGCCGAAGAGCACGATGCCGGCCCCGCCGAGCACGGGCGGCGGGACCGCCGCGACGACCCGGCCGAGGACGGGCAGCAGGCCGAGGGTCACGAGGATGAAACCGCCGGCCGTGACCACGAAGCGGCTCTTGACGCCGGTGATGGCCACGAGCCCCACGTTCTGGGCGAAGGCGCTCTGGGTGAAGCCGTTGAAGATCGGCGCCAGGGCCGAGGAGGCCATGTCCGCGCGCAGGCCGTCGGCGATGCGCTTCTTGCCGACCTTCGTGTCCACGATCTCGCCGACCGCGATGATGTCGGCAGTGGTCTCGGTGAGGGTCACGAGGATGACGATGAACATCGAGAGGATGGCCGCCACCTCGAACACGGGGGGACCGAAGGCCAGCGGCTGCGGAACGGCGAAGATGTCACCGCTGAGCACCTGGCTGAAGTCCGCCATGCCCAGCGCCGCCGCCGCGGCGGTGCCGAGCACCAGGCCGATGAGGATGGACAGCCGGGAGACGGCGGCGCTGCCCAGCTTGGAGAGCAGCATGATGATCAGCAGGGTCAGGCCGGCCAGCGCGAGGTTGCCGACCGAGCCGTACTCGGGAGCCTGCGCGTTGCCGCCCATGGCCCAGCGGGCGGCCACCGGGAACAGCGTGAGGCCGATGGAGGTGATCACCACGCCGGTGACGACCGGCGGGAAGAAGCGGATGATGCTCACGAAGAACGGCGTGATCAGGAATCCGATCACGGAGGCGGCGATGACGGCGCCGAAGACCGCCTGGATGCCGCCGCCGCCCTGGACGATGGCCGTCATGGTGGCCACGCCGGCGAAGGACGTGCCCTGCACGAGCGGCAGCTGCGAGCCGAAGAACCTGATGCCCCACGACTGCAGGACCGTGGCGAGGCCGCCCACGAAGAGCGAGGCCGCGATGAGCAGGCCCTGCTCCTGGGGCGTCATGCCGGCGACACCGCCGATGATGAGGGGCGGCGCGATGATGCCGCCGTACATGGTGAGCACGTGCTGCAGCCCGTAGCCCAGGCTGCCGCCCACGCCGAGGAACTCGTCCTCCGGGCGGGTGCGGGTGGTGGCGGGCGGCTCAGCGGTGCGTGACCTGGCCATGGTGTTCTCCTAGGGATCCTGGTGACGGGAGAGACCCGGTGCCGGCGTCGGGGCGGGACCGGGGCGGAGCGAGGAGGTGGAGAGGACCGCGGTGCGCGGTGGGCGCCGCAGGGGCGCCGGGCGTGCGGGCAGCGGGTGCGCCGCCCCAGCAGGGAGTGCGGGGTCCGTCGTCGTCGTGCGCGGACGGCGACGACGGGCCCCGTCCCCCGGCGCCGCGGTCGGCGGCGCCGGGGCGTGCGGGCTCAGCAGAAGCCGGCGATGCCCGTCCAGGCGGCCTCGTTCTCCGCGGCGCCCTTGCGCTGGATCGTGGCCTCGATGAGTCCGTAGGGGCGGTCGGCCGCCCAGTGGGTCTCCTTGTCGTTCTCGAGGCCGCAGAAGCCGAGGTCGTACACGAAGTGGTGCTTGTTCGGGCAGGAGAACTTGATCTCGTCGATCTCCGGGTGGGCCTCGATGACGGCCTTGCCCATCAGGTAGAGGGTCTCCTGGAGGGCCTTGGAGTAGTGGTCGGTGAACTTGGTGAGGATGATCCTCTTGACGTCCTCGTAGACGGCGTCGTAGTCCACGTCGGTGGTGCTGTAGCGCCACCGGGTGGCGATGTCGGTGGACATGATCCGGTCCTCGGTCTCGGGCAGCACCGTGTACTCGTCCTTCGGGTAGCCCGTGAAGCCGGACTGCGTGGACTTCAGGACGGTCAGGTCCTTGAACCCGGAGATCACCGTCCGCTCCTGGCCGTCGGCCACCACCACGGCGGTGCGCACCTCGTCCTTGTGCTGCACGAAGCAGTGGTCGTGGTCGTCGATCCGCTGCCACGCGTGCTCCTGGGCCGCCCAGCGCCCGCCCGTGATCCACTCGAACTCACCGGTGAAGTGGTCGGCGAGCTTGAGCAGGAACTGCTCGGGGGAGTCGATGCCGTACTGCTGGGCGAAGGCGAACACGGTCTGCTTCTGCGTGTCCGTGGGCACGCAGTGGGCGTTGTCGCCGCGCGTGTGCACCTCCTCCAGGTCGCCGCGCAGCTGGGAGGTGACCACGAGGTCGCGGATCTCGTGGCGGTCGGTGTCGCGGTTGATGCGCACGACATGGTTCTCGGCCTTGCCGTACTGGTTCCTGCCCAGGACGACGGTGTCCGTGGCCTTGTCCGTAGCCTTGCCGGTGACGACGTCGGTCATGACGTTTCTCCTCGCGGTCTGGTGTCTGCTGATCGGGGCGGTCGAAGACGGGCGGGCCCGCCAACTCCTGGGTCAACTGCCCCGGTAGGTGGAAAAGGCGAACGGGCTCAGCAGGAGCGGCACGTGGTAGTGCCGCTCCTCGGCCTGCACCGTGAAGTTCACCGTCACGAACGGGTAGAACGTCGGCTGGTTCCTGCCGGCGAAGTACTGCCCGGTGGCGAAGGTGATCCGGTAGTCGCCGGATTCCAGGGTCTCTGGGCCCAGTTCGGGCACGCGGCCGTCGTCGTCGGTCCGGGCGGCCGCGATGGAGGTGCCGTCGGCGGCCTCGAGGGACACGGCGACGCCCTGGGCGGGGGTGCCGGTGACGGAGTCGAGGACGTGGGCGGTGACGTAGCTCATGGGGTGACGAGTCCTTCGAGTCGGAGGAGGGCGATCTGGCGCAGCTGGTCGGCGACCACGGCGCGCTCGGTCCCGGCGTCGTGCTGCAGGCGCTCGGAGAGCTGCTCCAGGATCTCCTCGGGGGTGCGCCCGGCGGCGCGGATGAGGAAGACCTGGCCGAACTTCTCCTCGTAGGCGCGGTTGCCCTCCCGCAGGCGCCGTTGCACCTCGGCGTCGGAGGGGTCCACGGCGGACTGCTCCGCCCGGGACAGGCCGGCCTCCGCGCTGTCGCCCTGCGGGCGCTCGCCGATCCGGGGATGGTGGGACAGCGCCCGGTCGATCTCCTCGTCACCGAACGGCTCCGCCGCGTCACGGGCCCTGCCGAGCAGGGCATCATGGTGCCAGTAGGGGCGGGCGTCGGCCACGGCCTCCAGCCAGCGCGGGATGTCGAGGGCCGGGCGGATCGCCTCGACGGCCTCGGACCGGGGGAGGGAGTTGAACTCGGTGAGATGCATCGGGTGCGCCGTCAGCCCTTCCTGTATTCCATAATGTGGAATAAAACTTTCATTGCTTCCAGTGAACTGGATCACAAGACCCAAGTCAATGGTTCCACGCTCCTGTTACCAAGTTTTTGCAGCAAGATGGCGGAGGTGGAACTTTCGTTTCACGCCGGGGCGGACGCGCCGGCAGGACGGTGAGGGGGGCGCGGGATGGACGTGCAGGGCGTGGTGGACGGTGCCGGGGAACCCGGCACGGCTGCGAGGGTGCTGGTGGTGACGGGGGCCGGGTCCGGGATCGGTCGGGCGGTGGCGCGCAGCTTCCTTGCGGCAGGGTGGGCGGTCGTGCTGACCGGACGGCGGCGGGAGCCCCTGGAGGAGACCGCCGGCGGTGCGCCCGGGTCCTGGGTCGTGCCGATGGACGTGGCCGACGCGCAGAGCGTGTCCGAGGCCTTCCGGGAGATCTCCCGTCTCGCGGGGCGGATCGACGTGCTGTTCAACAACGCCGGGACATTCGGGCCGCGCGGGGAGGTGGACGAGATCGACCCCCTCGAGTGGCAGCGCACCCTGCAGGTGAACCTCATCGGGACCTATCTGTGCGCGGCCGAGGCCTTCCGGGTCATGAAGCGGCAGCGCCCCGGCGGCGGGCGGATCATCAACAACGGCTCGATCTCCGCCCACGCCCCCCGGCCGCTGTCCGCGGCCTACGCCGCGAGCAAGCACGCCGTCACCGGCCTGACCAAGTCCCTGGACCTGGACGGCCGTCCGTACGGGATCACCTGTGGGCAGATCGACATCGGCAACGCGGCCACGGAGCTGCTCGCGGGGCTGGGGACGGACGGCGGCGCCCTGCAGGCCGACGGCTCGCTCCGCCCGGAGCCCAGCTTTCCCGTGGAGGAGGTGGGGCGCGCGGTGCTGATGATGGCCGAGCTCCCCGCCGCCGCCACGGTGAACTCGCTCGTGCTCACCGCCTCCGGGATGCCGTTCGCCGGGCGGGGCTGAACGGCAGGACCGCCGCGCCCCGACGCGTCGCGGCGCGGGTGCGGGGGTCCCCGGGGTCGGGCGCCGGTCAGGCCGGAAGTCGCCGGCGCAGGTCCGCCACGTGGCCCTCAGCCTGGACGCCGTACTCCGCGGAACTGACGGTGCCGTCCTCCTGGATCACGAAGGTCGAGCGCAGGGGGCCGACCGTGCTCTGCCCGTTGACGGTCTTCTCGCCCCAGGCGCCCCACGCCTGCGCGGTGGCCGAGTCCGGGTCGGAGAGCAGGCGGTACGGGATGCCGTACTCCTGTGCGAAGCGCCCGAGCGTCTCGGTGTCGTCCCCCGAGATCCCCAGCACGGTGTAGCCGAGGCCCTCGAGGGAGGCGAGGTTGTCGCGGAAGTCGCACGCCTCGGACGTGCAGCCGGGGGTGAAGGCCTTCGGGTAGAAGTAGGCGATCACCTTCCGGCCCCGCAGCTCGGAGAGCCGCACCTCCTGGCCCTCGTGGTCGGTGAGCGTGAAGTCGGGGGCCTGCCGGCCGGTCCGGATCTGCGGTGCCATGGGTGCTCCTGAGGGCCGTGGTCGGTGTGGTGGTCGATGCGGTGCGCCGTGCTAGGGGCGCCGGACCGAGAGGCGGCCCACGGCGGCTCCGACACAGGCCGAGGACACCGCCAGCACCCACAGCGGGGTGGCGCGGACGGCGGGGTGCGGGGACAGGGCCAGATCGGGATCACAGTCCGTTCCGGTGTAGCTGAAGAAGGACGCGTGGGCGGCGAAGGCCGGGCTGGCGTTCATGAGGACTCCTTCGAGTTCGTATGACGGAATTGGGATTCCGTATCATGAAAGTTAGTGCTGCGGCAGGGTCGAGTCAAGGATGACGTGGTCGATGACACCGTGCGGGTCCCGCCGTCGCAGCCCGCCTCGGGCGGCTGCGCGGGCACGGGGAGCCCGCTCAGGCGCGGAAGGTCAGCTCGGTGCAGAGGTCGTCGCCGAGCGGGAAGCGGCGCGCCGGGGCCCGCAGCGCCCCGGAGAGGTGCTCCGCGCCGCGGAACCTGATGCCGGGCACGCCGTCGCCGATGAGCATGGGAGCGGTGGTGAGGTAGAGCCGGTGCAGCGCTCCGGCCTCGAGGAAGCTCGAGACCGTGCGCCCCCCGCCCTCCACGAGCACCCGGCCCAGGCCGCGGCGCGCGAGCGCGGTCAGCACCTCGTGCGGGTTCAGCCGGTGGGGCGGGGCCGGCACGCGCAGCACGTCGACGTGCGGGGCGAGCCGCGCCGGCACGGGGGCGCCGGAGCCCACGACCCAGACGGTGGGGGCGGCGCCGTCGGTGAGCACGGCCGAGCCGGCCGGGGCGCGCGCCGAGGGGTCGAGGACCACCCGGGTGGGGTGGGGGCCGGGCACCGCTCGGACGGTCAGCCGGCAGTCGTCGGCGGCGACCGTCCCGACGCCCACGAGCACGGCGTCCACGAGCGCGCGCAGCCGGTGCAGGTGCTCCCGGTCCTCGGGGCCGGTCACGTACTCGGCGTGCCCGGTGCGCGAGGCGATGAACCCGTCCAGGCTCTGCCCGAGCTGGGCGATCACCAGCGGCCCCCGGTGCGCCACGAGGGGCCCGTAGCGCTCGACGAGCTCCGGCTCGGCCGCGGGGTCCACCCGGCCGGCCAGCAGCTGCTCCCACGCCCCGGCGGACGCGCCCGCCGGGGGCCCTGTCGCCGGGCGGGGGCTCTCGGCCACGGGCTCAGCCCCGGGTGAGGAAGCGGTCCCGGGCGGTCTCCCCGGCGACCGCCCGCAGCCGGTCGTACTGGTCGGCGGCGCCGGCCTCGAGGGCGCGCAGCTCCTCGGCGTCCAGACGCGGGTCCGAGGGGGCGAGCTCGAGCAGGGTGACCCACATGCTGCGCTTGGCCACCACCAGGGACTGCAGCATCTCCAGCTCCCCGTGGGCGGCGATCCCCGCCCGTTCCCGGATCCGGCTCAGCGGATTGAGCCGGGACGCGATGCCGGTGGCCGTGCCGAGCCCCTTGGCGACCCGGCGCCGGGTGGCGCCGAGCCGGTCGAGCATCGTCTCGAGGTGCCCGATGTCGTCCTGGATCTCACGGACGAACCGGGCGAACCGGTCCTCGTAGGCGGTGCCGGCCCAGGTGCGGGCGGCCTCGTCGAAGAGCCGCACCCCGGACAGGGCGCCCATGTAGTGCCCGAGCATGTAGGCCTTGAGCTTGTCCCCCTGCAACCGCGCTCCCGCGGTCCCGCCGGTCTCGACCTGCTCGCTCATCTGCGTCTCCTCTGGTCCTGTGTGCGTCCGCCGGTGCGTCTGCTGCCGGGTCCCGCCGGCCGGGGCCGGTCCTCCAGCGTACTGACTGCGCCGCCGCGCCGGGAGGAGGTCCGGGCCGGGAGCTCGGCGACCGGCGCCGCGGCGCGACATCGTAAGCGGTATGACTATCATGGGCGCATGACTGAGAACCCGAACGGCACCCCGGATCCCGACGAGCAGGAGACCCTCGGCGCCTCCACTCCCGAGCCGGGCAGCGGGCTCGACCGCGACCCGGACGAGTGGGCCACGGGCGAGGAGCCCATGACCAGCGCCCAGCGCAGCTACCTGGACACGCTGGCCCGCGAGGCCGGGGAGGAGCTGCCCGCGGACCTCACGAAGGCGGAGGCCTCCAAGCACATCGACCGCCTGCAGGACCACAGCAAGCGCGTCCAGGACCAGTAGGTCCGGGCGGGGAGGGAGAGCGCCGTGAAGATCGTCGTCCTGGGCGCCACCGGCAACGTGGGCACCGCCCTGCTGCGGCGGCTGCACGCCGCCCCCGAGGTCACGCAGATCGTCGGGGTCTCCCGGGAGGGCCCGGAACGGGGCGGCGAGCCGTACGACGGCGTCGAGTGGCACACCGTCGACGTCGCCGAGAAGGAGTCCACCGGCCGGCTCGCGGAGATCCTGCGCGGGGCGGACGCGGTGGTCCACCTGGTGTGGCTGATCCGCCCCAACCGGGACTTCGCGCTCATGCACCGCACCAACGTCGACGGACTGGTCCACGTGCTCGACGCCGTCGTCCTGGCCGGCGTGCCCCAGGTCGTCTACCCGTCCTCCCTCGGGGCCTACAGCCGCGGCCCCAAGGACCGCCGCGTGGACGAGTCCTGGCCCGTGGGCGGGGTGGACACCTCCCACTACAACGTCCAGAAGGCCGAGACGGAGGCGCTGCTCAACCGGTTCGAGGAAGCCCACCCCGGGGTTGTGGTGACCCGGCTGCGGCCCGGCTTCCTGTTCCAGGCCGGTGCCGCCCCCGAGATCGGGGACTACTTCTTCGGTGCCCTCGTGCCCAAGGGGCTCATCGCCCGGATGCGCCTGCCGGTGCTGCCGTTCCCGGAGAGGTTCCGCTTCCAGACCCTGCACACCGACGACGTCGCGGACGCGTTCTGGCGGGTCATCCGGCACCGTGCGGGCGGGGCGTTCAACGTCGCGGCCGAGCCGGTGCTCGGTCCTGACGGCGTGGCCCAGGTGCTCGGCGCCAAGCGCGTCCTGCCCGTTCCGCCGGCCCTCGTCCGGGCGCTGGTGGCGATCACCTACCGGCTGCGGCTGCAGCCCACCGATCCCGGCTGGATCGACCTCGCCGACGCCGTGCCCGTCATGGACACCACGCGGATCCGCGAGGTCACGGGATGGTCCGAGACCGTGAGCTCGCTCGAGGCGCTCCGCCAGCTCGTCGACCACCTCGACGGCCGCGAGGGACTCGGCAACCGGGAGCACCGCCCCAAATCGCCGCTGGTGTAGCCGCCGCGGCCCCGCCGCCCGTCCGGCTCCTCAGCGGCGCCGGAGCAGGACCAGCGCCGCGCTGATCAGCACCATGGCGCAGGCCGCGCCGATCGCGGCCGTGAAGGCACCCCTGTGACCGGCGGTCTCGGCCGCGAGCCCGGCCAGCGCCGCGCCCACGGCCGTGCCCAGCACCACGCCGCTCGCCAGCATCGTCATGACCGTGCCCAGCCGCTCCGGCCGGGCGACGTCCCCGCCGATCGTGTAGATCGTGACCATGGTGGGGCCCACGGGCAGGCCGACGAGCAGCAGCACCAGGAGCATCGGGACGATCTCCCCGGGCAGGAGGAACAGCAGGCTCAGGGCGGCCATGGCGCCCGCGCTGGCCACCCAGCGGGCGGCGGGCGGGAAGCGCCGGGGCCACCAGGCCACGGACAGGGCCGCGGCCGCGGAGCTGATGCCCAGCACGGCGTAGAGCAGCCCGGCCGCGCTCTGGGCGCCGAACTCGCCGCCGAAGGCGCTCAGCGCGTTCTGCACGGCTCCGAAGAACGTGCCCATGGCCACCATCCCGAGCACGGGGAGCAGGACGAGGATCCGGTCCCGGCCGGGACCGGGCGCGGCTGCCGTCCGGCGCCGCGGGCGCGGGGCGGCCGGTGCCGCGCGGTGGGTGGGGTGCACGGCGAAGCACGAGACCATGGTGAGGGTCAGCGCGGCGGCCAGGACGAAGGGGGTCCACGGGGCGAGCAGGGACGCCAGCAGCCCCACGAGGGCGGGGCCGAGCACGAAGGTCAGCTCGTCGGCGGTGGACTCGTAGGACAGCGCGGTGTCCAGCTCCTGCCGGTCACCCCTGGTCAGCCTGCGCCAGCGGACCCGGGCGAGCGGGCCCACCTGGGGGCAGGTGGCGCCCACCAGCAGCGCCGCCGTGACGAGCAGCGGCACGGCCGGGCCGCCCGGGCCGGCGTAGGCGGTGATCAGCAGCACGCCGATGGCCACCGCGTGGGCGAGGGCCGAGACCAGCAGCACCGCCCGCTGTCCCACCCGGTCGGCGAGGTGGCCCATCACGGGCCCGCCCAGGGCCGAGCCGATCCCGACGGCGCCGGCGGCCGCCCCGCCCACGGCGTAGGAGCCGGTGACGGCGGTGGCGAGGGTCAGGGCCCCCACGGTGATCATGGCCAGGGGCAGGCGGGCCACGAAGGCGATCGGCAGGAAGCCGCGGCCGCCCAGCTCCAGGAGCCGCGCGTAGCGGCCGCCGGAGCGTCGCGGAGCCCGGCGGCCGGTGCCACCGTGCCCCGTGGCGGGCTGCCCGGCCGACGTCGACGCGGCGGACGTCGAGGCGGTGGCGATCGGCGCGGTGGCGGACTGCTCGGTGACAGGGGGCACCGTCGCGCGCCGGGCTGCGGCGGGGTGGTCGACCGGGGCCTCGGAGGTCGTGCCCACGGGGGCGGGAAGGGAGTTCAGGGGGTTCACGGGTGTCCTCGAAGACTGTGCGCACCGTCCCCCCTCCCGGTGCGCCCGACCCGGACGAACGTACCCAGTCTACCCGGCGGCCGGGCGCAGGGAACGGCCCCCGGAGGTGACCTCCGCCGCGCCCACCTCCGAGGAGACGTACAGGCACGGGCGGTCCTCGGGGGCCGTGGCACAGACCGTCGCCGCCGTCAGCTCCTCGGGGCCGCGCTCGCCGGCGCCGGCCACCGCGGGGGTCCACCACTCGGCGTCCGGGACCGAGGCCTCGATCGCGCCCGCGCCGGTGGTGATCGCGACCCGTCGCGGGGCGTCGCCGAGGATCCGCACCTCGGTGGCCCCCACCTCCGTGTGCACGTCCACGTCCTCGCGCACCCGGGCGCCGTCGACCAGGACGGTGCCCACCTCCGAGGCCGCCCACAGGCTCCGGGCGCTGCCGCCCATCTGCACCACGCCGGCCTCGGTGTCGAGCCGGACGTCGCCGAAGTCGCCCCGGGCGGAGAGGGTGCCGGCGTCGCCGGAGAGCCGCAGGTCCACGGGGTCGTCGTCGGCCGGGACCGTGACCCGCACCTGCATCCCGCCGCCGGTGCCGAACCAGGAGCCGGACGGGGGAGCCGCCACGGTCAGCCGCCCGTCCCGGACCAGCGGCTCGGGCGCCCGGTCCAGGCCGATGCCGGCGTACACGGCCTCGACCCGCAGATCGGGCACGTCGGCGGTCACGACCTCGATCACGGCGGAGCGGCCGTCGATCGCCACGGTGTCCACGGGCGCGGTCACGGTCGTGTCCACCCGCCGCTCCTCGATCGACAGCGACGCGGCCATGGCCGCCCCGCCGCCGCCGAGCAGCAGCAGGGCGCCCAGGCCGCCGAGCACGGCGGTGGGCACGAGCCAGGCGGCGCGCTCGCTCTGCCCGACGGTGTCCGGGGCGGGGCGCTGCGGGGGGCCCTGCAGGGGGTCGTGGGCGGTGCCGGGGGCGGCGGGCTGGCCGGGGACGGCGTGCTCGGGGTGGGTGCTCATGGCCGGAACTCCTGATGGGACGGGTGGGCGGACGAGGGGTGGCCGGGCCCGGGGTCGGGGTAGCCGAGGTAGCGCAGGACCGCGCGGACGCGGCGGTTGCCGCCGTCCTCGTGCGCGAGGCCGAGCTTGGTGAACACGGACCGGATGTGCTTCTCCACCGAGGACTCGGTGAGGAACAGGTTCGCGGCGATCGAGGCGTTGGACAGGCCCTGGGCCATCAGCCCGAGCACCTCGTGCTCCCGCGGGGAGAGCAGCTCCAGGTCCTGCCGGTGCCGCGAGCGCACCAGCAGCTGGGAGACCACCTCCGGGTCCAGGACGGTGCCGCCGGCGCCGACCGTTCCCACGGACTCGAGGAACTGGTCGACGTCGGCCACCCGGTCCTTGAGCAGGTAGCCCAGCCCGTCCCGGCGGGAGGCGATCAGCTCCGCGGCGTAGCGCTCCTCGACGTACTGGGAGAGCACGAGCACCGCGATCCGCGGGTGCTGGGAGCGGACGAGGACGGCGGCGCGGATCCCCTCGTCCGTGAAGGTCGGGGGCAGCCGCACGTCCACCAGGGCGAAGTCCGGCTCGTGCTGCTCGACGGCCTTCAGCAGGCCCTCCGCGGTGTCCACGTCGGCGACCACCTCGTGCCCGGCCTCGGTGAGCAGGCGGACCAGGCCCGCGCGCAGGAGGACGGCGTCCTCGGCGATGACGATGCGCATCAGGCTCCCTCCCCCCGGGCGACCGGCAGCTCGACGGTCAGCTCGGTCGGCCCGCCCGCGGGCGAGTCGAGGAAGAAGTGCCCGCCCGCGGAGCGGATCCGGTCCGCGATCCCGGACAGCCCGCCGCCGGGGACCAGCACGGCGCCGCCCCGGCCGTCGTCGGCGATCCGGGCGACCACCCGGGTGCCCCCGGCGGGGTCGGACTCGAGCCCGACCCGGACCGAGGCGGCGTCCGCCCCGGCGTGCTTGACGACGTTGGCCAGGCCCTCGGAGACCGCGAAGTACACGGCGGCCTCGGTCTCGGGGGCCAGGCGGGGCACGCGCACGTCCACGGCGACCGGCACGGGCGACTGGGCGGCCACGGCGGACAGGGCCGCGTCCAGCCCCCGGTCCTCCAGCACGGCCGGGTGGAAGCCCCGCGCCAGGCGGCGCAGCTCCGTGATCGCGGCCTTCGTCGTG
This sequence comes from Kocuria oceani, assembly GCF_029524215.1. Classification (NCBI taxonomy): domain Bacteria; kingdom Bacillati; phylum Actinomycetota; class Actinomycetes; order Micrococcales; family Micrococcaceae; genus Kocuria; species Kocuria oceani. The sequence continues at coordinate 57,691 of NZ_JARAMH010000012.1, read as the reverse complement.
GCGTGCGCCTCGCCGATGAGGTCCTTGGCCCCGGCGGGGTCGTGGTCGATCCGCCGCTGGGCCATCGACAGGTTCATGGCCACGGACACCAGCTGCGGCTGCACGCCGTCGTGCAGGTCGCGCTCGATCCGGGAGCGCTCGGTCCGCGCTCCGCGCACGGCGGTCTCCCGGGCCGCCGCGGCCTCGGCGGCCCGCCGGCGCAGCTCCGCCGCCTCGTCCACGCGCAGCAGCAGCCGGGACAGGCCCCGGTGGGCGGCCACGGCCAGCACGAGCAGGAGCACCCCGAGCAGCGCGAGCGTGATCCCGGCCAGCGCCACGGCCCAGTCCGGCCACGTGCCGACCAGCTCGGACGGCCAGACCGGGTTGGACTCCGCGGCGTAGAGGGGGGCCAGTGCCAGCGCCACGGCGGCGCCGGTGCCGGCGAGGGTGCCGACCGCCACCCAGCCCAGGGCCGTGGTCAGGAGCAGGTGCAGCAGGCCGGTCCAGAACGCGGGGTCGGAGACGTCCAGCCACCACTGGTGCAGGATCCGCCACCCGTCGGCGCGCGGGGAGCGGCGCCGGTGCGGGGCCGGCAGGTGCAGCCCGAACGCCGCCTGCGTCCGGCGGCGCTCCACCCACTCGATGCCGCGGACGGCGTAGATCGCGGCCACCAGCAGCACCACGCCCACGAGGGCGGCGAGCGAGGCGAGGCCCGCGGTGACCAGGGACACGAGGGCGGTCAGCCACAGGGTGCCCAGGGCGGCGTCGACCACCAGGTCGGTGCCGCCGAAGAAGAGGGTCTTGGCGGACCACGGCCCCCACTCGCGGGCGCCGGTGCCGCCGCCGGGGACGGCGGGCCGGGAGCCGGAGGCGGCGCGGTGGGCGGCGCCGTCGTCCGCCGTCCCGGGATCGGAGGGGTGCCCGGTGCCGCTCCACGGTGCGGGCGGCAGGGGCCGGGTCTCGTGCGGTGTGCTCATGGCTCTCACGCTACGGTCGGCGGGCTCCTCCCGACTGCGACGTTCTCCACCTGTTACGGGTGGGGTTTTCCGCACCGTCGCGGCCCGGGCCGCCCCGTCGGTCCCGGAACTCGTGGACGGGCCGACCCTGGGCGCCATCGACCTCGCCAACGACTGGCCGGGATCGTCACCGGCATCCGGCAGATCGCGCCGGACACCGGCGTCGACATCTGCACGGTGGCCCACGCCGCCGACGGCACCCTGCACCCTGCACCCGGTGATCGTCGTCGCCGAGCACGAGTCCATCACCCGGGGCGCGCCGAAGGACGCCCTCGGCCGGATGGTCGGGCTCGCCCGGGGTCTCGGCGGCGCCCTGACCGGTGAGCACGGTGTCGGACTGCTCCAGCGCGACCGGTTCACCGCCGAGGTCGGGGAGGTCCCGCGCGACCTCCAGCACCGCATCAAGCGCGCCTTCGACCCGCACAGCACCCTGAACCCGGGCAAGGCCGTCCGACCCCGGCCACCGCCGCCCCGCTGCGGCGCGGGGAGGAGGCCGACGGGCGGCTCGCCGGGCCGGGACCGGCGGCGGTGCCGGCGGATCCGGGAGACTGAGGGCATGGACGCGACCTGCCCCGCCGACGACGGCGCCCACGACGAGCCGGGCCCCGGCCCCCGGCGACGTGCCGCCGGCGGGACGCCGGCCGAGGACGGAGTCCGTGCCCGGTGGCCGGGGGAGCGGCCCCGGGGCCACCCGGACGGTCCCGGAGCGACCCGTCGCGGGCCGGCACCGCGCGGAGGGCGCCGGCGGGGGCCGCCGCTGGAGCAGCGCCGGCTCACCTACCCCGAGGTCGGGGCGACCGCCGGTGCGCTGCCGGCCGGCTACGACCACCTGGTGCGCTCCCGCGCCGTCGGCGCCGGGGAGGCCGCGTTCCGGGCGGCCGCCGAGCGGCTGATGGGCTGGGAGATGCACCGGTCCGCGGGCTTCGAGGTGCGGCCCACGGCCGCGCGGGCCGCCCTCGGCACCCGGGTGGTGCTGCGCCTGGGACGGGGGCCCCTGCGGCTTGAGGCGCCGTGCGAGGTCGTGCGCGTGCTCGACGAGCCCCGGCGGCAGGGCTTCGCCTACGGCACGCTGGAGGGCCACCCGGAGCGGGGCGAGGAGCTGTTCTGCCTGGACCTGCGCCCGGATGGCACGGTGGTGCTGAGCATCACCGCGTTCTCCCGCCCTGCCGCGTGGTGGGCCCGGGCGGGGGCTGCGCCGGCCCGGTGGGCGCAGGAACGGGTCACCCAGCGCTACCTGCGCGCTCTGCTCTGACGGTTCCCGGGCACACGGCGCACCGGGCACGAACCGCGCCCGGTGCGCGGGCCCGGGTGTCGCGGGGTCCCGGGGCTCCGGTGGACCGGCTCAGGCGGCGGGACGCAGCGGGCAGCGGCGCAGGCGGTGGTCCCGGAGGGTGGCCAGGCGCGGGATCCCGGTGCGGTCCTCCAGCAGCCAGAGCACCCCCAGGTGGGGTGCCACCTGGCTCACGGTGCCGGTGCAGCGCAGCTTCCGGTGCTCCCACACCTCGATCCGGTCGCCGGGCGCCACCCGGGACAGGCCCAGGATCCAGCGGGCGGGCGCAGTGGTGGGGCTGGGCGCGGTCATGGGCCCCCCTTCCGGGTCGTGCGGCGGGACCCTCCCATCCTCGGCCCCGGATGTGGCCGTGGCGTTACCGGGCGGTTGAGATCGGATGTCCTCTCCCGGACGGCGGGCGGGTCCCGTCCTCAGTACTTGCGCAGCGCCACGCGCCCCTGTCCGGTCCACCGGCTCCGCAGCAGCGCGGAGACGTCCAGCAGCAGTTCTGTCAGCTCCGCGGAGCCCGGTCCCAGGGCGCGGACCACGAGCCCCGGCACCGGCAGCTCGGAGACCCCGCAGCGCAGCAGCGGCAGCCGCCGCTCGGCGGCGGCGAGCAGCTCGTGGACCTGTTCGACCAGGGCGCGGTCCACCCGCGGGTCCACCACCAGCAGGGAGCCCAGGTGCGTGCGGCCCTCCAGGAAGCCGAGCCCGGCCACGGCGTCCTCGGCGGGGCGCAGGCGGAGGTTGTCGAGCACCACCGTGGTCCCGTCCATCACCACCTCGGTGCGCAGGGCCACGCCGCGGTAGCGGAAGACCGTCCCGTCCGGCGCCCACCCGGGGGTGACGACCTCGCTCGCCACGAGACAGGCCGAGGGGTCCATCGACACGGTCGTGGACTGCACGTAGTCGGCGTCCTCGTAGGCGATCAGCTGGTCCGGCAGGTACTCGAGCACCGCCCCGGGGCCGAGCGTGAGCCGCACGTCCTGGCGGGCCGGGGCGGCCGGGCTGCGGTACACCTTGGTCGCCGACTGGGTGGTGACCAGGGCGGTGCCGGCGGCCTCCACCGCGATGTCGAGCTCGTAGCGGTCCCCGCCGAGGTAGCCGCCGCCGGGATTGACGACGACGAAGCACGGCTGCCCCGACCCGTCCAGGCGGTGCGGGCGCAGCACCCGCAGGGCCCCGGCGTGGAACTGGCGGACGGCCACGGTGCGCCCCCCGCGGGGCGCGAGGACCAGCGCGAGCCGCCCGGTCGGGGCGGGAGCCCCCGGCCCGGGGTCCGGCCCAGGTCCCGGCACGCGTCCGGGACCGGCCGCGGGGGCCGTGGGCGCGGCCGCGGTCACCGGGCCATGTCCAGCATCAGCACGTCGTGCCGGATCCATGCGAGGATCCGCTCGAGGCCCTCGTCCGTGCGGAGATTGGTGAAGCAGAACGGCCGGTCCCCGCGGAACACCGCCGAGTCCGCGGCCATGACCTCCAGGTCCGCCCCGACGTGCGGGGCGAGGTCGATCTTGTTGATCACGAACAGGTCCGCCCGGATCATGCCCTGCCCGGCCTTGCGCGGGATCTTCTCGCCCTGGGCCACGTCGATGACGTAGATCGAGAAGTCGACCAGCTCGGGGCTGAACGTGGCCGAGAGGTTGTCCCCGCCGGACTCGACGAACACGAGCTGCAGGTCCGGGTGCTCGGCGCACAGCTTCTCGATCGCGGCCTCGTTCATCGAGGTGTCCTCACGGATGGCGGTGTGCGGGCAGCCGCCGGTCTCGATGCCCACGATCCGGTCCAGGGGCAGCACCCCGTTGCGGGCCAGGATCTTGGCGTCCTCGATCGTGTAGATGTCGTTGGTGATCGCGGCCATCGAGACCTCGTCGATCAGCGCCCGGGTGACCCGCTCCACGAGCTGCGTCTTGCCGGCGCCCACGGGCCCGCCCACGCCGATGCGCACGGGCCCGCGGCCGGTCGGGGTGGTGGGGGCGGAGGGAACGGTGGTCATGGGAACTCCTGGGTCGGTGCGGTCGGTGCGGTCGGTGCGGTCGGTGCATTCGGTGCGGTCGTGTGGCGGGGCGCCGGTCCGGTCGGCCGGTCAGGACATGAACATCCGGGCCCGCTGCCAGGCGTGGCGCATCTGGGCGATCTCCAGGCCGGGGCCGGTCGCCCCGACCTCCTCCTCGGACATGCGCCCGATCCGCTCGACCCCGCGGGCCACGTCCTCGTGCAGGGCGCGCAGGACCCGCTGGCCCGCGGTCTGGCCGAGGGGGATCCCGCGCACGGCGTTCTGGGTCAGCGAGGTGGCGGTCGAGAAGAGGTACGCGCCGGCCAGCTGCTCCCAGGCGACGCCGAGACCGGCGCCCACGAGGGCGAAGGCCACCGCGGGACTGCCCCGGCTGGTCCCGGCGCGCTGCCGGTCCGCGTAGGCCAGCAGCCGGGGGGAGGGGAAGTTCTCCGCGCCGATCTCGGTCATCCGCCGGCCCATCGCGGACGCGGCGTCCCGCACCTGGACGGGCAGGGCCTGGGCGGTGAGCAGCTCGTCGGCGCGCCACACGGCGTCGTCGTCCTCCGCCGTGGCGACGGCCCGCACGGCCCAGCCCTCGGCGGGCACCACCTGGTGGTGCAGGCAGTGCCGCACCCAGGCGAGGAAGCCGGGCTCGTCGCCCACGGTGCCGTCGTCGAGATAGGTCTCCAGGCCCAGGGAGTGGGCGAAGGCGCCGGTGGGCAGCGCGGAGTCGCACAGCTGCAGCACGGCCAGCATCCCCGCAGCGGCAGCGGGGGCGGCGGGATCAGTGGGTGTGCTCGGCATGGCGGAACGGGACCTCCATCTGCCGTTCGACGCGCGCGAAGCGCACCCCGGCCTCCTGCAGGTAGGTCTCGGCCGTGTGGTCGTACTGGAGCACCATGAGGCCGTCGTGCCCCGGCAGCTCCGCGACCTCGGTGGCGGGGCCGAGGAACTGGGCGGGCAGGTGCCGGTTGCCCAGCGCGTGCGCCACGCGGCCCATCTGCTCGATCGTCGCCGGCGCCACGACCAGGACGTCGGTGGGCAGGGTCGAGACCACCACTGCGTTGCTGCCCTCCCGGTGCAGGATGTCCCCGTCCTTGAGCTCCCGGCGCTCGGCCAGGCGCAGGCCGAGCTCGGTGCCGTGGTCGGTCACGACCCGCTGGACGCGCTTGCGCAGCTCGGGCCCGGCGAGGGCGACCCGCTCCAGGTGCAGGCCGGCGCGCTCCTGCTCGGTGAGCTCGGCCAGGTTGCCGAGGACGGCTTCGACGATCACGGGTGCAGGTCCTCTCGGGGAGTACGGGGAAGTGCGGGGAAGTGCGGGGCGGCCGGCGGGCCGGTCAGAAGAGGAAGTAGCGCTGGGCCATGGCCAGCTCCTCGGCGGGCTCGCAGGTGACGAGCTCGCCGTCGACCCGGACCTCGTAGGTCTGCGGGTCCACCTCGATCCGCGGGGTGGCGTCGTTGTGCCGCATGTCCTGCTTGGTCAGTCCCCGGATCCCGCCCACCGGCAGCACCCGCTTGCGCAGGCCCAGGCGCTCGCCGACGCCCGCCTCGACGGCGGCGCGGGACATGAAGGTGATGGAGTTGGCGTGCGGGGCGGTGCCCCGGGCCCCGAAGGCGTCGCGCATCAGCTGCGGCTGCGGGGTGGGGATGGAGGCGTTGGGATCTCCCATGAGGGAGTGCACGATCTGACCGCCCTTGAGCACGAGGTGCGGCTTCACCCCGAAGAACACGGGGTCCCACAGCACCAGGTCCGCGAACTTGCCGGTCTCCACCGACCCCACGACGTCGGCGATCCCGTGCGCGAGCGCCGGGTTGATCGTGTACTTGGCCACGTAGCGCCTCAGCCGCGCGTTGTCCCCGCGGCCGGTCTCCCCGGGCAGGGGGCCGGTGCGCCGCTTCATCTGGTCGGCGAGCTGCCAGGTGCGCAGCACCACCTCGCCCACACGGCCCATGGCCTGGGAGTCCGAGGAGGTCATGGAGAACACCCCGAGGTCGTGCAGGACGTCCTCCGCGGCGATCGTCTCGGGCCGGATCCGGGAGTCGGCGAAGGCGACGTCCTCGGGGATGTCCGGGTTGAGGTGGTGGCAGACCATGAGCATGTCCAGGTGCTCCTCGGCCGTGTTGCGGGTGTAGGGCAGCGTCGGATTGGTGGAGGACGGCAGCACGTGGGGCAGCGAGGCGATGCGGATGATGTCCGGGGCGTGCCCGCCGCCGGCGCCCTCGGTGTGGAAGGTGTGGATCACCCGGCCCGCGATGGCGGCCACCGTGTCCTCGAGGAAGCCGCACTCGTTGAGCGTGTCGGTGTGGATGGCCACCTGCACGTCGAAGGCGTCGGCCACGGCCAGGGCCGTGTCGATCGCCGCGGTGGTGGCGCCCCAGTCCTCGTGGATCTTCAGGCCCACGGCCCCGGCCCGGATCTGCTCGGCGAGCGGCTCCGGGGCGGAGGCGTGGCCCTTGCCGAGCAGCCCGAAGTTCATGGGGTAGTCGTCCAGGGCCCGGAACATCCCGGCGAGGTGCCACGCCCCGGGGGTGATCGTGGTGGCGTTGGAGCCCTCAGCGGGCCCGGTGCCGCCGCCGAACATCGTGGTGATCCCGGAGGACAGAGCGGTGCCGATCTGGTCGGCCCCGATGAAGTGGATGTGCGAGTCGATCCCGCCGGCGGTGAGGATCCGGCCCTCACCGGCGATCACCTCGGTGGAGGCGCCGATGAGGACGTCCACGCCGTCCATGATGTCCGGGTTGCCGGCCTTGCCGATCGCGCTGATGCGCCCGTCGCGCAGGCCCACGTCCGCCTTGTAGATCCCGGAGGCGTCCAGGACCACCGCGTTGGTGATCACGGTGTCCACCACGCCGTCGTCCCGGGTGAGCCGGCCGTTGTGGCCCATGCCGTCCCGGATCACCTTGCCGCCGCCGAAGACCACCTCGTCGCCGGGGACCGTGAGGTCGCGCTCGACCTCGAGGAACAGCTCGGTGTCCGCCAGGCGCACCAGGTCCCCGGTGGTGGGGCCGTAGAGGCTGGTGTACTGGGCGCGGGACATCTCGTGGCTCATGGCTGCTCCTGCCCGGACGCGGCGCCGGCGGGGCGGTCGAGGGGGCCGTCGACCCGGTTGGCGAGGCCGTGCACCTCACGGCGCCCGGCCAGGGCCACCAGGCGCACCCGCTTGCGGTCGCCGGGCTCGAAGCGCACGGCCGTGCCGGCGGGGACGTCGAGGCGGAAGCCCCGGGCCGCGGCGCGGTCGAACTCGAGCCCGGGATTGGCCTCGGCGAAGTGGAAGTGCGAGCCCACCTGCACCGGGCGGTCGCCGCGGTTGACCACGTCCACCTCCGTGGTGGGCCGGTCGGCGTTGATCAGCACGGGCTCGGGCCGCAGGACGTACTCTCCGGGGATCACGGGCGCTCCTTCGGGGCCGGGCGGGTCAGCGGATGGGGTCGTGGACGGTGACGAGCTTCGTGCCGTCGGGGAACGTCGCCTCCACCTGGACGGAGGAGATCATCTCCGGCACGCCCTCCATGACGTCCTCGCGGGCGAGGATCGTGGAGCCCCAGGACATCAGCTCGGCCACGGTCCGCCCGTCCCGGGCGCCCTCCAGCAGCTCGGCGGTGATCAGGGCGACGGCCTCGGGGTGGTTGAGCCGCAGCCCGCGGTCCCGGCGGCGGCGCGCGAGGTCACCGGCCACGACGACGAGCAGCTTCTCCTGCTCCCGGGGTGTCAGGTGCACGGCTCTCCTCGGGGACGGCGGACGTTCAGGGACAGTCGTCACGCTAGGGTCCCCGTGTTACGTGCGCGTGCCCGCCGTGTTTCGACGACGTGGCGGGCGCCGCCCGGGCCGCGCAGGAGTCCTCCCGTGCCGCCTCACGACGAGGGGCCGGGTGGTCCCGGAGCACGGTGCGTGCTCCGGGACCACCCGGCCCCTCGGTGCGGCAGTGCGGCCTGCCGGGTCCTCACTCCTCCTGCTGCGTCACGGTCACCTCGGTCGCCCGGACGTAGGACTCGCCCTCCATGTCGGCGAGCTCGTCCCCGAGGTCGGCGCCGAGGTCCTCCTCGGCGGCGGCCACGTCCAGCGAGGCCTGCAGGGTGCCGGTCACCTCGACCAGGGCGCCGTCCTGGAGCTCCGGCAGATCGGCGTCGTGCAGCACGAGCAGGGAGCCCAGCTCGACGTCGTTCGGGTCCGAGAGCTGCAGCGCGTTCGGTGAGACGACGTCCTCGACCTCGCCGGTGAGGGTCACCTCCTGGCCCTCGTACAGCGCCTGGTCGTCGTAGAAGTCCCGGTTGTAGGCGCCGCTGTAGGGAGCGATGGTGTCCGCCGGCGTCTCCCCGGCCTCCTGCGGGGCCGGCGAGGACTCCAGGACCTCGCTCTCCTGGACGTCCTCGATGTCGGTGCCCGTCTCGGACTCGCCGTTGCCGCAGCCGGCGAGTCCCAGTGCGGCGACGGCGAGCACACTGGCCGCGGCCCTGCGGGTGGTGGTGCGTTGATGCGTGTTCACGATGAGCCTCCTGGTGTCGGCCTGGTCCCAGGGTCGACGTGCGGTGTGCGTCCCCGGGTCGTGCCCCTCCACCGTAAGCAGGCTGTTGGCGCGCTCACAAGCCGCGACGGCCGATTCCGGGGGACTTCCACGAACCCTCGGGGAGCCTTCTGCGGCAACCGTGACCCGCGCGTGACGCACCGGCCGCGCCGGCTCAGAGGCGCAGGTGCACCAGGCTGGGGCCGCGCACCGCGAGCGCCTCGACGACCGTCTCGGCCAGGGTCTCCTGCGTCGCCGTGAACCCCACGGCGCCGAAGGCCTCGGCGAGCGCCGGCCAGTCGGGCTGGCGCAGGTCCACGGCCAGCGGGTCGATGTCCCGGTCGGTCATGTTCTGCCGGATCTCGCCGTAGCCGCCGTTGTCCACGCAGACGATCGGCAGGTCCAGGCCCAGCTCCACGGCGGTCATCAGCTCCTGGATCGAGAACATCAGCGCGCCGTCGCCCACGAGGCACAGCACCGGCCGGTCCGGAGCGGCGAGCTTGGCCCCGATCGAGGCCGGCAGCCCGTAGCCCAGGGTCGCGTAGGTCCCCATGTAGAGCAGGGAGCGCGGGTGCCGGGCGCGGAAGAACGTGGTCGAGCCCAGATAGGTGACCTGGGAGGAGTCCCCGCCCACGATCGTGTCCTCGGGCACCACGGACATGATCGTCTCGTTGAGCGCCGCGAGCTCGGGCGCGGTGCGGCGGCCCTCGTCGTCGAGCCGGGCGAACACGTCGGCGAGGTCCCGCGGGGGCCGCGGCTCGAGCGGGCCGAGCGCCTCGATCAGCTGCGGGACCACGGCCGCGGAGTGGCCGGGCAGCTCGATGTCCGGGTCGAGGTTGCACAGCATCTGGTCCCGCACGATGTCCACGCGCACGATCGGCCCGGCCGGGGTGATGTCCCCGCCCCACAGCTCGGCCTCGCCGACCTTGGAGCCGATCACGAGCAGGGCGTCGGCCGCGCGCAGGAACTCGTGCGCGGTGGACAGGCGCAGGTCGGCGCCCAGGGAGAGGCGGTGCCGCTCCGGGATCGCGCCCTTGCCGTTGGTCGTGGTGATCACCGGCGCCTCGAGCAGCTCGGCGAGCTCCAGCAGCCGCTCCCCGGCGGCCAGCGAGCCGCCGCCGGCCAGGATGACGGGGGTGGCCGCCCCGCGCAGCACCTCGGCGGCACGGCGCACGTCGTCGATCGGGGCCGGCTGCGGGGCGCCCAGCCGGCGCGGGGCCACCTGCCGGTCCGTGTAGTCGAGCTCGGCCTCCAGCACGTCGAGCGGGATCTCGATGTGCACGGGGCGGGGCCGGGAGTGGGCGAAGTCCCGGAAGGCGTCGTGGACCATGGTCACGGCCTCGGCGCCGCTGGTGACCCGGCGGCTGCGGCCCACGATGGCGTCGACGGCCGCGGACGGGTTCTTCGTCTCGTGCAGCGAGCCGATGTCCCGGAAGTCGTGGCCCACGGGCCGTCCGGGGGAGAGGACGATCATCGGGCGGGACTCGGCGTAGGCGGTGGCCGCCCCGGACAGGGAGTTGAGCAGCCCCGGGCCGGAGGTCGTGATGACGACCCCCGGCAGCCCGGAGATCTGGCTCCACCCGTCGGCCCCGTAGGCCGCCCCCTGCTCGTGGCGGGTGGTGACCGCGCGGATGCCCAGCTCCCGCAGCGGACGGTAGAACTCCAGCGAGTGGGTGCCGGGGATGCCGAAGACGGTGTCGACCCCGTAGCCGCGGAGGGTCTCCAGCACGGCGCGGGCCGTGGTGCGCCGGGGGCTCACGAGCGGGCCTCCGTCCGGCCGGCGGTGCCGGTGGGGTCCTCGGTGCCGGGGGCCCGGCGGGACGCGGCGATGCGCTCGTCCCAGTGCTGCAGCACCCCGGTGTGCGTGGGGCGGGTCAGCAGCGAGACCACCACGTAGACGAGGGCGGAGCTGAGCAGGCCCAGGTAGATGGGCGCGTTGGCCAGCACGCCGAAGACCGCCATGGACGCGACGGTCACCACGGAGCCCACGAGCATGGACAGGGCGGCCCCGAGGCCGGTGCCCCGGCGCCACACCAGGCCGCCGAGGATCGCGACGAGCAGCCCGCCCACCAGGATGTCGTAGGCGATCGTGAGGGCGGTGACGGTGTCGGACACGAAGATCGAGATCGCGGTGATCACCACGCCGAAGACGAGGACGTAGAGCCGGTCGCCGCGCAGCGCCTCGGCGGTGCCCTCCGGGGCCGGGGCGGCGTCGCGCCGGCCCAGGGACTTCAGGGTCGGCACGACGTCGACCCGCGCGACCGTGGCCGCGGCGATGAGCGCCCCCGAGGCCGTGGACATCATGGCGGCCACACCGGCGGCCAGCACGATCCCGCCCAGCCCGGCCGGGACGTACTGCTGGGCCATCGTGGCGAAGGCGTCGTCGGGGGAGGACAGCTCCGGGGCCACGGCCGCGGCGGTCATCCCGATGACGGCACCGGCCACGCCGTAGAGCGCCACGTAGGCGGCGGAGGTGAGCCCGCCCCAGCGGGCGACCCGCGGGGAGCGGGCGGTGAAGACGCGCTGCCAGATGTCCTGGCCGATGAGCATGCCGAACCCGTAGACCACGAACTGGGTGATGATCGCCTGCGTGCCCATGCCGCCCCAGGTGAAGAACGACGCGTCGAGCCGCTCGCCCAGCCCGGTCCAGCCGCCCGCGGCGGAGAGGGAGAAGGGCAGCAGGATCAGGAACAGCCCGACCGTCATGAACACGAACTGCATCATGTCCGTCAGCGTGATCGACCACATCCCGCCGAGCACGGAGTACGCCACCACGACCACGCCGCCGAGCAGGATCGCCCAGGTGCGGTCGAGGGGGAGCAGGACCGAGAAGATCGCCGCGTACGCGGAGGTGGAGGTCACCGAGAGCATCACCGTGTAGGCCAGCATCACGAACGACGACGCCTTGGCCCCGCCGCGCTCCCCGTAGCGCAGCTGCAGCATCTGGGAGACGGTGAACACCTTCAGCGACTGGATGCGCCCGGCGAAGAACAGGCTCAGCGCGGCCAGGCCCGTGGCGATCGCCACCACGAGCCACATGCCGGAGATCCCGTAGGTGTAGCCCAGGCCCACTCCGCCGACCGTGGAGGCGCCGCCGAGGACCACGGCCGCCATGGTGCCGGTGTAGAAGCCGGGGCCGAGCCGTCTCCCGGCCACCCGGTAGTCCTCAGCGTTCTTGGCACGCCGGCTGGCCCAGAGGCCCACCGCCACCATGGCGACCAGGTACAGCACGATGATCAGCACATTCATGGGTGTCACTTCTTCCTGGAAGCCCGAGGGACTTCCGCGGTCGATCGGCAAGTTTCTCAATGAGAAACAAAAGTTGTCTCACATAGTATGATGCAGATCATGTTTTGAGAACGGGTCCGGGGTGTTACGCCCTGGTAAGACCGTCCGTGAGCGAGGAGCCGTCGCCGTGAAAGCCCTGCCCATCGAGAGCACCGGCCACTCCGCCGCCGTGGGGTCGCGCCTGCGCAACCACCGGCTGCGCAACCACATGACCATCGACCAGCTCGCCTCCGCCGCCGGCCTCACCAAGGGGTTCGTCAGCCGGGTGGAGCGGGACATCACGTCCCCCTCCGTGGACTCGCTGGTGCGCATGTGCCAGGTGCTGCGCATCGACGTGGGAGCGGTCTTCGCCGGCCCCGTCGACGTCGAGCTCGTCCGGCTCGCCGACGCCCCGCACGTGGACCTCGGCGGCCAGGGCATCGAGGAGCAGCTCGTCACGCCCACGGGCCAGCGCACGGTGCAGGTCATCCGGGCGCGGGTGGCCGCCGGGGGCCGCGGCGAGGAGTCGATGTACAGCATGGACTGCGAGACCGAGGTGCTGCACCTGATCAGCGGCCGGTTCCGGCTCATGGTCCCGGACCGCACCTACGAGCTCGAGGCCGGGGACACCGTGAGCTTCCCCGGCACCGAGCCCCACACCTGGGAGAACCCCGGCCCCGAGGAGGCCGTGCTGCTGTGGATCCTCGGCTCCTGAGCGCCCCGCCCGTTCCGCCCACCCGTTCCGCCCGCCCGTCCACCATCCCCCGTCGAGAGGACCGCACACCATGAACCCCGAGCGCATCACCACCACCGGCGACGACGGCACCCGCGTCGTCGGTCCCGTCAACGCCGCCCTCACCCCCCGCTGGGCCGGGCTGGGCACCTTCGCCCGCCTGCCGCGCACCGACGAGGTGGAGCACACGGACATCGCCGTGGTCGGCGTGCCCTTCGACGCCGGGGTCTCCTACCGGCCCGGCGCCCGCTTCGGCGCCAACCACGTCCGGGAGTCCTCCCGCCTGCTGCGCCCGTACAACCCGGCGCAGAACGTCTCACCGTTCGCCGGCAAGCAGGTCGCCGACGCCGGGGACATCGTGGCGAACCCGTTCGACATCGGCGAGGCGATCGACGCCATCGAGGCCCAGGCCAAGGAGCTGATGGGCGAACGCACCCAGCTCGTGGCCATCGGCGGCGACCACACCATCGCCCTGCCCCTGCTGCGCGCGGCCCACTCCCGCCACGGCAAGGTGGCCCTGCTGCACTTCGACGCGCACCTGGACACCTGGGACACCTACTTCGGTGCCGAGTACACCCACGGCACCCCATTCCGCCGCGCCTGGGAGGAGGGCCTGCTCGACACCGACGCCGCCTGCCACGTGGGCACCCGCGGGCCCCTCTACGGCACCGAGGACCTCGACGACGACGCCCGCTTCGGCTTCGGCATCGTCTCCTCCGCCGACGTCATGCGGCTGGGCGTGGACGCCGTCGTCGCGCACCTGCGGGAGCGCGTCGGCGACCGCCCGCTCTACGTCTCCCTGGACATCGACGTCCTGGACCCGGCCCACGCCCCCGGCACCGGCACCCCGGAGGCCGGCGGGATGACCAGCCGGGAGGTGCTGGAGATCCTGCGCGGGCTGCGCGGCACGAACGTGGTGGGCTGCGACGTCGTCGAGGTGGCCCCCGCCTACGACCACGCGGAGCTCACCGGGGTGGCGGCCGCGCACGTGGCCTACGAGCTGATCACCCTGCTCGCCATGGGCCCCGGCGCGGCCCCCGACGGGCCCGCGTACGGGCTGGCCGGGCACGTCTACGGGGCCGCCGCGCCGGAGGCCGGGCAGGGGCAGCGGTGACCGGCGGCGCGGCCGCGACCCGCCGCACGGGCTCCGTGCCCCTCTTCGCCCACCGCGCCGAGGAGTTCCGCCCGTCCCCGGTCCGGGCGGTGTTCGAGATCGCGATGCAGCCCGGGATGATCTCCCTGGCCGGCGGCAACCCGGACATGAGCGCGCTCCCGCACGAGGTGGTCGCCGGCATGGCCGCCCGGATCCTCGCCGAGCGCGGGCCCGAGGTGCTGCAGTACGGCTCCGGGGCCGGCATCGGGCGGCTGCCGGAGCTGGTCGTGGAGCTCATGGGCCTGGAGGGCGCCGAGATCGCCCCGGACCGGATCCAGATCACCGCCGGCTCCCAGGCCGGCCTGGACCTGGTGACCAAGCTGTACTGCGACCCGGGGGACGTGGTGGTCGCCGAGGGCCCCACCTACGTGGGCGCCCTGGGGGTGTTCGGCAGCTACGAGGTCGACGTCGAGCACGTGGACGTCGACGACGACGGGCTGGACCCCGAGGCGGTGGCCGAGCGGCTCGACGCGCTGCGGGCCGCCGGCCGCACCGTGAAGTTCGTCTACACGGTCCCGAACTTCTCCAACCCCACGGGCGTGACGACCCCCGAGGAGCGGCGCCGCCGGCTCGTGGACGTGTGCGCCGAGCGCGGCGTGCTCGTCCTGGAGGACGACCCCTACGGGCTGCTCGGCTTCGACCGCGCCCACCGGCTGCCGTCCCTGTACTCCCTGGCCCCGGACACCGTGATCCACCTGGGCAGCTTCTCGAAGATCTTCTCCCCGGGGCTGCGGGTGGGCTGGATCGCGGCCCCGCCGGCGGTGCGGGGGCGGCTGCAGATCGCGGCCGAGGCCGTCACGATCCACCCCTCCGTGCTCAGCCAGGAGCTCGCGGCCGCGTACGTGGACAGCGAGCACTGGCGGCCGTCCCTGGACCGGGCCGTGGCGCTCTACCGCTCCCGCTGCGCCGCCATGATGGAGGCCCTGGAGGCGCACATGCCGGAGGGCGTGCGCTGGACGCGGCCGGCCGGGGGCTTCTTCACCTGGCTGGACCTCGGGCCGTGGACCGGGGACGGCGACCTGCTGCGGCGGGCCGTCGACCACGGCGTGGTGCTGGTGCCCGGCGGCGCCTGCTACGCCGACGGACGCCCCACCACGAGCCTGCGCCTGGCCTACTCGGCGACCCCGGAGGCGGAGATCGCCGAGGGGGTCCGGCGGGTCGGCGAGATGCTGCGGGGCTGAGGCCCCGCGTCCCGCCCCGGTGCGGCACGCACCGGGGCGGGACCCGCCCGCGCCCGGCTAGACTGGTCCGCAGCTTCAGCAGCGAGGCTTCCACCACCCCGGGGCATCCTCCGCCGGGGGCGACGCCTCGGAGCCGCTGTGATCCTTCCCCGCCCCCGCACCGACCTCCCCGAGCTGGGCGAGGTCGCCCAGGCCCTGACACGCCTGGGCGAGAGGCTGGAGGCCAGCCCCGCCGACTCGCTGGTCGACGCGGTCGTCCGGTGCGCGGTGGAGTGGGTGGACGGCGCACGCTGGGCCAGCGTCACCGTCATGCAGCAGGGCAGCTTCCGGACGCTGGGCCACACCGGCCCCGAGGCCGCCGCCGCCGACGCCCTGCAGTACGACCTGCGATCGGGCCCGTGCGTCGACGCGGTCCTGGACGAGAGCGTCCTCGTCTCGGGCAACCTCGCCCACGACGACCGCTGGCTCGGCTACGGGCCCCGGGTCGTCCGCGAGGTCGGCGTGACCAGCGTCCTGTCCCACCGGCTGCGGCTGATCGGGGACCCGGAGCTGATCGCCTCGCTGAACCTCTACTCGGACGCGCCGGACGCCTTCGACGAGCACGCGGTGTGGGCCGGGACGCTGCTCGCCACGCACGCGGGCCTGGGCATCTCCGTGGCGGTCTCCCACCGGCGGGCCGCCCACCTGGAGACGGCCCTGCGCACCAACCGGGAGATCGGGACGGCGATCGGCATCCTCATGGCCCGGCACCGGGTGACCCGCGAGCAGGCCCAGGAGCTGCTGCGGCTGGCCAGCCAGGACACCAACCGCAAGATGAGCGAGATCGCCGCCGAGGTCGTGCGGACGGGGGAGCTCTCCCTGCCCCGCCGGCCTCCGTCCGGCTCGGCCTGACCGGCGCGCCCGGCCGGCCCGGGGTGCCCCCGGGCTCAGGCGAGTACCGCCTCCGCGGCCCGGCGCCCGGAGGCCAGGGCGCCCTGCGTCGACCCGGTGGTGCGGTGGTCACCGCACACGTAGAGGCCGTCGCCGAGCGCGGCGGGGCGGTCGACGACGCGCCCGGGAGGCTGCTCGGGCAGGGCGTCGCGGATCTCGTGCACGGTGAGCAGCTCCCAGGCGGAGGCGTCCGCCCCCCAGATCCGGCCCAGCTGGCGCCGCACGTCGGCCTCCGCGGGCAGTGCGGCGCCGCGCGGGAGGAGGGCGCTGGCCTGGACGAGGGCCCGGCCGTCCGGGGTGTAGCTGGGGGCCGCGTTGCTCACCACGGCGGTGTCGACGAGGGGCCCGCCGGTGCGCCCGGGCAGGACCAGGCACGCCAGCTCCGAGGGGGCGGACTCCGCGGCGAACCACCACGTGGCCTCGCCCTTCATCGGGGTCGCCGGCAGGTCCAGCAGCCCGGCCGCGGCCGGGGCCTCCGTGGCCACGACCACGGAGGGCGCCCGCCAGGTGCCGTCCCCGGCGCCCACGGACCAGCCGGTGCCGGTGCGCTCCAGGGCCCGGACACGGGTGTCCAGGACGGCGGGCGCGCGCAGCCCGTCGTGGATCCACTCCGGCAGCGCACCCATCCCGCCGGCCGGCAGGCCCGGGGTGCCGAGCAGGAACCAGCCCACCAGCTCCCGCACGAAGGCGGCGGAGGTGCGGCCCTCGTCCTCCAGGATCACCCCGGCCAGGAAGGGCTCGAGCACCAGGTCCCGCAGCGGACCGCGCACCCCGGCGCGGTCCAGGGCCTCGTGCCACGGCCGGTCGTGCTCCTCCTGCCGCCGCGCGCCGGGGTCCAGGCCGGGGGCGAGCCAGGCCAGCAGCGCCGGCAGCCGCCGCAGCTCCACGCAGGGGCTGCGCAGGGTCTCCACCAGGCGGCGGGGGACCCGCCGCGGGTCGGCCAGGACGTCGATCCCGTCCCCGTGGGGGATCCCGGCCGCCGCGTCGAAGGGCTGCAGGCCCAGGGCCGCGACCTCCACGCTGCGCCGCAGCTCGGTGTAGGCGGGGTTGAGCACCTGGAAGCCGCGGTCGCAGCGGAAGCCGTCGACCAGGTCGGTGCGCACGCGGCCCCCGACCCCGTCGGAGGCCTCGAGGACCGCGACGTCCAGGCCGTGCTGCTCGAGCAGGCGGGCGCACTGCAGGCCGGACAGCCCGGCGCCGACGACGATCACGTCATGGTCCACGAGGAGCCTCCTAGGGGGTCGGGACGGCCGTGGCCGAGTGGGCGTGCGCGGCGGGTGCCGCGGGGCGGGCGGGGATCGTGAACAGCGCCGACTCCACGGTCAGCCCGGGGCCGAAGGCCAGGGCGCACACGGTGCGGTCCTCGCCCGGCGGGGCCTCGTCGATCACCTGGCGCAGGACGTGCAGGACGGTCACGCTGCTCATGTTCCCGCGGGTGGCCAGCACGTCCCGGGACTCGCGCAGCGCCTCGGGGGCCAGGTCCAGCGTGTGCTCGAGCTTGTCGAGGATGCCCCGGCCGCCCGGGTGGAGGGCCCAGTCGGTGATGCTGGCGCGGTCCACGGCACCCTCTGGTCCCTCCAGCAGGGCCTCCAGGGCGGCGTGGATGTTGTCCTCCAGCACCTGCGGCACGGCCGCGCCGAGGATCATCTCGAACCCGGAGTCGCCGATGGTCCACGCCATCGCCTGCTCGCCGTCGGGGATGACGAGGGTGCGGAACCGGTCGAGCTGCAGCAGGGGCGCGCACCCGTCCGGGACCCGCGAGCCGATCAGGGCGGCGGCCGCGCCGTCGGCGAAGAGGGCGGCGCCCCGGATGGCGTCCGCGTCCCGGGCCGGGCGCAGGTGCAGCGTGCACAGCTCCACGGCCACGAGCAGCACCACCGCGTCCGGGTCCGCGGTGGCGATGGCCGCCGCCTGCCGCAGCCCGATCAGCCCGCCGTGGCAGCCCATGAAGCCGATGTGCGACCGGCGCGTGGCGGGGTTGAGCCCGAGGTCCCGCACCAGGTGGTAGTCGGGTCCGGGGGCGAAGAAGCCGGTGCAGGAGACGGTGACCACATCGGTGATGGATGTGGGGTCGACCGCGGGGCAGCGGGCGAGCGCGTCCCGGGCGGCCGCGGCGAACAGGCCGGGGGCCTCCTCCATGTAGGTGCGGTTGCGGGCACCGGTGAGCGGTGCCCGGAACCGGCCGTCGCCGGTGATGTAGGGCGAGTCCTCCCGGGCGTCGTGGTCGACCAGCTCGGAGAGCACGGTGTGCCGGCGCGCGACCCCGGAGGCGCCGAACACCGTGCGCAGCAGCCGGGCGTTGAGCCGGTCGGTGCCGGGCTGGGCCTGGTAGAGGTCCTGGGCGTCGGTCTGCTCGAGCACGTGCGGCGGAAGGGCCGTGCCGAGGGACAGGAGTGCGGGCGTCATCCCGTCCAGTATCCGTGCTGACACCGACAGCCGCCACGGAGGACGCGCGGAGCATGCGGGGAGGACGTGCAGGACCCGCCCGGGAGCGGACGGGCGGCCGGGCGGGGCCGCGGTCCGCGGACCCGCCCGGCACGGTCTCAGACGGTGGTCGTCGCGGCGTCGAAGTCCAGCCGCGGCAGCCGGTCGTGGCGCGGGGCGGCGGGGGCGCCGATGTTCACGACCATGAACGAGCGCAGGCCGGTGCCGGCGTGGAACGCCGCGTCCACCCCGGGGGCGTCGAAGCCGCCCATGGGGCCCGCGGCCAGGCCCACGGCCCGCACGGCCAGCACGAAGTACCCGGCCTGCAGGTGGGCGTTGTCCCGCCCCATCCGGGTGCGCAGCTCCTCGTTGCCGGCGAACATCGCCTGGTTGCCGGCGGCGGGCGGGAACAGCGCGGGCAGGTGCTCGTGCCAGTCGGTGTCGTAGCTGAGCACGGCGACCGCGGGGGCGCCGGCCGTCTTGGCCCGGTTGCCCTCGGCCAGGAGGGGGAGCAGGCGCTCCCTGGCCTCCGCGGAGCGGATCCAGGTCACGCGCAGCGGCTGGATGTTCATGGCCGTGGGGCCCATCCTGGCGAGGTCGAAGATCGCGCGCAGCTGCTCGTCGCCGACGGGCTCGTCGAGGAACTCCGAGGCGGTGCGGGCCTGGTGGAAGAGGAGGTCGGCGGAGGGGGCGTCGAGGACGGCCCGGTCCTGGAGGGCGTCGGTGGTCATGGGGGTTCCTTCCCGGTCGGCAGCATTTGCTGTACGTGTCAACAAAATCGGAGGCGGATGCATGCCCGGCGCCGCCGTGCTGTGCGTCACGGCCGGGCCGGTAGGGTGGGCCCATGTCCTCCCCTCCGGCCGCCGCCCGCCGCGCCCTGCTCCTGGGCGGGTCCCTGACCGGGATGGGGGTCCTGCACCTCGCCTGCCCGGCACCCTTCGACGGGCTGAT
Source organism: Kocuria oceani (assembly GCF_029524215.1). Classification (NCBI taxonomy): domain Bacteria; kingdom Bacillati; phylum Actinomycetota; class Actinomycetes; order Micrococcales; family Micrococcaceae; genus Kocuria; species Kocuria oceani. The sequence goes on along the minus strand of NZ_JARAMH010000012.1, from coordinate 38,291 downwards.
CCCCCGGGTCCTGCCCGGCCCCGCCCGGGCGTGGACCCTGGGCTCCGGCGTGGCGGAGCTGGGGGTCGGTGCGCTGCTGCTGCACCCGCGCACCCGTCGCAGCGGGGGCTGGGCCGCGGCGGCCCTGTTCGTGGGGGTGTGGCCGGGCAACGTCACCATGGCCTGGCGCGCCCGCCGGGACTCGCCGGCGCGGCGGACCGCGGCGATCGCGCGGCTGCCGCTGCAGCTGCCGCTGATCGGCGCGGCGCTGCGCGTGGCCCGGGAGGCCTGAGCGCCGCCACCGCGCCCGGGCCGGCCGCGTTCGCATTCGGTCACACGCGCGCCCCCTCCCTACGCTGAGCACAGCACAGGAGTGGGGGCTCCGTTTCCGCAGGGGGTCGTTCCCGCTCCAGTTCATCGGGGGGTGGAACCGTGTGCTCCGTGCTGCCTCCCGCCCGACCGGCCGGAGGAACTTCCGTGACGCCCACTCGCAGCACCACCGTCTCCCTGGCACTGGCTGCCGCTCTCGCCCTCGTCCCGCTGGGCGCCGCCGGTGCGACCGCGCTCCCGCAGCCCGGTCCGGCGGCCGCGCCCTCCGGCGCCGCGCCGGCGGAGGCGACCGACCGCGTCGTCGTGAAGTTCCGCGACGGGACCGTTCCGGAGGACCTCCGGGACGACGTCTACGCGCAGGCCGCGGCGCGCGCCGGGAGCGGTGGGCTCGCCGAGACCACGACCACCGCGGACGGCGCCCAGGTGCTGCGCACCGGCGGGTTGCTCGCCGGTGCCGAGCTCGAGGCCCTGACCACGGCCCTGGCGCAGGACCCCGCCGTGGAGTACGCGGCGCCGGACTCGCTGGCCGCCACGGCCGCCGTGCCGAACGACCCCTCCTACACCGCCCTGCAGTGGAGCCTGTGGGACGACCCGGCCGGGCTGGGCATGCCCGCCGCGTGGGACCTGGCCACCGGGGCCGGGCAGACCATCGCCGTGGTGGACACCGGCATCACCGCGCACCCGGACCTGGACGCCAACGTCCTGCCCGGCTACGACTTCGTCTCCACGGCCGCGAACGGGCGGGACGGCGACGGATGGGACGCGGACCCGTCCGACGAGGGCGACTACCCGGACGCGGTCCTGTGCCCCGCCAGCCCCATGCCGACGACCTCCACCTGGCACGGCACCCACACGGCCGGCATCGCCGCGGCCGACGCCGGCAACGGGCAGGGCATCGCCGGGGTGGCCCCGGACGCCCGGATCCTCCCCGTGCGCGCCGTGGGCGCCTGCAGCCTGGGCTACATCACCGATGTCGCCGCGGGCATCACGTGGGCCAGCGGCGCCGCGGTGCCGGGCGTGCCCGCCAATCCGAATCCGGCCACGGTCATCAACCTCAGTCTCGGCGTACCGGGGCAGTGCCCGCCGGTCCTGCAGGCGGCCATCGACGAGGCCCTGGGGCGCGGGATCCCCGTGGTCGTGGCCGCCGGGAACCAGGGCGTGGACGCCGCGCAGTCGGCGCCGGCCAACTGCGCCGGGGTCATCTCGGTCGCCGCCACGGACGTCTCCGGCGCGCTGGCGACCTACTCCAACTTCGGCTCGGTGACGCTCGCCGCGCCCGGCGGCGACCCGTACGCGCAGATCGTGTCCACGGGCAACGCCGGGGCCCAGGCGCCGGCCGGACCGGCGTACACCGAGCGCAACGGCACCTCCATGGCCGCGCCGGCCGTCTCCGGCGCGGTGGCGCTGCTCCGCGAGCGGTCCCCGGAGCTCGGCGTGGAGGGGATCCGCGCCGCGCTGACCGGCACGGCGCGGCAGGCCCCGGGCGGCTGCGCCCCCGGCTGCGGCGCCGGCATCGTGGACCCGGTCTCCGCGCTGATCGAGGCGCAGGGCGGTGAGCCCTTCAGCACCGGCGGCGGCATCGGCGCCCTGCACGGGCAGATCGCGGCGACCGCGGGTGAGCCCCGCTCACGGGAGCTGTGCGCGCTCGGCGGGACCCCGTGCTTCCAGGAGTTCGCCAACGGGTGGATCGTCTGGAGCGCCGGCACGGGCGCCCGCTGGACCTCGGCCCTGCCGGCGCAGTGGTGGATGATCGGCGCCGCCGGCTGACCGCCCGCCCGGCGGCGACGTGCACCCCGCGTCGACGTCGCCGCCGTGCTGCACGGGGCCGGGTCCACGTCCCGGGGCGTCCCTCCCCGGCGATCCCTCCGGCCGGGCCGTCCCGGGTCCCCGCGCTCAGGCGTTGAGCCGGTGGATGCGGCCGCTGAGGACGGTCGCGAAGCCGCACCAACCGGCGTAGGGCAGCAGCGCGGCGCCGAGCAGCGGACGCGCCCGCCCCGCGCGGCGGGCCAGATCGGCGGAGCTGGCCGTCAGCGCCGCCGCCACGACCGTGGCCAGGGCGGTGTCCTGCTTGCCGAAGAACACCCAGCTCCACCCCGCGTTGAGGGTGACGTTCACGGTGAGCGCGGTGCGGTAGCCCCGGCGGCGCCGGACCGCGGCCGAGGGCGTGTCCCCGGGGCGGGGCCGGCGGATGACCCCGCCGCGGTCGTGCAGCCCGTGCCGCCCCGGGCACGTCCGCCGCTCCAGCTCGGTCAGCACCGCCGCGGACGTGACCGCCAGGTCGGCGTACAGCGCGGTCCACACCACGGGGAAGACCTCCGGAGGCGGCTGCAGGGCCGGCGTGCGCAGGTCCGCGTACCAGGTGCTGTCCACCCCTCGCGCGGTGGCGGCGGTGCCGGCCGCGGCGGCGGCCGCGGTCTGTGCGGAGGTCTTGAGCAGAGTCGTCCAGAACATGTGCTAGTCCGTTCCCTCGGCGGTCCCGTGCGGTGGGTCCACCCTATGCCGGGCCCAGGCGCCGAGGATCCCGGCCACCAGGGAGCCGGCGTTGCCGGCGGCCAGGTCCCCCATGGTGTCCGTGTAGCCGACCTGCACGCGCGGGTCGACCAGCGCGTAGCCGGCGAACTCCACGTACTCCCAGACCAGGGCGAGCGTGGTGCCGAGGGCGGTGACCAGCAGGACGTGGGTCACGGGCCCGGGCGTGCGCAGCCGGCCCCAGCGCTCGAGGGCGCGGAAGGCGAGCTCGGCCAGCACGGCGGTCGCCGCGAAGTGGACCACCAGGTCCCAGTGCTCCAGCCGCTCGTAGAGCAGGAACACGGAGCTCCACGCGGCGACCAGCAGGACCAGGTCCGTGGCCAGCTCCAGGAGCGCCGGCAGCCGGGCCCGCCAGGTGATCGTGATGGCCAGGCAGACGAGCATCATCACCGCGGCGCCCGCAATGTTGAAGAACACGGCCGTGAGCAGCACGGACAGCGGGCCCGCCCATCGGACCGCGAGCACGGTCCACCTCATGCGCCGCACCTGCCGGCGCGGTGGCCCAGGCGCGCCTGCCAGCGCTCCCACGGGCGCTCCTCGGCCCAGTTCACCCGGATCGTCCGCACGGCCCGCGCCAGCCGGCGGACGGCCGGGCGCCCGGCCCGCAGCGCCCGCGGCGACATCCCCACCGTGAGCCCGGGCCGGTACAGGATGCGGCGCCCCGGGGCCAGCCGGAAGCTGAGGTCGAGGTCGTCGTGCAGCTCCGGGTCGTGGCGGTGGACCCGGTCCCGGACCTCGAGCCACCAGGACCGGCGCATGGCCATGTTGGTGCCGAACAGGGGCGGATGGCCCAGGGCCGAGGCCGTGCTGAGCACGTACAGGCCCATGTACAGCTCCGAGAGCAGCAGGCCCGTCCCGGGAGGCAGGCCCCGGAAACGGCCCGGCCCGGCGACGGCCACCGCGTCGGGGCAGGACTCCAGCGCGGCGAGCAGCCCGGCGATCCACTCCGGGCCCGGCACGGTGTCGGCGTCGCAGCGCACCACCACGTCCCCGTGGGCGGCGTCGTAGCCGGTGGCCGCGGCGGCGGGGATCCCGGGCCGGGGCTCGGGCACCACGCGCGCCCCGGCGGCGCGGGCCACCTCCGGCGTGCTGTCGGCGGAGGCGTTGTCCACGACCACGATCTCGTCCGGGGGGCGGGTCTGGGCGGCGACCAGGCGCAGGCACCGGGCGAGGTGCGCGGCGTCGTCGCGGGCGGGGACGACCACGGAGACGGTGGGGGACCGGGGCCCGGGGGCGGGGGGTGGGGGTGGTCCGGTCCGGTCTCTGCTGTCCGTCATGGATCCATTCTGGCGCAGTGGCCGCCTAGAATCGGCACATGCAGGCCGACGAGGGCACGACGAGCACGCCCGGCGGCGCACCGCCGGAGCCGAGTGCGCACCGGGATCGCAGGGGGTTCGACGTCCTCTTCCTGCTCCAGCACTTCAGCACCGAGGCCGAGCGCTACGCGGACCAGGTCCGGCGCCGCTACGGGCTGGCGCACAAGGACGTCCACGCCCTCAACGAGGTGATGCAGGCCAACCGGGAGGGGCGCCCGGTGCGGGCCGGGGACATCGCCCGCCGCCTCGTGCTCAGCGGGTCGGCGACCACCACGGTCATCAAGCGCCTGGTCTCCGCGGGGCACATAGTGCGCTCGATCGATCCGCGCGACCGCCGGGAGGTGAGCCTGCGGGCCACCGAGCACGCCTACCGGGCCGGCCGCGAGATGTTCGCGCCGATGACCGAGGAGGTCCTGGCCGTGCTGGACGACTGCGGGGACGACGAGATCGAGGTCCTGCGCCGGCGCCTGCCCGAGCTCACGGACGCCGTGCGCCGGGCCGGGCGGCGCGCCGCGGAGGGCGGGCCCACGGCGCCGGCCGCAGCGGCCGCGGCGGCTGGAGCGGCAGCGGGAACGGTCCCGCCGGCACCCGGCCCGTCCGCCGCCACGGGATGACCCGGGCGAACGCTTCGACTTTCGAAGGACTGTGGTGGAATGGGGGAATGGTGACGGTCTTCTCGCGCGAATCGGCATTCTCGAGCGCCCGTCCGGGCACCGGGGCAGGCACCGGCCCGGACGCCGCGGGGGCCTCCGCGGCCCTGGACCGGTTCCTCACCGAGTCCACCGGCCGCGCCGGCGGCGTGGACCCGGGCTTCGCCCAACTGTGGGAGGAGGTCGCCCGCCTGAGCACCGGGGGCAAGCGGATCCGCCCCCGGCTCGTCCGGCTCGCGGCGGACGCCTATCCCCAGCGGGAGCCCGCCCCCGTGGTCGAGGCCGTGGGGGCCGCCTTCGAACTGCTGCACACCGCGCTGATCGTCCACGACGACGTCATCGACCAGGACGAGCAGCGGCGCCACCAGCCCACCATCAACGCCGCCGCGGCCGCCCGGGCCTCGGCCGCCGGCTCCGCCCCGGAGCAGGCCCGGCAGTACGGCGCGAGCGTCGGGGTGATCGCCGGGGACCTCGCCCTGGCCGGGGCGTACCGGCTCGTGGCCCGCTCCGGGCTCTCCCCCGAGCGCCTGCCGCGGCTGCTCGAGCTGCTCGACGAAGCCCTGTTCAGCTCCGCGGCCGGCGAGCTGCTCGACGTCGACCACGCGCTGCCCGGGGCACGCCCGGAACGGGAGCAGATCCTCGCGGCCACGTGCCTGAAGACCGCGGTCTACTCCTTCGAGACGCCGCTGCAGGCCGGGGGCGTGCTCGGCGGCGCCCCGGAGGAGCACGTCGCGGTGCTCGGCCGGCTCGGACGCACCGTGGGCACCGCCTACCAGCTGGTGGACGACCTGCTCGGCGTCTTCGGTGACCCGGAGGCCACGGGCAAGTCCGCGGTCAGCGACCTGCGGGAGGGCAAGCGCACCATGCTCGTGCTGGCCGCCCAGTGCACGTCCGACGGCGAGGAGCTCGACGCGCTCCTGGGCCGGCCGGACCTGGGTGACGAGGAGGCCGCCCGGGCCCGGGAGCTCATCGAGCGGTGCGGAGCCCGGCAGGAGGTCGAGGACATGGTCGCCGGCTGCGCCGCCGAGGCGCGGGCGCTGCTGGAGGCCGCCGGACTGCCCGAGACCCTCGACCAGGAGCTGCGCCGCATCGTGGGCGGGGCCACGGAGCGCATCCGGTGAGCGCGGCACAGCACGCCGGGTCCCCGGCCGAGGCCGCCGCCCGCTACGACGACGCCGCCCGGCAGGCCGCCGCGACCGTCATCCGCCGGTACTCCACCTCGTTCGGCCTGGCCTGCCGGCTCCTGGGCCCGCAGATCCGCCCCCACGTCTACGCCGTCTACGCCCTCGTGCGCATCGCCGACGAGATCGTCGACGGCGCCAGCGCCGGCGCCGGGGTCCCGGCCGAGGGGGCGCGGGAGCTGCTCGACGACCTCGAGGCCGAGACCTACGCCGCGATCGCGCGCGGGTTCAGCAGCAACCTCGTGGTGCACGCCTTCGCCCGCACGGCCCGCGACGCCGGGATCGGCGCCGACCTCGTCCGCCCGTTCTTCGCGTCGATGCGCGCCGACCTCAGCGAGGACCGGCACAGCCCCGGCTCCCTGGACGAGTACGTCTACGGTTCCGCGGAGGTGGTCGGCCTGATGTGCCTGCAGGTCTTCCTCGCCGGCCGGGAGGTGCCCCCGGACGTGCGCGCGCAGCTCGTCGCCGGGGCCCGCCGCCTGGGCGCCGCGTTCCAGAAGGTGAACTTCCTGCGGGACCTCGCCGAGGACTACGGCGAGCTGGGCCGCGTCTACTTCCCCGGCGTGGAGCCCGGCGCGTTCTCCGAGACCGAGAAGGACCGGCTCCTCGACGACATCGACGCCGACCTCGCCGCCGCCCGGGCGGTGATCGACGACCTGCCCGTGTCCTCCCGCGCCGCCGTCCTCGCCGCCCACGACCTGTTCCGGGAGCTGTCCGTGCGCATCCGTGCCACCCCCGCCCGGGAGCTGCTCAGCTCCCGGATCCGCGTCCCCGACCCGCGCAAGGCCGCGCTCGCCGCGTCCGCGGTCGTCCGGGCGAGGACCCGGCGCCGGGCCCCCGCCCCGCGCGGGCGGCGCGCCGTGGTGGTCGGCGCCGGGATCGCCGGGCTCGCCGCGGCGGGCCTGCTCGCCAAGGACGGCTGGGACGTCACCGTCCTCGAGCGCGGGGCGAGCACCGGCGGGCGGGCCGGGCTGCTGGAGCGGGACGGGTTCCGCTTCGACACCGGGCCCTCCTGGTACCTGATGCCCGAGGTCTTCGACCACTTCTTCCGCCTCATGGGCTCCAGCGCGGTGCAGGAGCTCGACCTCGTGCGCCTCGACCCCGCCTACCGGGTCTACGGCGAGCGCTACGAGCAGCCGATCGACATCCGCTCCGACCTCGAGCACACGGTGGCGCTGTTCGAGTCGGTGGAGCCCGGGGCCGGCGCGCGGATCCGCACCTACCTGGCCTCGGCGAAGCGCACCTACGAGCTGGCCGTGGGCCACTTCCTCTACACCTCCTACGCCGCCTTCACCCCGCTGCTCAACCGGGCGGTCCTGCGGGGGCTGCCGGAGCTCGCCCGCCACCTCTCCGGATCCCTGCACGACTTCGCCGCCGCCACCGTCCGGGACACCCGGCTGCGGCAGGTGCTCGGCTACCCGGCCGTGTTCCTGGCCAGCGCGCCCCGGATGACGCCCTCGCTCTACCACCTCATGAGCTGGATGGACCTCGCCGACTCCGTGCAGTACCCGCGGGGCGGGTTCCGCCGCGTCGTCGAGGCCGCCGAACGGCTCGCCGTCGCCCACGGGGCCCGGATCCGGACCGGGGCCGACGTCGTGCGGATCCGCACCTCCGCGGCCGCGGACGGCCCCGTGCGGGCCACCGGCGTGGTGTGGCGGGACGTGGAGGGGGCCGAGCACGAGCTCGCCGCCGACGTCGTCGTCTCCGCCGCTGACCTGCACCACACGGAGACCGCGCTGCTGCCGCCCGAGCTGCAGAGCTACCCGCAGCGGTACTGGGACCGGCGCCAGACCGGCCCGGGGGCGGTGCTCGTGATGCTCGGGGTGCGGGGGGAGCTGCCCCAGCTGCCGCACCACAGCCTGTTCTTCAGCGAGGACTGGGACACCAACTTCCGGGCCATCTTCGAGGAGCCCACGCGGGTGCCGGACCCCGCGTCCGTCTACGTGTGCAAGCCCTCGGCCACCGACCCCTCGACCGCCCCGGAGGGGCACGAGAACCTGTTCGTCCTGATCCCCGTGCCCGCCGACCCGGGGCTCGGCGTCGGCGGCCCCGACGGCACCGGCGCCGCGCGCGTGGAGGAGGTCGCCGACCGGGTGATCGACCAGGTCGCCGCGTGGGCCGGCGTGCCGGACCTGCGCGCGCGGATCGTGGTGCGCCACACGGTGGGCCCCGAGGACTTCCGGCGGGACTTCAACTCCTGGCGGGGCAACGTGCTGGGCCCCGCCCACGTGCTCAAGCAGTCCGCGTTCTTCCGCGGGGCCAACCGCAGCCGCAAGGTGGCCGGGCTGCACTACTGCGGGGCCTCGACCATTCCCGGCATCGGGCTGCCGATGTGCCTGATCAGCGCGGAGATCCTGCTCAAGGACCTGCGCGGGGACACCTCCACCGGACCGCTGGCAGAACCCCTGGTGCCCCGCGGATGAGCTTTGCGTACCTCGGTTTCCTGCTGCTCAGCCTGGCCGGGATGGTGCTCCTCGACGTGCGGGGCAGGCTGTTCCTCGCCCGGGACCTCCGCCGGGGTCTGCTCGTGCTGGCCGCGGGCCTGGTGTTCTTCCTCGCGTGGGACGTGGCCGGGATCGGCCTCGGGATCTTCCTGCACAGCCGGAGCGCCTACGCGACGGGCTGGATGGTGGCCCCGCAGATCCCGGTCGAGGAGGTCGTGTTCCTGCTGTTCCTCTGCTACCTCACCATGAACCTGGTCCGGCTGACGGAGAAGGCGCTGGCGCGCCGCTCCGCCGCGGCCGCGCCGGTCCGCGAGGAGGCGGACGCCCCGTGACCTACGCCCTCGTCATCCCGGTCTTCCTGGCGCTGGCCCTGGTGCCGGCCACCCTGCTGGTCCGCCGGCCCTCCCCGGCGCCGGCCCCGCGCCGGGCCCTGGCCGTGCTCGGGATCTCCTTCGGGGTCCTGGCGCTGCTGACGGTCGTGTTCGACAACCTCATGATCGCCGCCGGGTTCTTCGACTACGGGGCCGGGCACATCACGGAGCTGCGGATCGGCCTGGTGCCGGTGGAGGACTTCGCGTACCCGCTGGCCGCGCTGCTGCTGCTGCCCTCGCTGTGGTGGGGGCTGGCCGAGCGCGGTCGGCTGACGGCCACCGTGCGCACCCTGGTGGCCACGTCCCGCCCGGTCTCGTGGGTCAACACCGCCTTCCCGTTCGCGGCGGCCTACGTCCTGACCACCGGCCGGGTGGACCTGCCCCTGGTGGCCGGGACCCTGTTCTTCCTGTTCCCCTACAACCTGCTGATGTACGGGATCAACGACGTCTTCGACTACGAGTCCGACCTCCGCAACCCCCGCAAGGGCGGCGTCGAGGGCGCGCTCGTGGACCGCTCCGAGCACCGGATGGTCCTGGTGGGCTCGGTGCTGGCCGCCCTGCCCTTCCTGGCCTACCTGCTCCCCGCCGGCGGGGCCGCGGCGGCCGGGGTGCTCGGGGCGAGTCTCTTCGCGGTCGTGGCCTACAGCCTCAGGGGGCTGCGCTTCAAGGAGGTCCCGTTCCTGGACTCGGCGACCTCCGCCGCCCACTTCGTCTCCCCGGCCGTCTACGGTCTGGTGCTCGCCGGGGCGGACCCGTCGGTGGGCGTGGTGGCCCTGTGCGCGGGGTTCTTCCTGTGGTCGATGGCCTCCCAGGCCTTCGGGGCCGTGCAGGACGTCCGGGCGGACCGGGAGGGCGGGCTGCGCTCGATCGCCACGGTCCTGGGCGCCCGCCCCACCGTGTGGGCCGCCCTGGTGCTCTACCTGGCCGCCGGGCTGCTCCTGCTCCTCGTGCCCTGGCCCGGGCCGCTGGCGTCGCTGCTGGTGCTGCCCTACCTGGCGAACCTCGTGCCGTTCCTGACCATCACGGACGCCGGCTGCGCGCGGGCCAACCGCGGCTGGCGGCGCTTCCTGTGGCTGAACTACCTCACCGGGTTCCTGGTGACGCTGCTGCTGCTGTGGTCCTGGGAGCTCGCGCACTGAGCCGTGGGCATCCGCGCCGCTGGGCGAGGGCACAAAAATACTAACCAGTAGTCGTCGGAAAGCATCGCTTTTGCCGATGGGACCGGCGGCCGATACTGGATACACCAGCCCGCCGGCCGTGAGGCAGGACACAGGCGTCCCGTCCTGCCCGCGACCGCCGTCGCCGGTGCGCCCCTGCACGACCACCGCTCCGCGGCCCATCCTCGAGGACCTGCACCCATGACCGTCGAACTCCTGCCGAACCTCGTCCCGGCCCCGCCCCGTCCCCGCCTCCGCGGGACCGCCGCCCTGTCCTGGGACGCCGTCGTGCTGCGCTGCGCCTGCGGCGCGGCCGAGCCCGACTGCCTGTACTGCTCCGGCCCCGAGAGCGACTGACGGCCGGGGCGGTCCCGGACCGCTGAGCCTGCCGGGCCGGGCCCGAGGGCCCGGCCCGGTTGCTGCTACAGGTCCGCGAGCACCGACATCGGGTTCTCGACCGCGTCGGCCACCATGCGCAGGAAGCCGCCGGCCGCCCCGCCGTCGCACACGCGGTGGTCGAAGGCCAGGGAGAGCTGGGTGACCTTGCGGACGGCCAGCTGCCCGTCGACCACCCACGGCCGGTCGATGATCCGGCCGACCCCGAGGATCGCCACCTCCGGGTGGTTGATGATCGCCGCGGCCCCGTCCGTGCCGAACACCCCGTAGTTGTTGAGGGTGAACGTGGACCCGGACAGCTCCGCCGGGGAGGCCTTGCCGGAGCGGGCCAGCTCGGTGAGCCGGCGCAGCTCGGCGTCGAGACCACGGGCGCTCAGGGCGTGGGCGCCGCGGATGTTGGGCACCACGAGCCCGCGGTCGGTCTGCGCCGCGAAGCCCAGGTTCACGCCCTCGAAGCGCACGATCTCCTGGCTGCCGTCCTCGCGGGTCTCGATGCGGGTGGCGAGCTCGGGATACCGGGCCAGGCCGGCGAGCACGAAGCGGGCGATCAGGGCCATGAGCCCCGGCGCGGTGGCGGGGTCCTGCGCCTTGAGCGCCGCGCGCAGCTCCACCAGCCTCGTGGCGTCCACGTCCACCCAGACGGTGGCCTCGGGGATCTCGGTGCGCGACCGGCTCATCGCCTGCGCGATGACCTTCCGCACCCCCGAGACCGGGACGCGCCCGGCCACGCCCAGGCCGGTGCGCGGGTCCGTCCCGGACGGCGCCCCGTCGGCCGGCTCCGCCGCGAGGGGCTGCGGCGGGGCGGCTTCCGGAGGGGCGGGCGCCGTCGGGGCGGCGGCCGTCTCCGGGGCGGCGGTGGCGGCCACGACGTCCCGGCGGAGGATCAGCCCGCCGGGCCCGGAGCCGCGCACGGTGGAGATGTCGATCCCGCGGTCCTTCGCGAGCTTGCGCACGATCGGGGAGATGACAGTGGGGGCCAGCCGCGGGGCCGAGGCCATCGCGTCGTGGGCGGCCCCGGACGCCGCGGCCTGCCCGGCGGTCTGCTCGGCGAGCTGCTGGGAGGCCCGGTCGCCGAGCCGGTCGGCGAGCGGGCCGGAGGCCCCGGCGGGAGCCGCGGCGCGCTTGGGCCGGCGCCGGCGCCCGGCCGATCCCGCGGCCGGGGTGCCGTAGCCGATGAGCACGCTGCCGGAGCCCTCGGCGTCGTCGGAGGCCCCGGAGGCCACGGTGCCCGCCTCGGCCGCGGAGCGAGGGTCCGCCCCGGCGCGCTCCTCCTCGCGGTAGGACTGCCCGCCACGGGGTCCGCCGCCCTGCGGGGCGGGGGTCCCGGCGGTGTCCCCGGTGTTCACGGAGATCAGCGGCGCGCCCACGTCGAGGGTCTGCCCGGAGGCGCCGTGCAGCTCCTGCACGGTCCCGGCGAAGGGGCAGGGCACCTCCACCGCGGACTTGGCGGTCTCCACCTCGGCGATGGGCTGGTCCACGGCCACGGTGTCGCCCACCTGGACCAGCCAGCTCACGAGCTCGGCCTCGGTGAGTCCCTCGCCGAGATCCGGCAGGGTGAACGTCTTCACGGTCATGGTCAGTCCTCCCACTGCAGGTCGTCCACGGCGTCGAGGATGCGGTCGACGCTGGGCAGGTAGTACTCCTCGAGCTTGGGCGAGGGGTACGGGATGTCGAAGCCGGTCACGCGCCGCACCGGCGCGGCCAGCGAGTGGAAGCAGCGCTCCTGCACCCGGGCCACGATCTCGGCGGCCACGGAGGCGAAGCCGGGGGCCTCGGCCACCACGACCACGCGCCCGGTGCGGCGCACCGACGCGGCGACGGTCTCGTCGTCGAACGGGACGATGCTGCGCAGGTCCACGACCTCGAGGGAGCGGCCCTCGGCCTCGGCGGCCGCGGCGGCCGCCAGGGCGGTGGGCACGGACGGCCCGTAGGTGAGGATCGTGGCGTCCTGCCCGGTGCGGGCGACGACGGCGCGGCCCTCCCGGCGCTCCGGGGCCCGGTTCTCGTAGCGGTCCCTCAGCTCGGCCAGGTCCACCGGCGCCTTGGACCAGTAGAGCTTCTTGGGCTCGAAGAACACCACGGGGTCGTCGGAGTCGATCGCCTCGCGGAGCATGAGGTAGGCGTCCTCGACGGTGGCCGGGGTGAAGACCTTCAGCCCCGGGGTGTGGGCGTAGTAGGCCTCGGAGGAGTCGCAGTGGTGCTCCACGCCGCCGATGCCGCCGGCGTAGGGGATGCGGATGACGATCGGCAGGGTCACGGCGCCGCGGGTGCGGTTGTGCATCTTCGCGATGTGCGAGGCGACCTGCTCGAACGCCGGATAGGCGAAGGCGTCGAACTGCATCTCGATCACCGGGCGCATCCGGTTCATCGCCATGCCCACGGCCATCCCGGCGATCCCGGACTCGGCCAGCGGGGTGTCGAAGCAGCGGGTGCGGCCGAAGCGCTGCGTCAGCCCGTCGGTGATCCGGAAGACCCCGCCGAGGGTCCCGACGTCCTCCCCGAAGACGACGACGGCGTCGTCGGCGGCCAGGGCGTCGGCCAGGGCGGTGTTGAGCGCCTGGGCGAAGGTGGCCGGCTTGACGGCCGGGGTCCGCCCGGACGGGGCGGGGGCCTGGAGGGTGCTCACTGTGCGGTCTCCTCTCGGGCGAGCTCGGCGGCGAGGAACTGCTCCTGCTCGTCGAGCTGCGGGGTCTGCTCGGTGTAGACGTGGCGGAAGAGCTCGCGCGGGTCGACCTGCACGTCGGCGTTCATGCCGTCGCGCAGCGCCGCGGCGACGTCCTCGGCGGCGGCGGCGATGCGCTGCTCGGCCGCGTCGTCGAGCAGTCCCTCCCCGGCCAGGTAGGCGCGCATCCGGGTCACGGGGTCCTTGGCGATCCACTCCTGCACCTCCGCGTCGTCGCGGTAGCGGGTCGCGTCGTCGGCGTTGGTGTGCGCCTGCATGCGGTAGGTGTGGGCCTCCACGAGGAGGGGCTCGGACTCCGAGCGCGCCAGGTCCACGGCGCGGCCCAGCGTGGCGAGCAGGGCCACCAGGTCGTTGCCGTCCACCCGCTCCCCGGCCATGCCGTAGCCGACCGCCTTGTGGGCGAGGCTCGGGGCGGCCGACTGCTGGGACAGGGGCACGGAGATCGCGTAGCCGTTGTTCTGCACGAAGAACACGACCGGCAGCTTGAACACGGCGGCGAAGTTGAGGGCCTCGTGGAAGTCGCCCTCGCTCGTGGCGCCGTCGCCGCACATGGCCAGGACCACGGTGTCCTCACCGCGCAGCTTCGCGGCGTGGGCCACGCCCACCGCGTGCAGCAGCTGGGTGGTCAGCGGGGTCGACTGGATGCCGACGTGGTGCTCGTGGGGGTCGTAGCCGCCGTGCCACTCGCCGCGGAAGATCGACATCACGTCCATGGGCCGCACGCCCTTGGTCATCACGGCCACGGTGTCCCGGTAGGTGGGGAACAGCCAGTCGCCCTCCCGCAGGCACAGGGCCGCCGCCACCTGGCAGGCCTCCTGCCCGTGGCTGGAGGGATAGACGGCCATCCGGCCCTGGCGCACCAGCGCGGAGTTCTGGTCGTTGACCCGGCGGCCGACCACCAGCTTCTCGTAGGCGCCCAGCAGCACGTCCCCCGCGGGCAGCGGGTACTCGTGGCCGGGCTCGGTGCCCTGCTCCTCGGCCGGCAGCAGCCGGCCGGTGGGGTCCACCATCCGGATCTCGCCGCGCGCCGGGAGCATGTACTGCTCCGGCGTGATGCCGAAGGTCTGGGAGGCCCGGAGGATCGGGTCCTCGGGGGTCTCGACGGTCTGGCTCATGGTGTCCCCTCGGTCGGTCCCCGGTCCTGGTGCGGACCCGGGGAGGCAGGAAGGCCGCTGAAGTTCTGTCCGCCCAGTATGAGAAGAACCGACGGTTCGTATCCAGGGGTGCGGGAAAGTCCAGAATCCTGCGGGCATCGGTGCTGTCCTCGTGGACGAAATGTTTTACTGTGGCGTGGCGCACACGCATTCGTCCGACACCGCTGCCCGCCCTCCCGTCCCGCCCCGAAGGAGCCCCGCCGTGCCCTCGACCCCCGTCCCGCTGGACGAGACCGACCGGAAGATCCTCGCCGAGCTCTCCCGGGACGCCCGGCAGTCGGTGACCGCGATCGCCGCGGCCGTGCACGTCTCCCGCGCCCACGCCTACGCCCGCATCAACCGGCTGCGCGACGAGGGGGTGATCCTGCGCTTCAGCACCGTGATCGACCCGGTGCGCGCCGGGCTGCAGGCCTCGGCCTATGTGACGCTGAAGCTCCAGCAGAACACCTGGCGGGAGCTGTGCGCGCAGCTGCGGGCCATCCCGGCCGTGCACCACATCGCCCTGGTGGGCGGCAACTTCGACGTCATGCTGCTGGTGCGCGCCGTGGACACGGTGCACCTGCGGCAGGTGATCTTCGAGCACATCCAGCAGCTGCCCGGCGTGGTGGACACCCAGACGTTCCTGATCTTCGAGGACATCGACACCCGGGCGTGACCCGCCGGGGCGCCGGGAGCGCCGGGGCTCACAGAGGGCGCCACCGGGGGCCTCACGAGCGGCGTCACGATCCGTCACGGACGTCATCTTGGGTCGCGGAACGGCGCCGGCCCGCCCCGCGCATAGTGTGGTCCCAGCTTCACGAGACGCGACTGCCAAGCTCCGACTGGGTCGCGCACCAACCCCATGCTCATCGGGTGGTTCGGATGAGGAAGCGGCCTGCATCCCCGCTGCCCCGCAGCGGGTGACCGGTGCGGGTAAGAGCACGTGCACAGGAGCCGCGCCATGTCCCTCCCCGTGACCGATCACGACCTCTCGACCCGGCAGATCCACGCCGGCGCCGACCACGACCCCGGGCAGCGCACCCTCACGGTGCCGATCTACCAGAGCGCCGCCTTCGAGTTCCCGGACTACGAGGCCGCCCGGCAGATGTTCGCCCAGACCCGCGCCGGCTTCACCTACACCCGCACCGGCAACCCCACGGTCGCCGTGCTCGAGCAGCGGATCAGCGACCTCGAGGGCGGGGCGGGCGCCGTGGCCACCGGCTCCGGGCAGTCCGCGGTGGCCGTGGCCCTGCTGGCCCTGCTGGGCCAGGGGGAGGACAAGCACCTGGTCGCCTCCGAGAAGCTCTACGGCGGGACCGTGGACCTGCTCACCGACTCGCTGGCCGACCACGGCGTCGAGGTCGACTTCGTGGACCCCACCGCACCCGGCGCCTGGGCCGCGGCCGTGCGCCCCGACACCCGGGCCTTCCTGCTCGAGTCCATCGGCAACCCGCTGGCCACGCTGCCGGACCTGCCCGGGATCGCCGACGTCGCCCGGGCGGCGCGGGTGCCCGTCGTCGTCGACAACACCCTCGCCTCCCCGGCGCTGTACCGGCCGCTGGAGAAGGGCGCGGACATCGTGGTGCACTCGGCCACCAAGTTCCTCGGCGGCCACGGCAACGCCCTCGCCGGGGCGGTCGTGGACGGCGGGACGTTCGACTGGTCCGCCGAGCCTGCGCGGTGGCCCCAGTTCACCCGCGCCCGCGCCCGCTGGGGCGGGCAGAGCCTGCTCGACAAGTGCGCCGGCGCCAGCCCCTACCTGCACCTGGTCCGGGCCAAGTACGTGCACGACCTCGGCACCACGCTGTCCCCGTTCAACGCCAGCCAGATCCTGCAGGGCACCGAGACCCTCGACCTGCGGGTGGCCCGGCACACGGCCTCGGCGCTGACCGTGGCCGAGTTCCTCGCCGGCCACCCCGCCGTCGCGCGCGTGCACCACCCCGGGCTGCCGGGGGACCCCGGGGCCGGGATCGCGGCCCGGGACTTCCCCCGCGGCACCGGCTCCGTGTTCTCCTTCGACCTCGCCGCCCCGGACGCCGCCGTGGGCCCCTTCATCGACGGGCTGCGACTGTTCAAGCTGGTCGCCAACATCGGCGACACCCGCAGCCTCGTGGCCCACCCGGCCGCGATGACCCACTGCCGGCTCACGCCCGAGCAGCGCCGGGCCGGCGGGATCGCCGAGACCACCGTCCGGCTCTCGATCGGCCTCGAGGCGCCCCAGGACCTCGTGGCCGACCTCGGCCAGGCCCTCGACGCCGTGCTCGAGACCGTTTCGACCCTCCGGAAGTGAGCCCCACCATGAGCCAGACCGTCACCACCCGCCGCCGCGGCTTCACCACCACCGCCGTCCACGCCGGCCAGCAGCCCGACCCCCTGACCGGGGCCGTCATCCCGCCGGTCTACCAGACCTCCACCTTCGCCCAGGACGGGATCAACGTCCTGCGCGCCGGCCACGAGTACAGCCGCGGCTCCAACCCCACCCGCAACGGCTTCGAGGAGCAGCTCGCGGCCCTGGAGCACGGCGAGCGCGCGTTCGCCTTCGCCTCCGGGATCGCCGCCGAGGACGCGCTGCTGCGGGCGGTGCTGCGCCCGGGCGAGCACGTGGTGCTCGGCGCCGACGGCTACGGCGGCACCAACCGGCTGATCACCCGGGTGCTCGCCCCGTGGGGGATCGGCCACACCCCCGTGGAGATCACCGATCTCGACGCCGTCCGCGCCGCGGTCCGCCCCGGGGACACCGCGGTGCTGTGGCTGGAGACGCCCTCCAACCCGCTGCTCGGCATCGCCGACGTCGCGGCCTGGGCGGAGCTGGCCCGGGAGGCGGGCGCGCTGCTCGTGGTGGACAACACCTTCGCCTCCCCGTACCTGCAGAACCCGCTGCTCCTGGGGGCCCACGCCGTGGTGCACTCCACCACCAAGTACATCGGCGGGCACTCCGACGTCCTCGGCGGGGCCGTGGTCGTCGGGACCGCCGCCTGGCGCGGCGCCCCGCTCGCCGAGACGGTCGGCTTTCAGCAGTTCGCCGCAGGCGCCGTGGCCGGGCCCCAGGACAGCTACCTGGCCGCCCGCGGGCTCAAGACCCTGAGCCTGCGCATGGAACGCCACCAGGAGAACGCCCAGCGGATCGCGGAGTGGCTGCTGGGGCGTCCGGAGGTCTCCCAGGTGCTCTACCCCGGGCTGCCCGAGCACCCCGGCCACGCGCTCGCCGCGACGCAGATGCGCGGGTCCGGCGGCGTGGTCTCCTTTCGCCTCGCCGGGGGAGAGGCCGCGGCCCGCGCGGTGGCCGAGGGCACCCGGCTGTACTCCCTGTCCGTGAGCCTGGGCGGGGTCGAGTCCCTGATCTGCTATCCGTCGGAGATGACGCACGCCTCGGTCCGGGGCACCCCGCTGGCGGTGCCCACCGACCTCGTGCGGCTGTCGGTGGGGATCGAGGACGTCGAGGACCAGCTGGAGGACCTCGAGCGGGCGCTGGCGGGCGCCGCCTCGTAGCCCGAGGCGCTACCCTGACCCGCATGAGCACCGGCACCCCGCACCAGGAGACGTCCCTCGAGCTGCCCGGGCCCGTGGTGGGCACCGGATGGCTGGCCGCCCACCTCGGCGACCCCCGGCTCGTGCTGGTGGACGCGAGCTCCACGCTCAACCGCACCGACGAGGCCATCCCGGGCGCCCTGCTCCTGGACCTGGACGGGCCGTTCGCCGACCCGTCCGCGGAGCTGCCGCACACCATGCCGCCGGCGGGCCGGCTGACCGCGGCGGCCCGCGCGCTGGGGATCTCCCGGACCAGCAGCGTGGTGGCCTACGACGGCAAGGGCGTCTTCGCCTCCGCGCGGGTGTGGTGGATGCTGCGGGCGGCGGGCTTCGACCGGGTCGCGGTGCTCGACGGCGGGCTGCCGGCCTGGGCCGCCGAGGGACGGCCGGTGGGCGCGCACGCGGATCCGCCCGCCGAGCCCGGTGACGTCGAGCTCGTGCCGCAGGAGGGGTTCTTCGTGGGCGCGGACGACGTCGCCGGCGCCCTCGCCGAGCCCGGGGCGGTCGTCCTCGACGCCCGCTCCGCCGGCCGGTTCGCGGGCACGGAGCCCGAGCCCCGCCCCGGCCTGCGCCCCGGCCACATGCCCGGGGCGGTCAGCCTGCCGTACACGGAGCTGCTGGGCGCGGACGGGCGGCTGCTGCCGCCGCCCGAGCTGCGGGAGCGCATCGCAGCGGCGGCCCCCGAGGGCCGGCGCGTGGTCACCAGCTGCGGCTCGGGGCTCACCGCGTGCGTGCTGGCCCTGGGCGCCCACCTCGCGGGCCGCACGGAGGTCTCCGTCTACGACGGCTCCTGGGCCGAGTGGGGCCGCCCGGGCCCGCGGCCGGTGGTCGGCCCCCGCTGAGCCGGGCCGGCGGTGGTGGCCCGGCTGGGCCGGAGGCCGGCGCGCGGTCAGCCGCGGGCCGCGGCGTCGCGCGCGGCGGCGGTCCGCTCGACGTCGTGGGTGCTGGCGGCCTGCTCGACGTCGTGGGTGCCGGCGGCCTGCTGGGCGTCCGGTCCCGCGCCGTCCCGCGCGGCGGCCGCGGCCAGGATGTTGCGGGCCATGGAGGGGAAGATGAAGCCGTGGAAGGGCCACACCCCCCACCAGTAGAGCCGGCCGGGCAGGCCCTTCGGGAAGAAGATGGCCCGCTGCCGGTAGCGGCTGCCCTCGCCCTCGGGCTCCACGGACAGCTCGAGCCAGGCCCGGCCGGGGGCCCGCATCTCGGCGTGCAGCAGCAGCTTGTGGCCCTCCTCCAGCTCCTCGACCCGCCACCAGTCCACGTACTCGCCGACCTGCAGGTCCGTGGCGTCGCGGCGGCCGCGGTTGAGCCCGGCGCCGCCCACGAGCTTGTCCATGACCCCGCGGACCTGCCAGGCCAGGGGCAGCGAGTACCAGCCGTTGCGCCCGCCGATGGACTCGATGACCCGCCACACCTGCTCGGGGCGGGCCGGGCCGGTCCGGCTGCGCTCGTCGACGAAGACCGTGCGCCCGGCCCAGTCCGGGTCCGAGGGGAGAGGGTCAGCGGCGGCCTCGGAGGAGCTGTAGTGGACGTCCCACGTGGTCTCCACGGAGTTGTCCTCGATCTTCTTCAGGGCCAGGGCCACCGCCCGGCGGTACCCTGCCAGCCCCTCGGGCGGCGGGGGGATGTAGGCGTCGATGTCGTGCTCGCCCGCCACCGCGTCGTGCTGCAGGGACTGCACGAGCGGCACGGCCAGCGCCAGCGGGATCGGGGTGACCATGCCCACCCAGAACCCGGACAACCGCGGGGCCGGCAGGGGGAGGTGGAAGACCACCCGCCGGCGCAGTCCCGCCACGCGGGCGTATCGGCGCATGGCGTCCGCGTAGGTCATCACGTCGCGGGAGCCGATGTCGAAGGTGCGGTTGAGGTCCTCCGGCAGGTCCATCGCGTGGACGAGGTAGTACAGGACGTCGCGCACGGCGATGGGCTCGATCCGGTTGGTCACCCAGGAGGGGGCCGGCATGACCGGGAGGGTGTCGCCCAGGTGCCGGATCATCTCGAAGGAGGCCGACCCGGAGCCGATCACCACGCCGGCCTGGAGGACGACCGCGGGGACCGCCCCGGCCAGCAGGATCTGCCCGACCCGCACCCGCGAGCGCATGTGCTGGGACAGCTCGACCCCGGAGGGGTGCAGCCCGGAGAGGTAGACGATGCGCCGCACCCCGGCCCGCTCCGCGGCCTCGGCCACGGTGCGGGCCATCTGCGCCTCCTGCTCCTCGAACTGCCGGGAGCCGCCCATGGAGTGCACCAGGTAGTAGAGGGTGTGGACGTCCCGGCAGGCGGCGGTCATCCCGTCGAGGTCGTTGAGGTCCGTCTCGGCGACCTCCACCCGGTCCCGCCACGGCACGGAGTGCAGCTTGCCGGGGGAGCGCACGGCGACGCGCACGGTGTGGCCCGCCTCCACCATGCGGGGCGCCAGGCGCCCGCCGACGTAGCCGGTGGCACCGGTGATGAGGACGCGCTGGGGAGAGCTCATGGCCTGCCTTTCGTGCGGGTCCCGTGAGCGTACCAACGCCGCCCGACAGGTCCCTGGGGGCCGGCCGGGCCGCCCGGACACGGCGACGGCCGCATCCCGGCGGGATGCGGCCGTGTCCGGCGGCCCCGCAGGACGCGGGCCGGGAGCGCGGGTCAGGGCAGCGCCAGGCGGAACACCTTCGCCCACGCCGAGGCCACCTGCTTGGGCAGGGGACCGGTGGTGTAGGGCAGCTCGTAGCGCTCGCAGATCTCGCGCACCTTCACGGCGACCTCGGCGTAGCGGTTCGAGGGCAGGTCCGGGAACAGGTGGTGCTCGATCTGGAAGGACAGGTTGCCGGTCATCAGGTGCATCAGCCGCGAGCCCGAGATGTTGGCGGAGCCGATCATCTGCCGCACGTACCAGTCCCCGCGGGTCTCGCCCTCGATCTGCTCCTCGGTGAAGGTGTCCGCCCCGGCCGGGAAGTGGCCGCAGAAGATCACGGCGTGCGCCCAGATGTTGCGCACGGCGTTGGCGGTCAGCGTCGCGGTCAGCGCCTGCTTCGCGGAGCCGGTCACGGCCGCCGCGGCGGGCGTGGCCGCGTAGTCCTTGGCGGCCTGCTTCGCGAACTTCGCCCCGAGGGCCTTGAGCCCGCGCCGCAGCTCGGCGACCGGCTTGCGGCCCTCCCGGACCTCGTCCAGCTCGAGGTCGTAGATCGCGATGCCCCACTCGAAGACCGGGGCGAGCAGCGCGTTGTAGAGCGGGTTGCCCAGGTTGCGCGGCGTCCAGGGCTGGTCCTCGTCCATGCGCAGGATCGTGTACCCGACGTCCCGGTCCTTGCCGACCACGTTGGTCCAGGTGTGGTGGAGGTCGTTGTGGGTGTGCTGCCACGCCTCGGCCGGGGTCACGAAGTCCCACTCCCAGGTGGTGGAGTGGATGTCGGGATCGCGCATCCAGTCCCACTGCCCGTGCAGGACGTTGTGGCCGATCTCCATGTTCTCGAGGATCTTGGCGAGGGTGAGCATGCCGGTGCCGGCGAGCCAGGCGGGCTTGTGCTTGGCGAACAGCAGCGCGGCCCGCCCGGCCAGCTCGAGGGAGCGCTGGGTGGCGATCACCCGGCGGATGTAGGCGGCGTCGCGGGCGCCGCGGGTGGCGATCACGGACTCGCGCAGGGCGTCGAGCTCCCGGCCCAGCTCCTCGATCTGGACGTCGGAGAGGTGGGCGGCGGCGGAGGGCTTGGCCCGTCCGGCGGGCCGGCCCTGGTCGAGCAGGAGGGGGGTGACGATGGTCATGGTGTCGCTCCTTCGGGAACGGGATCAGGGGAAGGGGATCAGGTGGTGGGGAGCGGCGCTCAGGCGTCGAGGCTGACGGGGCCGGCGGCCGTGGACACGCACGTCTGGACGAGGTGCCCGGGCTCCCCGTGCACCTCCCCGGTGCGGGTGTCCCGGACCTGCCCGGAGAGCAGGGGGGTCACGCAGGCGTGGCAGATGCCCATGCGGCAGCCGCTGCGCATCATCAGGCCGGCGTCCTCGCCGGCGGCGAGGAGGGTCGTGGCGCTGTCGGCCTCGACCTCGGTGTCGGACTTCTCGAAGGTCACGCGGCCGCCCTCCCCGCCGGAGCCGGGGGCGACGACGGCGGCGAAGCGCTCGACCCGCAGCTCGCCCTCCTCGCGCTGCCACAGGGCCTCGGCGGCGTCGAGGAAGTCCGCGGGCCCGCAGGCGTAGGCCGCACGGTCGCGCCAGTCGGGGCAGGCGGCGTCGAGGTCGCCGGTTCCGGCGAGGTCGAGCCGGCGGCCGCGCTCCCCGGTGAACCACTGGACGAGGCGGAAGCCCGGGAACTGGTCGGCCAGCTCCAGCAGCTCCTCGCGGAAGAGGGACTCCTCGGGCGAGCGGGAGGAGTGCACGAGCACGAGGTCGGCGTCCGCGCGGCGGGGCACCAGCGTGCGGATCATGGACATGACCGGGGTGAGACCGCTGCCCGCGGTGAGCATGAGCAGCGGGCGGGGACTCTCGGGGAGCACGAAGTCGCCCTCCGGCGGGGCGAGGAACAGGACGTCGCCTCGGCGGGTCCCCCGCACCAGGGCGGTGGAGACCTTGCCCATCGCGGTCACGGTGATGGCCGGGTCCTGCCCGGCGCCGGTGCTCAGCGAGTAGGAGCGCCAGTGCCGCACCCCGTCGATCTCCACCCCGATGCGCGCCCACTGGCCGGCCTGGTGCGCGTTCCACCCCTTGCCGGGGCGGAACCGGATCGTCACCGAGTCCGCGGTCTCGGGCACCACGGAGGTCACCAGGCCGCGGAGCTGGCGGGCACTGGCGAGGGGATCGACGAGCCGGAGGAAGTCCTCCGGGGAGCGTGGGGTCGTGAAGGCCGAGGCGAGGCGGGAGAGCAGTCGTATGGATGGCACCTAATCACTGTGCCGCAAATCCGGTGCCGATTCTCGTTCCGTCACGTACTCTTTCAGTGGAGAAACTGTGTCGTCGGAATGAAAGGGGGCGCCGGTGGATGCACCGCAACATCCGGGCCGGACGGACCGGGAGCTGCCCTGGACGTCCCTGCCCCCGGCCCTCACCCCGCTGCTCGTGCCGCACCTGCCCGCCGTCACGGAGGAGCTGCTGGACGCCGTGCGCCACGACGTCCCGGTCTACGCCCGGCCGCTCGAGGGCCTGTTCGGGGACAGCATCCGGCAGGGGGTCGAGGTGGCCCTGACCCGCTTCCTGCACCTGCCCGGGACCGCGCGGCCGGCGCTGCAGCAGGAGGACCGGAGGGTGTACGAGGGGCTCGGCCGCGGCGAGGTGCGGGAGGGGCGGCCCATGGACGCCCTGTTCGCCGCCTACCGCTCCGGGGCCCGCACCACGCTGCGCTCCCTGTCCCGGGTGGCCATGGACGCCGGGTTCGAGGCCTCCGTGCTGATCGGGCTGGCCGAGTCGGTCTTCGCCTACATCGAGGAGCTCTCCGCGGCCAGCGCGGAGGGGTACGCGCTGGAGCAGTCCGAGCGCGCGGGGGAACGGGACCGGATGCTGGACGCCCTCGCGGACATGCTCGTCCGCGGCCACGTGGTGGAGGACTCCGTGCGCAGCGCCGCGGCCGCCGCCGGCTGGCCGGTGCCGGAGCGCGTGGTCGTGGTGACGCTGGCCGCCGACCGCCGGGTGGGCCTGCGCTCCCGGCTGGGGGAGCGGGCGCTGCTCACCTCCCGCCCCGGCGACGTGGTGGCCGTGGTGCCGGAGCCGTCCTCCGCGTCCGGGCGCCAGGACCTGGAACGGGCGCTCACGGGGCGCAGCGCCGTGATCGGCCCGGGCCGGCCCTGGTACGCGGCCGCCGACTCCCTGCGGCTGGCCGCGCTGACCCGTGACCTGATGCGGCGGGAGGAGCCGGTCGGGGAGGGGCCGGTGTGGGTCTCGGAGCACCTCGTGCAGCTCGTGCTGCATGGCGAGCGCTCCGTGGTCGAGGACCTCGCCGCCCAGCGGCTGGCCCCGCTGGACGAGCTGCGCCCGGGGCAGCGGGAGCGGCTCGGCGCCACCCTCCTGTCCTGGCTCGCCCACCAGGGGCAGCGCGCGGCCATGGCGGCGGAGCTGGGGATCCACGAGCAGACGGTGGGCTACCGGGTGAACCAGCTGCGGGAGGTCTTCGGGGAGGTCCTCAACGACCCGCAGACCCGCTTCGAGCTCGAGCTCGTCCTGCGCGCCGGGTTCCGCTGACCCCGGTCCCGCCGGGCTCAGCCGGTGCGCTTGTAGGACTCCCGCTCGCGGTCGTCGTGCGCGGTCTGCTCGGCCGCGGTGATGGCCCCGCCGCCCCGGTGCGCCGGCATCCACCACGCCCCGGGCGCGGGGACGACCGGATAGCTGTCGATGCACCGGTCGATGCCCTCCTGCATCGCCTTCCGCAGCCGCTCGCTCGCCGCGCGGACGTCCTCGTCGGCGGCGACGCGCAGCAGCGGGCCCACGTGCACCCGGACGGGAGTCCGCCAGACGTCGCGCAGCCGGATCCCGCCCCGTCCGCGGGTGAGCATCCGGTGCCCGCCCCACACGGCCACGGGGATGACCGGGACGCCGGTCTCCGCGGCCATCCGGGTGGCGCCGGTGCGCAGCGGCCGCACGGTCCAGCTGCGGCTGACCCCGCCCTCGGGGAACACGGCGAGGAACTCCCCGCGCCGCAGCTTCGCCAGGGCCTCCGCGTAGGCGGGGGCCCCGTTGGCGCGGTCGACGACGACGTGGTCGCACAGCCGGCACACCGCGGTCACGAAGGCGCTGCCGGTGTGCTTGCGGGTGATGAGGAACCGCGAGTGGGCCCGCAGCCGGCGCCAGATCACCAGCTGCGCGAACACGAAGTCGAGATAGCCGAAGTGGGTCACCGCCACGACGGCGCCCCGGCCGGGCCGGACCTCCCGGTCCAGCCCGTGCACCACCTGGTCGTCCGGCAGGTGCTCCTCGCCCGAGGTGAGCACCGGCACGCGGAAGAGCCGCACCGCGGCGAGGCCGGCGAGCACGATGGCCCGGTAGGCGTACTTGTTGGGGCGCAGCTGCAGGGCCACGGGCGCTCCTCGGGGACGAGGCCCGCGGTGGGGCCGGGAACGGTCTGCGGGACATCGTAAGCCCGCGCGGCCCGCCCGGCGGCCTCCGCTCAGCGGCGGTCCGCCGGCGGCGTGCCGTCCGCCTCCTCCGGGCGCGTGAAGGCGAGCCAGATCGCCGGCGCCACGTCGTGCTCGGCGGCGCCCTCGGGGCCGTCCGCGAGCCGGGCGTTGAGCGAGCCGTCGTAGGTGGCCAACAGCATCCGGGCGAGGTCGGCGACCTCGACGGTGAACCGCAGCCGCTGCCTGCGCGCCACCCGGGTGAGCGCGTCGACGACGGCGTCCACCAGGGCGTCGCGGTGTCCGGCCAGCACCTCCCGGACCGCGGGCGAGCGCCGGGCGGTCAGCAGCAGCTCGAGCCGCACGGTGTGCCACGTCGTGTCCGAGGTGTGGTCGGACAGGCCCTCGAGGATCCGCACGACCACCTCCTCCGCGGAGGCGCCGGCGGTGAGCCAGCGCTCCAGCTGCTCCCCGAGCCGGGACACCAGCTGCTCCACGTGGTCCTCGTACACGGCCAGGGCGAGGTCGGTCTTGGAGTCGAAGTTGCTGTAGAACGCACCGCGGCTGAAGCCCGCCGCCGCGCACAGCTCCCCGACGCTCGCGCCCTCGATGCCCCGCTCGGCGAAGACGCCGGCGGCGGTCTCCAGCAGGCGCCGACGGGTGGCCGTCCGGGAGCGCTTCGCGCCCTCGTCCCTGCCCGGTCCGCTCGTCATGGGGCGGCTCCTTCCCCGGCTCGCACCGGGCACTCGATACATCGGTGTATTCTGACGGTCGACCTGTTCGATACATCAGTGTATCCAATGTTGTGCTGGAAGGCCGTGCCCATGCCCACCGTGCCCGCCCCGTCCGCTCCCCGGCATCTGGCGCAGCCCCGGGAGCGCCCGCCCTGGCGCTCCCTCAGCTTCTGGGCCGCGCCGCTGCTCACCGTCCTGGCCCTGGCCGTCGCGGGGACGGCCCTGTACATGGGCGGGCTCTCCGACCCCACGGCCCACCTCCGGGACTTCCCGGTGGCGCTCGTCAACCGGGACGCCGGGGCGGACGCCGCCGGGGGCGAGCACCGGAACCTGGGCCGTGAGATCGTCGACGGCTTCGTGGACGGGGCCGAGGGGTCCGACGAGCTCGACCTGAGGGTCCTCGACTGGGACGCGGCGCAGCAGCAGCTGGACTCCGGCCGGGTCTACGCCGCCGTGGTGGTCCCCGAGACGTTCTCCGCGGACGCGACCGGGCTCGTGCAGGGGGCCCTGACGAGCGAGGATTCCCGCCGGCCGCGGATCACGGTCCTCACCGACCCCCAGGCGGGGACGCTGGGCACCCGGCTGGCCGCCGGTGCGGTGGAGCCGGCGCTGCAGGAGGCGAGCGTGCGCCTCGGGGAGCAGCTCACCGCGGCGGCCGAGCAGGCCGAGGAGCAGGCGTCCGCGGCGGTCCAGCGGCGGCTCGCGGACGCCCAGGCGGAGCAGTCGCGGGAGCTCGCCGCGGCCGCCGCCCAGGCCGGGCCCGGCGCCCAGGCCTTCGCCCGGCAGATCGCCGCCGCCCAGGAGGGCATCCCCGGCAGTCTCGCCGCGGAGCTCGCCCCGCGGGTCAGCTCCGCCTCCGCCGCGGCGCTCGCGGACCCGGTCGACGTGGTCGTGGAGGCCTTCCACGAACCGCAGCCCGGCACGGCGCTGGGCATGGGGGCGTTCTACTACGCCGTGCTGCTCCTCGTGCTCGGGCTGAGCGGATCGATCGGGGCGAGCATCCTGATCGACGGGCGCCTCGGGGTGGCGCCCCTGGAGCTCGGTCCCGTCTTCCGCCAGCGGCTGCGGGCGCGGCCGTCCCGGCGGGCGACCTTCCTCATGAAGTGGGGCGTGGTCGTGCTGGCCGGCGCCCCCGCCGCGGGTTCGATGATGGCGGTGTGCGCAGGACTCGGGGTGCCGCTGCCGCACGGGTTCCTCCTCTTCCTGCTGAGCTGGCTGTCGATCGCCACCGTCTCCGCCGTGACCCTCGCCCTCGTCACCGTGCTCGGCAGCGCGGGGCTGGTCCTGGCCATGGTCTACCTCGTGCTCATGGGCCTGCCGTCCGCCGGGGCCGTGGTCCCGCTGGAGGCGCTGCCGGAGTTCTTCCGGGCGATCGCCGCAGCGGAGCCGCTGCACCACATGGCCACGAGCGTGCGCGCGGTGCTCTACTTCGACGCCGTCCCGGACGCCGGCCTGCGGGTCGGCCCGCCGGCCCTGGGGGCGCTCCTGGCGGGCTCCGTGGCCCTGGCCCTGGCCGTGGGGGCGGTCTACGACCGCCGGGCGGGTCGCCGCGGGGCGGTGCGCTGACCCCCCGCCCGGCGCCCGGTCCCGGTATCCCGCAGGACTGCGGTCAACCCCCATACCGCCCCCGGGAACGGCGGTCTACGCTGGCAGCACCGCATCCCACCGCACCGACCAGGAGCACGCGATGTCCTACCTTCCTCCGTCCGCCCCCCGCCCGGGTGAGGGCGGCCCCGGCCCCTCCGGTCCCGGCAGCGGGCCCGGCTACGACCCCGGCCCCTCCGGCGCCGGCCACGGCTACGGGCCCGGCGGGCCGGCACCGCAGTACCGGGCGCAGGGCGACGACCGCACGATCGCGATCCTCACCCACCTCTCCGGCCTGGTCGGCGCGCTGATCTCCGTCGGCTGGCTCGGCTTCGTGGGCCCGCTCGTCGTGTGGCTCGTCCACAAGGACCGCAACGCGTTCCTGCGGGCCACCGCGGCCGGATCCTTCAACTTCAACCTGTCGATGTGGCTGCTCAACGCGGCCGCCTGGGTCTGCCTGTTCACGGTGATCCTCTTCCCGGTGGCGATCGTGCTGTGGCTCGTGGCCGCGGTGCTGCTCGTGGTCTGCCACGTCCTGGCCGTGCTCAAGGCCAACAAGGGCGAGGTCTACCGCTACCCGCTGCAACTGCCGGTGCTGCGCTGAGCCGGGTGCTCAGGACACCGGGGCCGGCTGCCGGCCCCGGTGGAGGAGCACCACGGCCGCCACGAGGACCAGCAGCGCCGCGCTGAGCCCGTCGAAGCCGACGAGGGCCAGCACGGGGCCGGCCAGCGCGCCCCCGGCCGCCCCGGCGAGGTTCATGAACAGGTCCGAGACGCCATGCAGCTGCGGCCGCTCGGCCGGCGGGACGGCCTCCGCCACGAGCGCCGAGCCGGCCACCGTGGACGCCGACCAGCCGAGCCCCAGCAGGACGAGGCTGACCGCCACGAGCGCCGGGGCGGCCGAGGCCAGCCAGGAGAGCACGAGCGAGGCCGTGAACGCGGCCTGGCCGAGCAGGACCACCGGGCGGCGGCCGACCCGGTCCGCGAGCCAGCCGAAGACGGGGGCGAGGGCGTACATCCCGGCCACGTGCAGGCTGATGGTCAGGCCCACGAGGCTCAACGACGCGCCGTGGCCGGTCAGGTGCACGGGCGTCATGGACATCAGCGCCACCATGACCGCGTGGCTCAGCGCCACGGTGAGCACGGCACGGCGGGCGGGCGCGGAGGAGCGCAGCACGGCGAGCCCTCCGGCGGGCGAGGGCCTGCCCGTCCCCGCGGCCTCGCCCTCGGCCACGGCCAGCAGCAAGGGGTCGGGGCGCAGCGCGGTGAGGTACACGAGCGCGCCCGCGGCCTGGGCCGCGAGGGCGATGACGAATCCGCCGGTCAGCTCCGGCAGTCCCAGGGCCCGGCCGAGGAGCTCGCCCGGCACGAAGAGGTTGGGGCCCAGCACCGCGCCGATCGTGGTGGACCACACGACGAGGGACAGGTCCCGGGCACGCGTGTCGTCGGCGGCGAGGTCGGTCGCCGCGAAGCGGGACTGCAGGTTCAGGGCCGATCCGGCGCCCAGCAGGGCCAGGCCCAGCAGCAGGACGGGAAAGCTCGTGAGGACGGCGGCGCCGATCGTGACGCCCGCCCCGGCCATCGCGGTGACCGCGCCGGTGCTCAGGGAGATCCGGCGCCCGCGTGCCCGGGCCAGGCGGGCCAGCGGCACGGCGAGCAGGGCCGCGCCGAGGGTGTTCATGGTCGCGGCCATCCCGGACCACGCCGGGGAGCCGGAGACCTCGGTCACGAGCAGGGCACCCAGGGCCAGGGTCGCGCCCACCCCCACCCCGCCCAGGACCTGGCCCAGGGCGAGGACGCGCACGACCCTGCGCTGCAGGGCGCGGCGCTGCGCCGCCGGGTCCGTCGGGTGCATGGCCGCCATCATATACCCCTGGGGGTACGGACCCCGGGTGCGCGGCGGGTCGGCGGTGTGCTTCCATGCTGGGCATGGACCCTCGACCTGACCTCGTTCCCGGCGCCGACGGGCTGGCCCGCCCGGTCTGGGCCGCGACGGACCCGCTGCTGCGGGCGTACTACGACACGGAGTGGGGTCTGCCGGTGCGCGACGAGCGGGGCCTCTACGAGCGGATCTGCCTGGAGGGGTTCCAGGCCGGGCTGTCCTGGGCCACCATCCTGCGCAAGCGCCCGGCGTTCCGCGCCGCCTTCGCGGACTTCGACCCGGACGTCGTGGCCGGCTTCGGGGACCCCGACGTCGACCGGCTCCTGGCCGACGCCGGCATCGTGCGCCACCGCGGCAAGATCGAGGCCGCCGTCGGCAACGCCCGGGCCACCGTGGCCCTGCGCGCCGAGGGCGGACTGCCCGGACTCGTGTGGTCCTTCCGCCCCGCGGCCACCCCGCGCCCGCGCACGGCCGCCGAGGTGCCCACCCGCTCCGCAGAGTCCGAGGCCCTCTCCCGGGCGCTGCGGGCCCGGGGCTTCCGCTTCGTGGGGCCGACCACGATGTACGCGCTGATGGAGGCCGTCGGGATCGTGGACACCCACCTGGTGGGCAGCCACCGGCGGGGCAGCTCCGGGGTCTGGCCGGAGCCGGACGGGCGTGCGTAGGATCGTCAGCACCGATCCCGGCGGCGCCGCGCGCCGCCTCCCGGCAGGAGGCCAGAGACCATGTACGACAACAGCCGGCAGCCCAGCGCGGTGCTGCCCCTGATCCTGAGCACCGTCGGCTCCGTCCTGGTCGGCATGGTGGTGCAGCGGCTGCGCCGGGACCGCGCCGCGGCCCGCGGCGCCGTGCCCACCCGCGGCGAGCGCGCGGCCCGGGCCCGCCGACGCGGGCCGGTGCTCTGAGGCCGTGACGAGCCGCGCGATCAGCTGGGTGGACGTCTTCTCGCCCACGCCCCTGGGCGGCAACGCCCTCGCCGTCGTGCACGGGGCCGACGCCCTGGGCGAGGACACGATGGCCCGCTTCGCCCGCTGGACCAACCTGTCCGAGACGACCTACCTGCTCGAGCCCACCGTGCCGGAGGCGGACTACCGCGTGCGGATCTTCACCCCCGGAGGCGAGCTGCCGTTCGCCGGGCACCCCACGCTGGGGACCGCGGCCGCCTGGCTCGCCCTCGGGGGCCGGCCCGCCGGGGAGGACGTCGTGCAGGAGTGCGAGGTGGGCCTGGTGCCCGTCCGGCGCCGCGGGGACGAGCTGGCCTTCGCCGCGCCGCCCCTGCTGCGCTACGAGCCGGTGGCGGAGCCGGAGCTGCTGGACCGGGTGGCACGGTGCCTGCGCCTGGACCCCTCGGCCCTGCTCGACGTCTCCTGGCTGGACAACGGCCCCGGCTGGATCGGGGTGCGCGTGGCCGACGCCGCGACCGTGCTCGGGCTGCGGGCCGACTGGTCCGCCATGGCCGGGCTCAAGCTCGGGGTGGTCGGGGCGCACCCGGCGGGCGCGGAGTGCGACGTCGAGGTGCGCGCGTTCGTGGGGGACTGGGTGGTGGAGGACCCGGTCACCGGCAGCCTCAACGCGGGCCTGGCCCGCTGGCTCACCGACAACGGCTGGGCCCCGGAGGCCTACGTCGCCGCCCAGGGCACCGTGCTCGGGCGCACGGGCCGGGTGCACGCGCGGCGGGAGGCGGACACGATCTGGATCGGCGGCCACGTGAGCCCGGTGGTGCGCGGCACGGTGGAGCTGTAGGCCCGCCGCGCGCCGGTGTCAGTATCGTGGGGCCATGAGCACCCTGGGAATCCTCGTCCGCACCCGCCGGCCGGCCGCACCGGAGGGCACCATCGAGGCGGCCCCGGCCACCGCAGGGGCCGGCCGCGCCTGTCCGGGCCGGCCCCCGGCGGCCGAGAGGAGCCGCTGAGATGGCGGTGCAGCGGCTGAGCGCCGAGCGGATCACCGACTCCGTGACCTACCACGGGGAGGGACCGTGCTGGTCCGACCGGTGGGGCGGGCTGCGCTGGGTGGACATGCTCGCCGGGGACGTGCTGTCCTTCGGCGAGGACGGGGAGGTCCTGCGCCGGCACGTGGGGGACGTGGTGGCCTGCGTGCGACCGCGCGCCACCGGCGGCGCGGTCCTGGCGGTCGAGACGGGGGTCGCGCTCGAGGACCCGGACGGCACCGTCCACCCGCCCGAGCTGTTCTGGCAGCCCGGCACCGTGCGGATGAACGAGGGCGGCGCGGGCCCCGACGGGTGCTTCTACACCGGCTCCATGGCCTACGACCAGGCCGAGGGCGCGGCAACCCTCTACCGGGTGCACCCCGACCTCCGGTGGGAGCCCGTGCTGGAGGGCGTCACGGTCTCCAACGGCATCGCCTGGTCCCCGGACGGCACTCGCGCCTACTACAACGACACGCCCACCGGGAAGGTCGACGTGCTCGACTGGTCGCGGGACCGGGGGCTGCACCGCCGGCGGACCTTCGTGGTGCCGCAGCTGGAGGAGGGGCAGGACGTGCACCCCGACGGCTTGACCGTCGACTCCGCAGGAGCGGTCTGGGTGGCCCTGCACGGCGCCGGCCAGGTCCACCGCTACACCGCCGAGGGCGAGCTCGACGCCGTCGTGGAGGTGGGCGCCCGACAGACGACCGCGTGCTGCCTGGGCGGGCCGGACCTGCGCACCCTCTACATCACCACGTCCCGGGAGAACCTGGAGGCGGGCGAGGACCCCGCCGCCGGATCCCTGTTCTCGGTGCGGGTGGACGTCCCCGGCCTGCCCGTCCTGCCCTTCGCCGGCTGAGCGCGATGCGCACCCCCCGGACGCCGACGGGCTTGACCCTCACGCGACGGAAGGCCCCAGGGTGGAGGACATGGACGGACAGCGGCCCGTGACGACGGGCGAGAGGCTCACGGTGGGACAGGTGGCGGAGCGCTTCGGCGTCACCGTCCGCACGCTCCACCACTACGACGACGTCGGCCTGCTGCGCCCGAGCGAACGCTCGGCCGGCGGCTACCGCCTGTACACGGACGAGGACCTGCTCCGGCTGCGGCACGTCGTGGTCTACCGCCGGCTCGGCTTTCCCCTCGAGCGCATCGAGGAGCTGCTGGCCGCGGACGAGCCCGGGGCCGTGCTGGCGCACCTGCGCCGGCAGCGCGAGTCCGTCCTGGCGAGGCTGGCCGAGCTGTCCGGCCTCGTCACCGCGATCGACCGAGCACTGGAGAAGGAAATGACCGGAATCGACCTGACCCCGCAGGAACGGCGCGAGCTGTTCGGGGACGGCTTCAGCGACGAGTACGCGGCCGAGGCCGAGCGCCGCTGGGGCGACACCGACGCGTGGGAGCAGTCCCGCCGCCGCACCGCCGGCTACGACGCGGAGGAGTGGCGGCGGATCGCGGCCGAGACCGCGGCGATCAACCAGCGGTTCGTCGAGGCCCTGCGCGCCGGGCTGCCCGCGACCTCGGCCGAGGCGATGGACGCCGCGGAGGCCGCGCGGCGCCAGATCCACGACCGCTTCTACGACCTCTCGCCGGAGTTCCACCGGGCGCTGGGGGACATGTACGTGGCGGACCCCCGGTTCACGAAGACCTACGAGGACCTGGCGCCCGGGCTGGCGCAGTACGTCCGGGACGCGATCCACGCCAACGCCGACCGCGCCGCGGACTGAGGACCGCGACGCTCGTCCCGCCGCGTGCCCGGGCACCGGCCCGGGGACGCGGCGGCCTCCGCGTGCCGGCTCCCAGGCCCGGCGCCCGGGGGACGACGTGCGGAGGACGACGTGCGGGCCGGGCAGGCCGCCGGTCTACGATCGAGCGGAGGAGGAACCATGACCGAGACCCCCCGGGCTGCCCCGGACGTCGTCACCCGCTCGATCCGCCTGCTCGCCGAGCAGGGCTGGGAGTCCACGACCGTGGACCGGCTGGCGCAGGCGGCCGGGATCAGCCGCGCCACGTTCTTCCGCAAGTACGGGTCCAAGGAGGACATCGTCTTCGCGGACCACGCCGCCAACCTCGAACGGCTCGAGCAGCTGCTGGCCCGGTCCGGCGCCACCCCGGGCACGGATCCCGCCGTGGTGCTGCGCGAGGGCGTGCTGCTGGTCTTCCGCCACCACCTCGACCACCGCGAGCGCGCGCTCGCGCGCAACGCCCTGCTCCGGCAGGTGCCGCAGCTGCGGGAGCGGGAGCTCATCACCTCCCACCGCTACGAGCGGGTCCTGCAGCGCTACCTGCGCTCCGCGCTGCCCGAGACCCCGGCCCGGGCCACCCTCGCCACGGCGCTGTCCGCGGCCGCGGTCGCGGTGCACAACGCCTATCTGCGGGGCTGGTTGCGCGCCCCCGAGACCGACCCGTCGGCGGAGCTGGCCGCGCAGACCGAGCGGCTGGCCCGCGCCCTGGTCGCCGGTTTCGGCCACCCCGGGGCCGCACCGGCCGGCGAGCCGACGGCCGCCCGCGCGCGGCCGGCCGTCGTCGTCACCGTGCTGGACCCGGCGGCGGACACGGAACAGGTCCTGGCCTCCGTGCGGGACGCCCTCCGGTGAGGGCTCAGACCTCGTCGGCGAGGATCGCGTAGATCAGCTCGTCGCGCCACTCGCCCAGCTGGCGGTGGCTCTGGCGCAGCGTCGCCTCCAGGCGCATGCCGATGCGCTCGCAGACCTTGGCGGAGCTCACGTTGAGCGCGTCCAGGCTCGCGCAGACGCGGTGGGCGCCCAGCGAGGCGAACGCGAACTCGATGGCCGCACGCGCGGCCTCCGAGGCGATGCCCTTCCCGGCGTGGT
Organism: Kocuria oceani; assembly: GCF_029524215.1. NCBI lineage: Bacteria > Bacillati > Actinomycetota > Actinomycetes > Micrococcales > Micrococcaceae > Kocuria > Kocuria oceani. The sequence continues at coordinate 4,623 of NZ_JARAMH010000012.1, read as the reverse complement.
CGGGATGGACGACCCAGCCGATCTCGACCTGGTCGGCCTCCGCCTCCGTGAGCGTCAGCACGATCTCGCCCACGAGCTCCCGCGAGCCCTTCGGGGACACGGCGAAGCGGACGTGGTCGCCGTCCCGGCTCCAGGGGCGCAGCCCGCTGTTCTCGGCGAGGGCCCGCTCGCACTCCTCGCGGGTGCGCGGGCCCCGCCACGCGTACTGCGCGTAGTCCTCCCGGCGCTGGTACGAATACATGGGCTCGAGGTCCGCGGCGTCGAAGCGGCGGAACACGAGGCGTTCGGTCTCTGGAGGCAACACATCGATCATCAGTAGCGATACTAATGCCTCGGGGCGCCGTACGCCGCGTCCCGCCATGACACTGAGACTCAATACCTTGACGTGATACTCCGTATCAGTCAGAGTGGTGCCGATCACGTCCCGTCCCAGGAGTCCGTCCATGGCACCCGCCCCGCACGCCCCGTCCTTCCCCTCCACCGTCACGGTCGCCGTCGAGCACCTCGTGCTGCCCGGCCGGCACCTCCCGAGCGCCCTCGCGCGGCTGGACTCGACGCAGCCCGGCGGACTGATCATCTGGGGCTCCGAGGCCCTGGGGCAGCTGCGGGACGTTCTGCGCTCCGTGGACCAGTCGGCCGTCGAGGCGATCGTGGTCACCGGCAACGCCCGGTCCTTCGGCGCGGGGGCCGACCTCAAGGAGATCCGGCACGCGCAGCTCAGCGGCGTCTCCGACTCCTACGTCGGCCTCGGGCACGAGGCCTTCGGCATCCTGGCCGACGCGGAGGTGCCGACCTTCTCCCTGCTCACGGGGCAGGCGCTGGGCGGCGGGCTCGAGCTGGCCCTGCACACCGACCACCGCGTGGCCCACCCGCGCACCGGCCCGCTCGGCCTTCCGGAGTGCCGGCTGGGCTTCTTCCCGGGCTGGGGCGGCGTCCACCTGCTCCCGCACCTCGTCGGCCCGGCCGCGGCCCTGCGCATCATCGTGTTCGATTCCCTGCGCGGCCGCCACGTGAAGGCCCGGGAGGCGCAGGAGCTCGGCCTCGTGGACGTCGTGCTCGACGCCGCGCCGGGGACCGAGCAGTGGGACCCCGCCTGGCAGCGGTGGGTGGCCGGCCGGCTCGCCGCGCTCGACGCCGGGGAGCCCCGCCGGCGTCCCGGCGCACCGGGCCGGGCGGACGACCGGGAGTGGCAGGAGGCCGTCGAGCAGGCCCGCGTCCGCGCGGAGCGCACCTGGCACGGCGCCGCCCCGGCTCCGCTGGTGGCGATCGACCTCGTCGCCGACGCCCGCACCGAGAGCCGCACCGAGAACGGGGCCAAGGCCGTCGCGGCCTTCGCGGAGCTCGTCCGCGGGGACGTCGCCAAGGCCTCCCTCTACGCCTTCGAACTGGTCTCCTCCCGCTCCCGGCGGGCCTCCGACGTGCCCGAGGCGGCGCCGAAGCCCCTGCGCAAGGCCGCCGTCATCGGCGCCGGGCTGATGGCCGGACAGCTCGCCTCCCTCATCGCCGGAGGTGCCCGAATCCCCGTGGTCATGACCGACCTCGACGACGAACGGCTCGCCGCCGGCGTGGCCCGGACCCGGGAGCGCTTCGCCGCCCAGGCCGCCAAGGGCCGGATCACAGCAGAGCAGGCCGAGCAGCTCGGCGGTCTGATCACCGCCGCGAGCGGACCGGAGGACCTCGCCGACGCCGATCTCGTGATCGAGGCCGTCTTCGAGGACCTCGACGTCAAGAAGGCTGTCTTCGCCCAGTGGGAGAAGGTCGTCCGGCCGGACACCGTCCTCGCGACGAACACGAGCTCCCTGTCCGTCACCGCCATGGCCGAGGGCCTGCGCCACCCCGAGCGGGTCGTCGGCTTCCACGTGTTCAACCCCGTGGAGGTCACCCCGCTGCTCGAGATCATCGCGGGGGAGCGGACCGGTGACGTGGCGCTGGCCACCGCCTTCGACCTCGCCGCCACGCTGCGCCGCACGGCCGTGCGGGTCCAGGACGCCCCGGGCTTCGTGGTCAACCGCGTGCTCACCCGCATGTTCGACGTGGTGGTGCGGGCGGTCGACGCGGGCGCCGACGTGGCGACCGCCGACCACGCCCCCGACCCGCTGGGGCTGCCGATGACGCCGCTGCGGCTGCTCGACTTCGTGGGGCCGGCGGTGCTGCACCACGTCGGCGGCACCATGCAGCGGGCCTACCCCGAGCGCTTCGCCCGGTCCCCGTGGATGGACGCGGTGGTCGAGGCGGGGCTCACCCACGTCCTGCCGACCGAGCGGGCCCCGGAGACGGGGGCGGACGGCTACCTCGCCGCCGAGGCCGCCCGGCTGCTCGAGCGCACCCGCGCCGAGCACCCCGAGCTCGCCGCGCACGCCCCGGCCTCCGCCGAGGAGCTGCTCGCCCGCATCCAGGACGCCCTCGCCGAGGAGATCGGCGCGATGCTGGCCGAGGGCGTCGTCGCCGGACCCGAGGACGTGGACCTGTGCATGATCCTGGGCGCCAACTACCCCTTCCACCTCGGAGGGATCACCCCGTACCTCGACCGCACGGGCGCCGCCGCCCGCGTCCTCGGCCGCCGCTTCCACCAGGACTGACCCGGCACCGCCCTCCACCCGACCGCTGAACGACCGAAGGATGCTCCGATGACCGCCACCCCCGAGACCGGCGAGAGCCTGTTCCCCGCCGGCACCGTGGAACCCGACTACGTCCTCGACGAGGCCCTCGGCACGGACGCGGCCGGCGCCTTCGAGTCCGTCTCCGACGCCGACCGCGAGCACTGGATGCGGGCGCGGGCCTTCGTCCAGGAGGACCTGCTGCCCGTGATCGCCGGGCACTGGGACAGCTCCGAGTACTCCCTCGACCTCGTCCGCCGGCTGGGGGAGCTCGACCTGCTGCGCGACGGTGTGGCGGTCGACGGCTACCCCGGGATGTCCAAGACCGCCGCCGGGCTGGTCAGCATGGAGCTCTCCCGGGGTGACGGGTCCATCGCCACCGTCTCGGGCGTCCAGGGCGGGCTCGCCATGCGCTCGATCGCGATGTGCGGTTCCGAGGAGCAGCGCCGGCGCTGGCTGCCGCGCATGGCCACCGGCGAGCTGCTCGGCGCCTTCGCGCTCACCGAGCCCACGCACGGCTCGGACTCCGTGAGCCTGGAGACCCGCGCCACCCGGGTGGACGGCGGCTGGCTGCTCAACGGCGAGAAGAAGTGGATCGGCAACGGTTCCATGGGCGGGATCACCGTGGTGTGGGCCCGCTCCGACGCGGACGGCCAGGTCCGCGGCTTCGTGGTCCCGCAGGAGAGCCAGGGCTACACCGGCACGACCATCCGCGGGAAGCTCGCCCTGCGCGCCATCCATCAGGCGCACCTGCGCTTCGAGAACGTCTTCGTCCCCGAGGAGAACGCGCTCCCCGCGGCCCGCTCCTTCAAGGACACGGCCGCGGTGCTCTTCGCCACGCGGGTCAGCGTGGCGTGGGGCGCCGTGGGGCACGCCCAGGCCTGCTACGAGACCGCGGTCCAGTACGCCGCCCAGCGCGTGCAGTTCGGCCGGCCGCTCGCCGCGTCCCAGATCGTCCAGGAGCGCCTGGCCCGGATGCTGAGCGAACTCACGCAGATCCAGCTGCTCGTGGCGCGGATGACCGAGCGGGAGGAGGCCGGGACGCTCACGGGCGAGCAGGCGTCCCTGGCGAAGTACACCTCCACCCGGACGGCGCGCTCGATCGCCGCGAACGCCCGTGACCTCATGGGCGGCAACGGCATCCTGATCGAGCACCGCGTCGCCCGGCACTTCGCGGACATCGAGGCCCTGCACACCTACGAGGGGACCGAGACGATGCAGGCCCTGATCATCGGGCGGAGCATCACGGGGCTCTCCGCGTTCGCCTGAGCCGCGCACCCGCACCCCTCGGACGGTGCCCGGACACGAGGACGCCCCGGCCGTGACGACCGGGGCGTGCTCGTGTCCGGGGACCGCGCTCAGGAGAGCGGGTCGCCGCCGGCGTGGAACGAGTCGTTGCTCGAGTCGACCTCGTCCTCGAAACCCGAGTTCTCGGGCACGTCGAGATTGTCGAGGGCCTCGCCCATGCCCGGCTCCTCGGGCGGGATCTGCTCGTCCCCGGCCTCGAAGCGGGCCTCGGCCGTCTCGTCCCGCAGCTGCTGCTCGGAGGGGACCACCGGGTGGGCGGGATCGGCGCGCTCGTCCGCCGCGTCCACCTCGGCTCCCTCGATGAGCGGGTCGTCGCGCCAGTGGTCGGGGTCGACCTCCGCCGCGCCCTCGTAGGTGTCGGGGGTCTCCGGCAGTTCTTCCGGTGAGGTGCCCATCTGCTGTCCTTTCGGTTGACGGTCACGGATGTGTCATCAGCCTACGCACGAATCCGCCCGGGCCGAGGGGTCAGGACGGGCGTTCGCGGACCGCGTGCACGGCCCCGGCCCGGACCGTCCCCGGCCGCTCCGGGGCGCGTCAGCGGGGGACCCTCGGCGACGCCGTCAACGGCCTCCTGGCGTGGTGGTGGGTGTTTTGACGGGGTGTGGGGGTGGGTGTAGTGTCGTCCGGGTTGCTGCGGGTGGGCGAGGTTCTCGCCCCGTGGTGGCGGTAGGTTTCCGGTTGATGGTTCGTTCCCGGTGGTCCTGGTGTGGTTGTCGTG